>NZ_VFOX01000001.1:1226635-1533294 GCF_006716345.1 Microbacterium saperdae
GCGGGCAAACGCGCGGTGTTCTGCGAGAAGCCGTTGGCCACGACCCTCGAAGAGGCGAACAGGATCGTCGAGGTCGCAGAGCGCACCGGCGTGCCGTTGGTCGTCGGAGCGATGCATGCCTTCGACCCCGGGTGGCTCGCCGTGCAGACCGAGGTGGAGGAACTCGCGCAGACCGCGCACACCGTGCGGTCGAGCATCGTACTCCCGTTCAACGACCGGTTCGAGGATCTCGCCACCGAGATCCTCAGCCGTCCCGCGCCGCCGGCATTCGGTGAGATGGATGCCGAGGCGCGCGCGGGGCTGCTCTCGATGGCGGTGCTCGGGCTCGCGGTGCACGATCTCCCACTCGTGAGACGATTCGTCCCCTCCCCGGAGAAGATCGACGTGACCTCGGCGAAGCTGCTGTCGCCCTTCGGTTACGCCATCTCCGGTCAGGACAGCGGGCGGACCATCGACATCTTCGGGCTCATCAACGCGCAGTGGGACGCGCATTGGACTCTGGAGGTCATCTCCGACGACATCGTGTTGCATGTCGACTTCACCCCCTCGTTCGTCCATGCAGGGTCAGCGACCGCCACGGTCATCCGTGCCGACGGCACCCGCGCAGTGCATGGCCCATTCGGTCACAACGGGTACGAGAGTGAGTGGCGCGTGATCGGCGAGATCCTCGACGGTGACGCGAGCCACGCACCCGCGCTGCAGTCCCTGGTGGACGATCTCACCTTCGTCGTCACGATCGCTGATCGATCATTCGCTCTCTTCCGAAAGGACGCGCGTTCATGAGTACACCAGTGAAGATCCACGCCGACTCGGGCGCTGAGCCGCTCTTTCGGGAGGTTCTGGCTTCTCTGCCGCTGAGCTATGCGCGCGCGCCAGAGGTGGGCGATGCCGATGTCGTGGTAGCGGACGGAGCAGCCGGGTGGCCAGGACGAGTGTCCGCGCACCTCGATGCCGGAGTCGCCACCGCGCTGATCGTCGACCCGCGGCCGGACGACTCCGCGGCAGTGCGCGATCTTGCGCAAGCGGCCGAGGCATCCGGAGCACGCCTCGCCGTGAGCGAGACGGCTGCGAGCAATCCGGCCGTTCACGACATCGCGCCTCAGCTGGAAGGACTCGACACCATCACTGTGGTGAGTCGTGGCCCTGCCTCGGCGTCGGACCTGCTCTTCGATCAGCTTCGACTCCTCAGAGCGCTGGGCATCGGACAGCTCGTGGAGAGGGACGCGACCCGCGGACGCAAGTCCGTGGTTGTCACTCTCGACGGCGCGCTGGGCGGGCGGGCTCTGCTCGTCAAGCTTCAGGCATCCACCACTGAGGCGGGGGTGTTGCAGCATCGGGTGCAGGCGTACGGGGCGGCCAGCATCGTGACCGCTGAGCTCTACGGCGCCGACACGGCACGGCCCGCTCGCGTGGAGTGCAGCACGGCCGATGCGGCGTCCACGACTCCGACGATCTTCGAGAGTGCGCATCGCGCGAGCTGGCGCGCGCTTCACAGGGAGGGATCGACCGTGGACCTGGAGGCTTTCGCAGACGATATCGACCTCCTCGGCGTTCACGCGTCGTGATCTCTCGGCGGCTCCATCTCCACATTTAGTGATCCGGATCAGGAGTTTTCAGTGCGCTTCGCTGAAGACTTCTTCGTTACTGAAAATATACTTGCGGTAAAAATTTGCTGCTGATAAATTCTGGCTCAGCCGGTTGAAGATGACCGCGCACGAGTTGCTATTCCCGACGCGATGCCGCGTTCGGTATGAGACCAATGGAGGTACAGCAATGACGGGAACGGAACAGGTCGCACACGCGACCGAACCGGTCTACAAGCGCCGGGGCATTCGTCGCCTCGCCACAGCGATGCTGGCGGTCGTCGCGCTCTCGCTCACCGCGTGCGCGAGTACGGGCGGAGCAGGGCAGGCAGAGCCTGACACACAGAAGCTCACCCTGGCGCTGGATTCGACACCCATCCTCAACTACACGCAGACCGGCATGAGTGGCACCGTCAGCTGGGTGTGGTCGTCGATCTACGACACCCTCCTGAAGGTCGAACCCGATGGCTCCGTGTCTCCGAACGCGGCCGAGAGCTTCGAGGTGAGCGAGGATGCCACCACGACGACGTTGACGCTGCGGGAGGGGATGACCTTCACCGATGGTTCCCCTGTCGACGCGTCCGCTGTCAAGGCTTCGATCGAGAACATCCGCGATGCAGGTGGCCCCGATTCCGGGCGCCTCGCGGGGGTCGAAGTCGAGGCGGTGGACGACTCCACGATCGCGCTGCATTCCCCCCAGCCCAACGGCCTGATGCCGATGTACATGGCCGTCCAGCTCGGAGCGATCGCGAACCCCGCGTTCTTCGACGGCGCTGACGCCGACACCAACCCGCAGGGCTCGGGGCCGTATGTCCTCAATGCCGAGAAGACGACCTCAGGGTCGATCTACGTCCTCGACCGCAACGTGGACTACTGGAACAAAGACGCCTACCCGTACGAACAGCTCGAGCTCCGCGTGCTCGAGGATGAGACCGCTCGAATCTCGGCTCTTCGCACCGGGCAGATCGACGGCGCGACTGTCGCCCCCACCTCCGTGAACCAGTTCGCCGAGGACCAGTTCAATCGCATCACCAGCAACAGCACGATCGAGGGTCTCTTCATCTTCGACCGCACGGGCGAGAAGGTGCCCGCGCTGGGTGACGCACGGGTGCGACAGGCCATGAACATGGTGTGGGATCGCGATTCCATCGTGAAGAACCTCTACGGAGGCGAAGCCATCACCACGTCTGAGCCGTACCAGGCCGAGAATGACCTGTATGACCCGGCGCTCGAGGAGCTGTACCCCTACGACATCGAGGGCGCGCGCAAGCTGATGGCGGAAGCCGGTTACGCAGACGGATTCGACCTGACCATCCCGTCGATCCCCGGTTTCAACAAGTCCAACCCGATGGTCGTTCAGCAGCTCGGTGAGATCGGCATCCGCGTGACGGAAGAGGACCTTCCGATCACGTCGTTCTTCACGGAGGTCCTCGGAGGTAAGTACGCCGTCATCTCTCTGGGTATCGAGTCCCGCTCGGCGCTGTGGGATCTTGCCAACATCGTGCACCGCGGGTCGGTCTGGAACATCTTCCACACCGGCTCGGACGAGCTCGATGCGCTCGTCCTCGCGGCACAGTCCGCCACCGGCGACGAAGCGGATGAGATCTTCGACCGTGTCTCGGAGATCGTGATGGAGGAGGCCTGGTTCGCGCCGTGGGCGGCCCCGACCGCGTATCTGGTGACTGCCAAAGACGTGACGGCGACACCGATCGCCGGCAGCAGCTACCCGTTCCTCTACACGTTCGCACCGGCGGACTGACCGGCACCAAAACCGCAGTGTTCGGGGTGGAGGACGCCCACGGTGGCCTCCACCCCGAATCGCCGACATCGCCCAAAGGAGAACGCATGTCGAAGTTCATTCTCAAGAAAGTGCTCGGGGCGCTGGTCCTGCTCGTGATCGGAACCGGACTCACTTTCCTCCTCGTGTTCTCGAACACGAGGGGTCTCGTCAGGCAGGTTCTCGGCGAGGGCGCCACGGAGGAGCAGATTCAGGCGCGGACCGAAGCGCTGGGTCTCAACCAGCCGGTGCTCGTGCAGTACGGGCAGTGGGTCGCCGACCTCCTCCGCGGCAACCTCGGCAGCAGCTACTACACGGGCGAGCCGGTGACGGTGGTGCTCAGCAGTCGCATCCCCGTGACTCTGTCGGTCGTCATCACCGCGGTGATCCTGATGCTGATCCTCAGCGTCGTGGTCGGCGTCGTCGCGGCGGTGAAGGGCGGTTGGATCGATCGAGTGCTGCAGGTCGGGGGAATTCTCGGCGGCGCGATTCCCGGATTCATCGTCGCGATCATCCTGGTGTTCACCCTCGCAGTCGCGATCCCCCTGTTCCCTGCCACCGGGTACGTGAGTCCCACCGACAGCGTGGAGGGATGGATCCGAACGCTCGTGCTACCGGTCACTGCGGTGCTCGTCACCTCCGTCGCCGGCGCGGCATTGCAGTTTCGAGGCGCGATGATGGATGCGCTTTCTCAGGACTACGTCCGCACGCTCCGCGCTCGCGGGGTCCCGGAGACGGCGATCGTTCTGAGGCACGCACTCCGCAACGCCGCACTGCCCGGACTCACAACCATCTCCCTGCAGACCATCGGGCTCATGGGCGGCGTGGTCATCATCGAGAAGATCTTCGCGCTTCCCGGGGTCGCCGCTCAGCTCACCACGAGCGCGATCCTGCGGGACATCCCGATCGTGATGGGCGCGGTGCTCTTCACCATCTGCGTCGTCGTGATCGTCAACATCCTGCTTGCCCTGATCACGGGTTGGATCAACCCGAAGGAGCGTGTCTCATGACCGTCGCACCCGGAACAGTCACGGTCGCTGTCGCCACCACCGACCTCGCCCCTGTCGGCGTTCTTCGCAGACTTGCCAGGAACCCCGTGGCCCTGGTCTCCACCCTCTTCCTTCTGCTGGTGCTGGTCCTGGGCATTCTCGCCCCCTGGATCGCGCCTTTCCCGCCCAACCAGACGAACCTGGACTTCACGAACGCGCCACCTTTCCAGGGGCCGTACATCCTCGGCGGTGACATGGCCGGTCGAGACATCCTCTCGCGGCTGCTGATCGCTACCGTTGGAACCCTGCAGGCAGGCGTGGTGCTGTTGCTCGTCTCCCTGGCACTCGGCGTCACGACCGGACTGGTGGCCGGCTACTTCGGAGGCACCGTCGATGCCGTGCTGTCGTGGGTGGCGAACATCACCCTGACTCTGCCCGGCATGGTTCTGCTCGTGGCGATGTACACCGTTCTCGGCCCGAACATCATCGTGTTCATGGCCATCTTCGGCCTACTGATCTTCCCTGGTTACTTCTGGCTCGTGCGCACCCTGGTGGTGAACGTGCGCAGCGAGCTGTACATCGACGCGGCACGTGTCGCTGGCCTCTCCGATTCTCGGATCATCTCCCGGCACGTCCTGCGCGCCGTGCGTGGTCCGATCATCATCCAGAGCTCCTTCGTCCTCGCTGCCGGTATCGCCGCACAGGCGTCCCTCGAGTTCATCGGTCTCGGCAACTCGACGGTGCCGTCGTGGGGCGGTGTGCTCAATGAAGCCTTCCTCGGCATCTACGTCGCACCGCTCTCGCTGGTGTGGCCGGCTCTGCTGATCACGCTGGTCACGCTCGCACTCGTCCTGCTCGGGAACACACTGCGCGACACGCTGCAGACCTCGGGATCCCGCCACGTCGCTCTGACCCGGAAGGCGGTCGCGAAGATTCAGGCCGATGCCGGCTATGCGCCAGGTGCCACGACGTCCGCCGCGCGCGCAGCGGCCGACACGATCGAGCCGCTGCTGCGCATCGAGGGACTTCGCCTCGGGTATCCCGACTCCGCGCACTCCGTCGTGCCGGTGGTCAAGGGCGTCGACCTCGCGGTCGCACCGGGCGAGATCCACGGTCTGGTGGGGGAGTCCGGATCGGGCAAGTCGCAGGTCGCCTTCTCCGTGCTCGGCATCCTGCCCAAGGAAGCGGTGATCCTCGGCGGGCGCATCGGCTTCGAGGGGCAGGAGCTGCTCGGCTCTCCGGCCGCGTTCAAGAACGTCCGGGGTCGCAAGATCGCGTACATTCCCCAAGAGCCGATGAGCAATCTCGACCCCACGTTCACCGTTGGTCAGCAACTGATCTACGGTCTGCAGGCGGTCAAGCGCATCGGTCGGGGAGCAGCACGGCGCGAGCTGGTCGAGCTGCTGCAGCGAGTCGGGATCAAGAATGCGGATGCCGTGTTCGATCTTTATCCCCACCAGGTCTCGGGCGGTATGGCCCAGCGCATCCTGATCGCCGGGGCGTTGGCGGGTGATCCGGATCTGATCATCGCCGACGAGCCCACGACCGCGTTGGATGTCACCGTCCAGGCGGAGGTCCTCGATCTCCTCCGAGATCTGCGCGCGGAGCGGAACCTCGGAATGGTCCTCGTCACCCACAACTTCGGAGTGGTCGCGGACATCTGCGACCGCATCAGCGTCATGCGCGAGGGCGTCATCGTGGAGTCCGACACCGCGGAGGCTCTCTTCGAGAACCCCACGCATGAGTACACGCAGATGCTGCTCGGGTCGTCGATGACGAACCGTCCCGCGCGTCAGCCCTTGAACACCACGGCAGGACATCATGAGCACAACTAACATCACCTCCCCGGTCGCCGTCCGCGATCAGCCGCTGCTGTCGCTGCGGAACCTCGACGTCGCCTACCGGTCGCGCGGTTTCCGTAAGCCGCCCGCGCACATCATCCGCGACGTCAGCGTGGACATCCATCCCGGCGAGATCGTGGGACTCGTCGGGGAGTCCGGGTCCGGGAAGACCACTCTCGGCCGGGCCGTGCTGGGACTCGCTCCCGTGGTCGGCGGAGAGGTGATCTTCGACGGGCAGGACATCTCCGGCCTGACGAGGCGACAGCGTCGGCCGTTCGCCAAGGACATCCAGGTCATCTTCCAGGATCCGTACTCATCGTTGAACCCGGCGTTGACCATCGAGGAGATCCTCGCTGAGCCGCTCCTGGCGAACGGGGAGAAGACGGGTCGCGAGACCGTGCGCGATCTCCTCGACAAGGTGCATCTGCCCCGGGACGCCGGTCGTCGTCTGGCGCGGGAGTTCTCCGGCGGCCAGCGCCAACGCATCGCCATCGCGCGAGCGTTGGCGCTGAACCCGCGGCTGATCATCTGTGATGAGCCCACGAGTGCGCTGGACCTGTCGACACAGGCCCGGATCGTCGACCTTCTGCTCGAACTGCAGGAGCGCACCGGGGTCGCGATGCTGTTCATCACGCACGACCTGGATGTGGTGCGCGTCGTCAGCCATCGGATCGCGGTGATGCTGCACGGCGAGATCGTGGAGACGGGACCCTCTGCCGTCATCACGAGCAACCCGCAGCATCCCTACACCCAGCGGCTGTTGATGGCGGCGCCGGTGCCTGATCCTAAGCGCCAGGCCGAGCGTCGGGAGAGTCGACGGCAACTGGCGCAATCCTGATGCGCACCGCTCTATTTCCCGAGCCTGCGCCCCTCGGGAGATAGAGTCCTCGCATGGCCAGGCAGGGAAAATACGCGAAAGGTGCCGCTCGCCGCGAAGAGATTCTGGCGGCGACGACACGAATTCTCGCGGACGACGGATACCGGAATCTCTCGCTGAGGTACATCGCCCGGGACCTCGGTATCGAACCCGCGCACATCCTGTACTACTTCGACAGCCGTGAAGAGCTACTGCAGAAGGTGCTCGAGCGGTGGGATCAGGGCAACCCGGGGATCATGCTGATCGAGCCCGGCGAGATTCTCGATCGCTACGTCGAGGCGGTCGGATCGAACCTGGCGATCCCCGGCATCGTGCACCTCTATCTGATCTTCGCCGCGGAGGCGGTTCACCCCGATCACGCCGCCCACGACTACTTTCGACAGCGGTTTCGTGCCGTGTGCGAACTTCTCACCCGCGGTCTCGAATACGAGATGTCGACAGGGAAGCTGCGTGACGATATCGACGTCACGATCGAAGCGCAGAAGCTGATCGCGTTGGCCGACGGGCTGCAATTGCAGGCGCTGAGCGATCCCTCGTTGAATCCCTCCACGATGATCGCCGGTGCGATCGCCTCGCTCCGCACGCACGTGTCTGATCCCGACGCATCGAAGGCAGTCGGCGCCTCGCGAGGAACCGTCTGATCGCGGCTACGGCCCCGCGTCCGACCGCAGAGCCGCTCGCTGCGCCAGCTCCTGGAGCGCCTCGAGATCCGCGGAAGAACGCGAAAGCGATGATCCGGTCGATCGGTGGCCGCCGCGACCAGGCGACGCATCGTTTCCGCTCCACAGCCGACGGCGCGAGCTAGCTGGTGCAGCGACCACCCCTGAGCGCGGAACTCCCGGACGATCGGGAGAAGCGGCGTCGCATCGACCGGCTCGATCCGCGGGCTTACGCCTCTTCGGCGGGCATGGTCGACGCGCGACCGCCGCCGCGCCTCTATGCACGTCAGGCCGTTCTCGCCACGCGGGCACTGGGACTCGTCCGTGCAACCGGCGAGCGCGCCGCGCGCAGTGCCGTGGTCCACGGGCTTGCCCACGCCGCTGAGCCGTTGTGCGCGGTACTGCTCCACATAGCGCCGTCGGGCCTGGGAGCACGTCACCTTCCCGAGGTTCCAGTGCGGGCACGCGCGGTCGTCGCGGCATCCGCGCCGATACCCCCATGCGGCGGGGGAGCGGCTGATCGAGCGCGAGGCGCGAGGTCTGGTAGCCGGATCGGTGTCGGATGGCGGCTTCGACGCACGTCAGCTGCCGCGTTCCTCGATTGGGGCACCCGCCGACCGACCGGCAGCCATCCGTGAATCCGGCCACGCTGCCGTGCGGCGCGTGGCTCATGTCCGTGTGCCTCCCCGCCCATCCGCGTGGTCCCCGGTGACGGAGATGGCCGCCCCGATGATGCGCGCGTCGTTGCCGTAGGCCGCCCGGATGGTGCGGATCGTCGGGGGCAGGCGCGGGGCGATCTCGTCGAAGTAGATGCTTCCGCCCCCGCCGATGATGAAGCGGGACGGGGAGAACAGACGCTGCAGCGTCGAGAGATAGCTGCTGATGCGCGTCGCCCACTCCGGCACTTCGATTCCGTCCCGGCGGAGCGCGGAGAAGGCGACGTGCTGGTCGACGAGGCGTCCGTCGACGGTGAGGTGTCCGAGTTCGGTGTTGGGCGTCAGAACTCCGTCGGTGAAGAGCACCGATCCGACGCCGGTGCCGAGAGTCACGGCGATCGTCACGCCGGCGCGGTGGGACGCGGGAAGGGCTGACACCTCCGCGAGCCCTGCCGCATCGGCGTCGTTGAGGACCCGGACGGGAGCCCGTAACGCGTCTGAGAAGAGACCGATCGCGTCGAGCCCGATCCACTCGTGGTCGATGTTCGCGGCGGTGCGGGTGGTTCCTCGATCGACCACGGCGGGCAGGCAGATGCCGATCGGGTCCCCCGCGCGCCGATCGCACCGCGCGGCGAGCTCGTGCACGGCGGCGGCGACGCCCGCAGGATGGCCTCCTGCGGGCGTCGCGACCTCATGCCGTTCGACGATCTCGGCGGTGCGGAGGTCGACGAGGCCCCCCTTGATCGAGGTGCCTCCGACGTCGATTCCGAGTATCGCTGCGCTCATTGGTTGCTGAACGCGACGTCGAACGACGTCTCGGGGAGCTTCCACAGCAGGGATCGGATGTACTGCACCGCCTCGGCGGCACCGTGCAGGCGGTCCATGCCCGCGTCCTCCCACTCGATCGAGATCGGGCCGGTGTATCCGATCGCGGAGAGGGCGCGGAATGCGTCCTCCCAGGCGATATCGCCGTGTCCGGTGGAGACGAAGTCCCAGCCGCGTCGCGGATCTCCCCATGGCAGATGCGAACCCAGGATCCCCTGTCGCCCAGACGCCGAGCGAATACGGGTGTCCTTGCAGTCGACGTGGTAGATCCGGTCGGCGAAGTCGGAGATGAACCCGACTGTGTCGATGCCTTGCCACGCCATGTGCGAGGGGTCCCAGTTGAATCCGAACGCATCGCGGCAGTCGATGGCATCGAGGGTGCGCACCGAGGTCCAGTAGTCGTACGCGATCTCCGAGGGATGCACCTCGTGCGCGAAGCGCACACCCTCGCTGTCGAACACATCGAGGATCGGGTTCCATCGGTGCGCGAAGTCCTCGTAGCCGGCGTCGATCACGCTCGCGGGCACCGGCGGGAACATCGCCACGTACGGCCAGATCTTCGATCCGGTGAAACCGACGACCGTCTCAGCGCCGAGTCTGCGAGCGACCCGCGCGGCACGTTTCATGTCCTCGGCGGCGCGCTGTCGTACACCTTCGGCCTCGCCATCGCCCCAGACGTAGTCGCGAAGGATCGCCTGGTGCCGGAAGTCGATCGGATCGTCGCACACGGCTTGACCGGCAAGGTGGTTCGAGATCGCCCACACCTTCAGCCCGTACCGATCGAGCACGTCGAGCCGTGACTGCAGGTAGGCGTCATCCTCGTCTGCGCGGCGGAGGTCGAGGTGGTCTCCTGAAGCCGCGATCTCGAGACCGTCGTATCCCCACTCCGATGCGCGACGCGCGACCTCCTCGAACGGCATGTCCGCCCACTGGCCGGTGAAAAGCGTCACCGGAGCTCGTCCGGCGCTCATGCGGCCACCTCGGCATCCTCAGCGGCGGGAGCGATCTCGGTCCATGACCCTGAGCGTGACGCGTGCAGGAAGGATTCGATGATCTCCACTGAACGCACACCGTCGGCGATGGTGGGAAGACCTTCGGGCTTCTCGCCGCGCACCGCGGCGTAGGTGTCGCGCAGGAAGGCCGCGAACGCATCCGGCCACCCCTGGGGATGCCCCGCCGGTGTCAGATTGAGACGCGCCTGATCGGGGGACACATCCCCCTCGCCCCGACGGACGATGCTCGCCCCGTTCTCGGAGCCGAACCACACCGCATCCGGCTGTTCCTGATCGAACACGGCAGACTGCTCGGAGCCGTCGACTTCGAGCCACAGCCGGTTCTTGCGCCCACCGGACACCTGGGAGAGCACGGTGTTCGCGAGAACTCCGTGCTCCGTGCGGAACGTGACCACGGCGATGTCCTCTGTCAGAGTCGCCACCCGCTTGCCCCCGACGCCGGTGCTGAACGACGGTCCTGAGGCGATCGGGCGCGTGGGGTGCGCGATCGATGCCGATGCCGTGAGCGCCGTGAACCTTTCCCCGGACACGAACTCGGCGAGGTCTGCCCAGTGCGAACCGATGTCGGCGAAGGCGCGTGAGGCGCCCCCCGCTTCCGGGTCGATGCGCCAGGTCGATGCTTCTGCGGACAGGAGCCAGTCCTGGAGGTAGGAACCGTGGACCAGGAGCACGCGACCGAGGTCGCCGGCGATTCGCCGTGCCCTGATCTCGCGCACGAGAGGGTGGTAGCGGTAGACGTAGGGGACCGTCGCCACGGTTCCGGCGCGTTCGACGGCGGCAGCGAGGTCTCTGGCATCCTCAACCGTGGTCGCCACCGGCTTCTCCACGACGATGTTCAGCCCCGCGTTCGTCACGGCCTTGGCGAGGTCGAGGTGAGTGTTGTTCGGCGTGCAGATATGCACCACATCGGGTCGTGCCTCGATGAGGTCGTCCAGGCTCGCCCACGCCGCGGGCAGAGCCCACGCCTCAGCCGCTTCCGCTGAGCGTTCGGGTCGGGAACCGAGCACGCCGACGACGATCGCGCCGGTATCGCGCGCGGCGCGGACGTGCGCCGTGGCGATCATGCCGGTGCCGATGATCCCCACGCGCAGGGCCTCTGTGGCGGTCATGATGCCGCTCCGGCGAAGTAGGGGTGAGAGTTCAAGAAGCGCAGCGATTCCGCGCTGCTCTCCTCGGCGTCGCGGAGATGTGGCACGTCGACCTCGATGATGAACCATCCGTCGAAGTCACGCGGCAGCGCAGCGACCACGGCATTGAAATCGATGTCTCCCCGGCCGGGCTCGATCCAGACGTGCGCATCGCCCGTGGCGGTCGCGTAGTCATCGCCGCGGAGTCGGGCCGTGTCGGCTGCCAGCTGGTCGACGTCCTTCAGATGCACGTTCAGAACACGATCCGCGTAGTCGTGGATGATGGTGTCGGGTCGCGTGCCGCCCCATCGGAGGTGACCGGTGTCGGGGCCGAACAGGAGGGGGCTGCCCGCGGTGGCGTCGAGCACTCCGCGGACCTCGCTCTCGACCTCGATGGCGGAGCCGACATGCGGGTGCAGTCCGTAGCGGACGCCTTCCGCCGCGGCGACCTCGGCGGCCTTCGCCATGCCTTCGGCGATGATAAGCGTGCGCTCCGCGTCGGGCTCGTGGCCGACGGCGGGGTGCGCGAGTCGACCCGGATCCATGTCGTTCGCGATGAACGCGCTGTCGACGCCGAGCGCGAGGTGATTCGCGGCGTGGCGGCGGATGTCTTCGAGCGCCTGCGCGTGTCGGGAGCGATCGTGGAACGACGCGGAGAAATACCCCGGTGCTGCTCGCAGGCCGTGGCTCGCGAGCAGGTCGTCGTAGTCCGCTGCGGTGAGCTCCGGCGGGAGCTCGATCGTGATGTGCGTGAATCCGACGCGTGCGAGAGCCGTCATCGCCGTGTCCAGCACCTCGCGATCGAGGCGATATCCGGCTCCGTTCAGAATCCAGGGCAGCGGATTGATGGCGGTGCGGTGGGGCAGGGTGGTGCTCACGCTTCGTCCTCCTCGGAGATGGTGGTGATGGGGTAGTCGACGAAACCGAAGGCCGACCCATCGGGGGCCCAGCTGGGCACGTTGATGGTGCCCTGGCCGCCGTCGAGCGCGACGATGGTCTCGGGGTGCGACCAGTCGTCGCCGCGCACCAGGCGGAGTTCCACCGGGAGATCTGCCGGATGCCCGGTCGTGCCGGACGGATAGCTGAGGTACACGGTGATGTCACCGGAGGGCGCCGGATGCGGGAACCAGTTGACGCGCTCGTCGAAGGTGAGCTGTTCGAGTTCGGTGCCGTCCGGGCGGATCCGCGCGATCTGCGCGTGACCGGGGAACTCGGAGAACTGCTCGGTGTTGAAGTAGATCCACTGCCCGTCCGGCGACCATTCGCAGCCGTCTGCAGGACCGGGGTGCGTGGTCACAGCCTGGTCGGCCGTGCCGTCGATCGAGATCGTGTGGATCGTGGCCGATGCCCACCAGTTCTCGCCGTCGGGATCCAACCTCACGTATCCGAGGCGCTGGCCATCGGGACTGATCCCGTGGAGGAAGTGCATTCCTCCGTCGTCCGGGGTGACACGAGCGGCAGCGCCCCCGGCGAGGGGGACGGCCCAGATGTGCCAGTCGTTCGCCGAGGCGTAGATGGTCGCTCCGTCGGGGGAGAGCACGTGGTCGTTGTTCACGTCCGGAAGCCCGGATGCGGCGACACCCGTGGGCGCTTCGCCCCCACGGGTGGGAAGCGTCCACAGCTCGCCATCCCCATTGATGAGAAGTCGGTCATCCTGGGTCCAGTTCGGAGCTTCGTAGAGGCGATCCGTGGTCTCGAAGATCGTGCGGATGGCGCCTCCGTCGCGCTCCCACACGCGGATGCGTGCAGACTGGCCCGCCGCCAGGATCCGCTGCGGGACCTCCGTCGTCTCCGTCTCCGTCTCCGTGGTGTCGCTCATCGGTTCGCCGCTTCCGCGAGATGCGCGCGGATGCCCTCGACCACGAGGTCGTGATCCTCCATCGAGGCGAGCCCGGAGGCGGAGACCGCCGCGACGACGCCGGCGCCTCGGACGCGGATCGGGAACGATCCTCCGGTGACCGCGTAGTCCTCGCCGAGCCAGCTCGCGAACGGGTCGATGCCCGCAGCCCGCAGCTGAGCCTCGACCAGCGCGCTGCTCTTCTCCATGCGCAGGACGACGTTGGCTTTGCGGGAGAGCCAGACGTGCTGGTCGGGAGTGACCCCGGGGAGAGCGGAGCGGAAGAGCGTGAATCCGGGGCGCTGGATGTCGATGCCCACGGCGTGCCCGGCGCGGCGTGCCGTCTCGGTGATGCGGGTGCCGAGGAGCCACGCCTGTTCGAGGTCGAATGCCTCGAATACGAGCTCCTCTTCCTGGCGGGTCAATGTGTCGATCAGTTCAGTCATGCGTTCATTCCCTTCGTCGTGTGTGAGGGTCAGCGCCGCGCGAGCTGTGCGCGGGCCTCGTCGATGGTGGCGAGGATCGAGATGGTCTCCTCGTGTGTGTGGACCGGGGACTCGACGCGTCCTTCGCCGACGAAGCGAGCCAGCGCATTGGCCTCCCAGGCCAGTCCGTCGAACCACTGGAGTCCGGTCGGATCGGCCCAGGTGATCGGGGTGGAGAGGTAGTCGGCTCCGACGATGCTGAAGGTGGTCGGGTTGTAGAACGGGCCGTCCAGTACGATGCTGGCCTCGGACCCTGCGATCACACCCGTCATCGGCGTGCGGGCGACGATCGACGAGTGCAGGGTGGACTGCGCGCCGCCCTCGTGCGTGAGGACGAGGGTGGAGAACGCGTCGACCCGGGTGTCGGTCATCCTTCCGGACGCCAGGACCTCGGTGGGGGCGCCGAGAACCATCGACGAGAACTGCACGGGGTAGATGCCGAGATCGAGCAGTGCGCCACCACCGAGCTCGGGGCGGAACAACCGGTGTTCCGGTCCGGCCGCGATGGACTGGCCGTGGTCGGCGAGAACCGCCGAGATATCGCCGAGGACGCGGTCCGCCAGTAGCTGCTGAATCACCGAGGTCTGGGGAAGGTAGCGCGTCCACATCCCCTCCATGACGAGCGTTCCCGCCGACCGGGCAGCATCCGTCAGCTGGCGGGCCTCCGCCGCGCTCACGACGATCGGCTTCTCGATCAGCACGTGCTTGCCTGCCGCGATCGCGGCGAGTCCGACCCGAAGGTGATCGCTCGGCGGGGTGGCGACGTAGATGACGTCGACCTCCGGGTCGTTCACGAGGGCGTCCAGGGATGTGTGGACGCGATCGATGCCGTGAGCGGCCGCGAACTCGCCTCCTCGCTCGGACGAACGGGAAGAGACCGCGACCAGACGCTGAGAAGTGTGCGCCCGGAGAGCCTTCGCGAACTCTCCCGCGATCCATCCGGGCCCCACGATGCCCCATCTGAGCGAGGGCTCACCGGCGTCTGCGCGGTACAGCGTGGGTGTGGGGAAATGTTCTGGGAGCATGCGCTTTCCGTTTCGACATCGTTGTGGACTTTCCACTTAGCACGAGATAAAGTAGCGGACATCACTCAGATTAGCACGTGCTAATCCGTCGTCAACAAAGGTGTTCGGAGCGATACACAGACTCAAGGAGGCGTCGCATGACTACGGAATTGCCCGCACATCCGTACACGACGGAAACCCCGGTGAAGCGGGGCAGCGGCCTGTATTTCACGGCGTTGGGGCTTGCCCAGTTCGGAATCTTCATCGCGATCCTCGCGCCGGTGATGATCAGCATGCAGCTGAAGGCGCAGGAGATAAATCCGGGCGACGCGGCTTCCGTCGTCGGAACCGTGCTTCCCTTCGGTGCGCTCGGCGCGCTGATCGGAAACCCGGTGTTCGGTGCACTGAGCGATGCCACCCGTACACGATGGGGTCGCCGCAAGCCGTGGTTGCTCGCGGGAATCCTCGGCCTGCTGGCCGGACTCGCGTGGCTCGTGGTCAGTAACAGTGTTCTCGAGCTGACCCTCGCCTGGCTGGTGTGCCAGCTCGCATCCAACGCGGCATCCGCAGCACTCATCGCGAGCTTCGCCGACAACGTCCCCGAGAATCAGCGCGGTCGCGGATCGAGCATCTTCGCCCTCGCGCAGAACGTGTCGATCCTCGCCGGCATCTACGGCGCCGTTCTCCTCGCCGACAACCTGCCCCTGCTGTTCCTGCTCCCGGGTGTGATCGGCGTGGTACTCGTCGCCATCTACGTCTTCGTGACTCCGGACCGTCTTCCCGACGTCGAGCCGAGGAAGTTCTCGTTCACTCGGATCCTCAGCACGTTCTGGACCAATCCGATCAAGTTCCCGGACTTCGGCCTTGCCTGGTGGTCGCGATTCCTGATCATCTTCGCGTCGATGCTGTTCACCACCTATCGCTTCCTCTACATGCAGGACCATCTCGGTCTGGAAGCGGATGTCGCGCTGTCCGCTGTGGCGAACGGGGTCCTGTTCTACACGATCGCGTTGATGGTCGCCGGTGTCGTCTCCGGCTGGCTCTCCGATCGCCTGGGCCGTCGCAAGATCTTCGTCTTCAGCTCCACGCTGCTCTTCGGCGTCGGGCTCGTTCTTCTCGCCTTCGCGGGAGACATCGCCGCGTTCTACATCGCCGAAGTGGTGATGGGTCTCGCCTACGGGGTCTACACGGCCGTCGACACCGCGCTGGTCGTCGATGTGCTCCCGGACCCGGACAAGCCCGGCAAGGACCTGGGCGTCATCAACATCGCGAACTCGCTGCCGCAGTCGCTCGCGCCGGCTCTCGGTCTGCTGCTTCTCAGCATCGGCGGTGGCACCGGGAACTATGTGGCGCTGCTCTGGGGTGCCGGCGTCATCGCGGTGATCGGAGCCCTCGTCGTGCTGCCGATCCGCGGCGTCCGGTAGGCGCGCACCACCGACCGAGAGGTGCCCGCCGACTCCGTCGAGGAGTCGGCGGGAACCTTCGCTGTGCGGTCGCGCCCGGCCGAGCGGATGTGCTCGGGCCTCGATCTAGCGAGCGGGAGTCGGGCCCGTCGTCTCGCGAACGACCAGGGTTGCGGGCGTGGCGATGCTCGACGGAGGTCGTTGAAAGTCTTCGAGTCGCTGCAGGATGGCCGACAGCGTCGCATCTGCGGTCGCGTCGACGTCCTGATGGACGGTCGTGAGCTGGTTGTAGGAGAGTGAGGCGACGTAGCTGTCGTCGAAACCGACGACGGAGATGCTACCCGGGACGGAGACCCCAGCGCGCGCGAAGACGGACAGGGCCCCCACGGCACTGAGGTCTCCTGCGCAGATCAACGCCGTTGGGCGTCGATCTCGGCGCAGAATCTCACGAGCGGCCGCGGCGCCGTCCTCCTCGGAGAATGCGCCGGAAATCACCTCGCTCTGCCCGGCCAGCCCGAACTTCTGCATCGCGCGCTGGTAGGAGAGCGCGCGATCGTGTCCGACTTTGCCGGCCTGCCCGCCGACGTACACAATATCGCGGTGGCCGAGAGAGACCAGATGTTCGACGACCAGTCGAAGTCCCTCGTCCTCGTCGATGTGCACATTGTCACTGGTGCCCGTGTCGTTCCATTCGCCGAGCAGGACCGTCGGAATCCGTGTGCTGGCGTCGAGGAATTCACCCGAGAAGGACTCGAGGTTGAAGGCGACGAGTGCCTCGACCCGCTCTTCGATGAGCTGAGCCACGACGTCATCCGTGGACCGATCGGGGGTCGTGGGGCCGAGGGCGATTCCGTATCCGAGCTCGGCGGCTTTCCGGAACAGCCTCTCGACGACGCGTACCTGGAACGGGCTGCCCATCCAGAAGATGGCGCCGATGAGTTTCGTGCGGTTGCGGCGGAGTAACCGTGCAGAGGCGTTCGGGCGGTAACCGAGTTCACGCGCCGCCGCCAGGATGCGCTCCCGTGACTGCTGCGACGGACCCGGCTTGTCTCTCATCACCATCGAGACCAGCGCGCGGGAGACACCTGCGCGCTCTGCCACATCGCTCATCGTCGGATGGGTCATCGAGTGGCTCTCGCCTGGCGCTGCGTTTTCCGAAACCACATCAGCAGTCTTGCATGTCGGCGGGCTGTCCTGTGTGCCGGCGCCGGGTTCGCTACGCTCGGATCATGGGATGGCGGGGCGGTTACGCCAAGGGGGTGCTGCGTCGCGAGTCGATTCTCGAAGCGACGACGGTGGAACTCGCTTCACAGCCCTTCGAGCGCAGGTCTCTTCGTTCGATCGGCAAGGCGATCGGCGTGGAACCCGCGCACATCGTCTACTACTTCGGCTCGAGAGATGGGCTGTTCGAAGCCATGATCCAACGCTGGGACGATGACACCCAGGAGGCTGCCGCATTCGATGCCGACCCGTCGCGGCCGCTGGACTTCTTCGTGTTGCACGTGCGGCTCAACGCGCTCGTTCCCGGACTCGTGCAGCTCTACCTCAGCCTCTTGTCGGACGCGACCGTCGATCACCATCCGTCGCATGCGTTCATAACTGACTTGGCTGGATTTGGGGCAGTCGCAGGTGCTCTGGGAGCAGTAGTGGGCGTTGACGGATAGGGCCGTTGGAGGCGGCGATTCTAGGATGGGGAGGGTGGAGGTCGTGAACGAAGGCTCAGGAGGGCGTGGGAAGCTGCGCGCCGGTTCTGCTGGTTCTTCACGGCTTCGGACGTGACTGGTCGCCCTGGGAACGCTGTTCTTTTCGCTGACTGGCTTCGCGGGGATGTGGCCTAGCGTCGCAGTCTCGGCCGACCTGCGCCCTTGGCAGATTGTTCTTGGAGCGGTCGCGGTGCTCGGCGCGGTGCTGAGTAGGCGGTTTCCCCTCGTCGGCGTGTTCCTGGCTGGAATCGCAACGGCGGTCGGATGGTCGTTCGGTGTGACGGTCGATCCGTTCCTCTTGGTAAGCGTTGGCGTACTCACTTTCGCCGAGCGACGCGGGTCGCGGCGGTTCCCCTGGTGGCTGCTTATCGCGTGGGCGGGGCTCATGGTGACCGCGCTCATCTTGGGGAGCCATCCCGAGGCTGCGGGGTTCGAGGACCGGATGCGGGGCGTTCTGCTGAGCGCTATCGTTCTGGCTGCTGCTTGGGTGCTCGGTGTGCGCACGCGTCAAGCTCGATTGGAGGCCGCTGCTCGTGCTCGCACGGATGAGCGGCTACGTCTGGCGCGCGATGTTCACGACGCGCTTTCGCATTCCCTTGGAGCGATCGGTGTCCAAGCAGGAGTGGCAGCGCACGTCACTGCGCTCAGTGAGCCTGAGTTGCGGGCTACCTTGCAGGAGGTGGAGTCGCAGGCGCGCAGTTCGTTGCTCGAGTTGAAGTTGTTGCTATACAGCGAACGATCCACCCGATCTGAGTCAGGCACCGTGTCACTTCCTTTGACATGTCTTCTTCGCGACACTGCGCGCACGGCGGAGCGTTCCGGCCTGGAAGTCGAACTGGACAGCATGGAGAGCGTTGACGCGCTGCCTGCTGTTGTTCGTACGACGGTGCATCGAATCGTTCAAGAAGCGGTCACGAACGCGATCCGGCATGCTAAAGCATCGAGGCTCCGCATCTCGGCGACGGTGCGGGATGCAACGGTCGAGGTGATCGTCAGCGACGACGGTATCGGTGTACCGGACGGCGTACATGAGGGTCATGGCCTGGCCGGGATGCGGGAACGGGTGGCGCTGGTGGGTGGAGAGCTCAGCGTCGAATCAGCGCCGACGGGCCTCACGGTGACCGCTCGCCTGCCGGTGTCAGCCGCGGACGAGAACGAAGTGCGGGCGTGAGCGCGATCCGGGTGCTGATCGCCGACGATGAGGCTGTGATTCGTTCTTCGCTGCGGCTCTTGGTCGAGCACGAGCCTGGCATGTCGGTGATCGGAGAGGCCGCTGATGGCGAAGAGGCTATCGATCTGGCGCGCGAGCATCGGCCTGATGTGGTGCTCATGGACGTGCAGATGCCACGCATGAGCGGGCTCGAAGCGACTCGCTCGCTGTGCTCGGAAGCGGCAGGGCCCAGGGTGATCGTGTTGACCATGTTCGACCTGGATGAGTATGTGTTCGAGGCGTTGCGTGCGGGCGCGTCCGGGTTCCTGCTCAAGAACAGCCCGCCGAGCGAGGTACTGCGCGCGATCCGCGTCGCCCACGCCGGGGAGGCGCTGCTCGCCCCGGAGGTAACACGACGCCTGATCGACCGCTTCGCCGGTCCCTCACGCGATCACACTGCCGACTCCGGCGTGAGTCGCCTCACAGAGCGGGAACGAGAGACCCTGCAACTGGTCGGGCGAGGCTTGTCGAACGCGGAGATCGCTGCTGCGTTGTTCGTCACCCAGACCACGGTGCGCACCTATGTCAGTCGTATCCTCTCGAAGCTCGGTGCGCGGGATAGGGCGCAGCTCGTCGTGGTGGCGTATGAGTCGGGGCTGGTCGGCACACTGTCTTCGGGCTGAGCACCTGGGATTGTCAACTCTCGCAGACTGACGCGGCGCGCGGTTCTCGGTTGGCTGGAAGACATGATCGAAGTCAGCCATCTCGTCAAGCGTCACGGCTCGCGCGCAGTCGTCGACGATGTCAGTTTCACCGCCACGACGGGCCGCGTCACCGGGTTTCTCGGGCCGAACGGCGCAGGCAAGTCGAGCACGCTGCGTATCCTTCTCGGCCTCGACCGGGCCGCCTCCGGAACCGCCTTGATCGGCGGGAAACCCTACCGTTCCCTGAACCGGCCACTGCTCCAAGTGGGGGCGATGCTCGACGGCCCCGGCGCGAACAAGGGACGGACGGCCAGAGCGCACCTGCGCTGGGTGGCACAGTCGAACGCGATCCCGTCCGTGCGGGTGGACGAGGTGCTGGCTCTGACCGGGTTGCAGGACGCAGCGAGGAAACGAATCGGCGGGTTCTCGCTGGGGATGGGACAGCGGCTCGGAATCGCAACCGCACTGCTCGGTGACCCGGACATTCTGGTGCTTGATGAGCCGACGAACGGCCTCGACCCTGACGGCATCCGGTGGATGCGCCGTTTTCTGCGCTCGCTCGCCTATGCGGGTAAGGCGGTGCTCGTGTCAAGTCATCTGATGAGTGAGATGGAAGACACCGCTGACGATTTCGTGGTGATCGCCCAAGGCAGAGTCGTCGCCTCCGGCACCAGAGCCGAGGTCAAGTGCGTGCACGCGAGCCTAGAAGACGCGTTCTTCGCGCTCACCGATGAACACACGGAGTATCGCGCCGCGACCGACTACCCCGACAGCAGTGACGGTGAGGGGCAGCGATGATCGCGCTGATCCGCTCGGAAACAACGAAGCTGCTGACCACGAAGGCTACTTGGATTCTCGCGTTGGTCACCGTGCTCGGCACACTGCCAATGGCGTGGACGAACTCCGCGTCCTCCGCTGATCTTCCCGCCGACAGCGAGCTGCTGTTTTCCTTAGTACCCATCCCACCCGAGTACCAGGGGTTCGAGATGGCCGGGTTCGGGTATGTGCTGATCGTCGCCCTGGCCGCGCTCTGGTCTGGCAGCGAGTACGGGAGCGGCAAACAGATTCGCACCACCCTGCTTGCTACACCGAAACGCCTGCGCGTCTTCGTCGTGAAAGCCGTGCTACTGGCCCTCGTCGTCGCTCTCATTGCCCTAGTCACCATGACCGGCACCATCATCATCACTCACGCCGCAGCCAATACCGGGATCGACCCGTGGGCCTTGACGCCCGCGATCTGGGCGAACCTCGGCGGCGTCACCCTCGCCTGGACACTGACCGCGCTGATCGCCTTCGCGGTCGGCACCATCGCCCGCACTGCGATCCTGCCGCTCATCCTGATCGTGCCGCTCGTGATCGGCGTCGGCGACTTCCTCGCAGGCTTCTGGCCGGGCGCGAAGTTCCTTCCGACAACCGCGGGCGCGGCGATGTTCAACGATCCGGCCTCCGGCACCTTCCTTGATCCCGCAATGGGTGCGCTCGTGCAAGCAGGATGGGCCATCGTTCTCCTGGTGGCTGCGGGCGTCGCCTTCACGCGCCGAGACTTGTAGGAGATGCAAATGACCCGTATCGGCTTTCGTCATACTCTGCGTGCGGAGTTCACCAAGACGCTGACGCTCCGCAGCATCCAAGGAACCCTTGCCGCAGCGCTCGTCGTGCCCGCAGCGCTCGCTCTCGCATCCGGTCTCGCCTTCGACCCCGCCCGTGGGGCGCAGTTCCCCCTCGAATCGCACGGCTTCGAGACCGCAGGGTTCGGGCAACCACTGGTGATCCTGCTCGCTGCCCTCATCACCGGTACCGAATACCTCGACGGACAACTCCGCACCACCTTGATCGCCACCCCGCAACGAGGGCGAGTGCTCGCCGCAAAACTTCTCATCGTGGCCGGCCTCGGCGCAGCGATCGGCTGGGTCGCTATCGGAGCCTCCGTGCTCATCAAACACGCGGCGCTCGGAGCGCACGGCCTCCCGCTCGATCAGTTCACGGCCGGGATGGGCTGGAACCTCGTCGGCGTCGGAATCAACTACGCCCTGATCGCGCTCATCGCCGCAGGCATCAACATCATCGCCCGCACCTTCATCGTGACCCTCGTCGTGCTCGTTCCCCTCGTCCTCGGCATCACCATCTCTCTCGTTGGCGTGACCCCACTTCTGAAGTACCTCCCCGACCTCGCCGGTATCCAGCTCCTCATGCCCTACCCAGGCGTCGGCGTACTCGAACCACTACCCGGAGGCATCGTCATGACACTGTGGGCGGTCGTACTCATCGGAGTCGCCTGGGGGTTCTTCCGCACCCGCGACACCCCAACCAGTTAGCCCGTCGCGGTTAAGTCCGAGGACTCCTCCTACGCGCAAACACCACCGGCGCCGCACCCCTCAATAGCTATCGCACCGGATGAGCTATCCGACGCCCTGCTGACGCGCGCCTCGATTTGGGTTCCGTTGACGCACCTCCCTTCTGCGAGGCGTCACCGTGGACGAACACACCTCACCCGCTACCAACATCGCTGCGGGAACGACTGGCTCAACCAGCAGCAGTTTCGAGAGCCCAGAAGGTCTACGTGCCCTGCTCACCCGCCTGCACGAGTCCGGCCGTGACCCCGTTCGGTGGGCACTCTCTAATGGAGGATGTTCAGTGTGGGAAACCAGCGCAAGGCATACACGCCTGAGTACAAAGACGAGGCTGTGAGGCTGGCGATTAGCACCGGCCGGCCGGTCGCGACGGTGGCACGGGAGCTCGGCATTGTTGAGCAGACGCTCGGCAACTGGGTCAAGGCTTACAAGGTCCAGCACGAGGCCGACGCGGGGGCGTTGTCCGAGACGGAGCGATCGATGGCCACTCACGTCGGGTGATCGGCTGGGCTATCGATGACCACATGCGCACCGATCTCGTCGAGGACGCCCTGCAGATGGCGATCACGCTCCGCGGGACGCTGCCAGAGAATGTCGTGTTTCACACCGATAGAGGGACCCAAGGCGATTTCAACTGGTCGTCGCAACACCTCGTTCAGGAGGTGTCAGATGGTTCGTCGTCAGCAGGCCGCGGACAGGGCGATTCGGCCGATGCTCCGCTCGCCGGGGCATCCGAAGTTCCAGAAGCCCGTCGAGGCGGCGTTTTGGGGCGAGATCGCGAAGGGTCTGCTTGCGGGGGAAGCGGCAGGGGGTGTCGGCGTGGCGCCCGCGGTCGGCGCGAGATGGTTCCGACACGCTGGCGGCATGGCGCCGTTCGAAATCACCCAGCAGCCATCGGGTCGCTACCGCGCCGGAGGCCAGCACGTGTTCGATGAGTCGCAGATGGTTGAGATGCTTGCGGCGCGCACCAAAGGGCGGCGGCGGAATGATGTATGCGGGTGAGTAGATGCGCTCGCCCCGCGACAACGCCTGCTCCAACATGCTGTCGATGACAGGCACGTCGAAGGACTCCGTTGACACGCTGCCAACTGCCTGTTCGATCAGGTTCCAGGTCTCGGGCTTGTTGAAGAAGCGGAATAGCAACGTCCTCAACAGCACGTCTTCGGCGCTCTGCGGCCCGTCATATTGGGTGCGGATGAGCTCCTGCGACACACGATCGGCCGCGCGATACGCGTTCGTGAAGCGGTGCGCGCTGAGGATTTCGTCCTCCGACCATGGGCCACGCATTCCGGCAAGTCGTCGATGGTAGATCCGCTGTCGCTCCGCGGCTACGTGCCAGTAGCTCCTCAGCACCGGGCTAGCTATGAGAGTGCGCGATCCCACTCGTATGGACCTCATGGCACCTCCTCTGTGTTGCCGCGCTCGACTGTGGGCAAGAGTGGCATGCGCCGGCTTATCTCGGGTTCCCACACGACGGGAGCCAGGCCGTGGCGCAATCGTACGTCGCGTATCCCGGCCCAGCGCGCAGGGGTGCCGTGTGTCCCCCATAGATCAGGGTGGACACCATCAGACCGCGCTGTCACGTCGCCGCGACGAGCAGAGCTGTCGCGAGTCCGGCGGTCATCAGGATGAGGCCCGCAACGGTGACAGCGCGAAAGACCCACGAGTACTTTGCCATTCGCCGCCAGCCGTGCGCCGTATCGGTATAGAGCACGTATCGGCAAGCATCGCCTGAAGCTCGCGAAGTGGGCGCTCGGCCAACTTCACGAGTGTTCTGTTCCGTTCTTTGAGAAGAAGAAACGCTATCGATGCGATAGCTCCGACTCCTGCGAGGGCGGCGGCGATCCAGTAGCTCTTCAGTCCGACGAAAGTGCCATAACCTGCGGTAAGCAGCGCAAATAGGACGAAGTACATGTTCATCGTCCTGATGCGCTGATCGGCATGCAGGGCGAACCAACTCCACGCATGGTCCATGGCTGCTCCGAACGGGTCCGATGGGGCCATTTTGGTGGAGCATGTGCCTACGCTACTTCGTGCGTGCGCTGTCGACCAGGCAGGCTTGGTCCGCGTAGCGGTCTGCGCCGTCCAAATGCGTCGCGGGGTCGGGTGTGCTGCCGTCGTCATCGGTCCTCCTGAAAACTCAGTGATCGGTCTGACCTAGACTGGCGCACTCCAGGGTATGATTGCGTATACGCAAACGAAGGAGGTGAAGCTGTGGACGCGGCAACGATGGTGAAGCGCGTGCGCGCGCTCAGCGGCGTCACCCGCAAGGAGCTCGCCCAGCTCGCTGGCCTTTCGCCCTCAACGATCGGGCGGATCGAACAGGGCGCACTGGACCCGACGTGGGGGACGCTCTCGCGCATCCTTGAGTCAACCGGATACCGCATCAACGGGGACACCGTGGTCTCGGCCGGCGACCAGACGGCGATCACCGCCGCCCGCCCCGTGCTGGAATCATTGCTCACCCCTGCTGCCACGGCGATGGCGGACGCTCTTGCTCCCGCGAGAGCGATTATGAACGCGGCTGCACGCGATATCAGTCGCTCGCTTGCGGACGAGATGGCAGCAGCCACCCGGGTCGCGCTCGCGCCCACGATGGAGATGTTCCAGCAGGCTGCCAGCTCTGTCGTCAACCAGTGGCTTGGCCGGTGGGCTCGCGCGGGGTGGCTGTCGGATCGAACGGACGCCGACGACGCGGTGAGTGTCGCGGTCGCTGCGGGCAACGCCTGCAAGATCGCCCGCCGTAACGTCGCCCGCCGTCATGTCGTCGCTCCCAACGGATGGCGCACGCTTGCGCGCCGGTTGGACGAGGAAGGCATCGACTACGCCGTCTCCGGACTCATTGCCGCCCGTCCGGATCGGGCGACCGCGACAGCGGTAAGCCCGGTGATCTACGTCGACGACCCATTCCTGGCGGTCACCAGGCTCGGCCTGGAGGAGACCGTGCCAGGGCGTGGTGTCCTACTGATCGCTCCCGGCGATGACGAGCTCACGCGCGTTGAAATCGATGGAGGCATCCGGTTCGTCTCACGCGCGCAGGGCGTGCTCGACGCATTCGCAGGCTCCGGTCGGGAGCCCGACAAGGCCGAGGACACGCTCCGCTCACTGCTGGCGGTCTCCGCATGACCGGCGACTTCGACGACCTCGAGATCGAGATCATCACCTCGCGGCGAGCCCTCATCGACGTTATCACCGGTCTCGCCGACCAGCGTGAAGCACTCACCGTGCTCGGCGGCCACGCGGTCGTCGAAGTCACCCAGGGCATCCTGGCGCTCCCTCCGGACGACACAACCCGCGACGGCGACCTCGGCGTCACCCCGAAGCTGCCCAGCGACGCCCCGAACCTCAGCGCCCGGATGACCGAGCTCGGCTTCGAAGCCGCGCGTCCTGAGCGCCCCGGCGTATGGTCACCGATCTCGCAGCGCGACCGCGACATCCACGACCGCGACAGCGTCGACCTCATCGCCCCGATGTCGCTCGCCCGCGGCGACCTCACCACGAACCGCAGCATCCGCGCCGCCCGCATCGGCGCCCACGGCAAGCACGCCGTCTCCGCGACACACGGCACCGAGCTCAGCATCCTCGACCGCCAGTGGCGTACGCTCCGCTCGTTCGACGGCGGGCCGACCGTCGACGCCTACGTCGCCGGCGCCTCCGCGCTGCTGTGCGCGAAGGCGTACAAAATCCACGACCGGCTCGATCCCACCGAGCTGCGCCGCAACGCCGACCGGCTGCGCCCGAAGGACTTCGCCGACCTCTACCGCCTCCTCCTCGTCATCACACCCGAGGACGCGGCGGGCGTCTTCGCCCAAGGGACCGCGGACCCGAAGATCAGCGACGCCGTCGCGCTCGGCAACGACTATCTCATCGAAATCCTCACCGACGCCTCGACTGTCGCCAGCATGGTCGCCGACGCCTGGGGCGACACCTCCCGCGAGGCCGAGTTCCACGCACACGTCGACAACTGGCGCCGACGCTTCGCTGCTTGAGGGATCGTGCGGATCGCCTCCTCGTGGTCGGCCCCTGCGTCGTGTCGCGGGGCCACTGTCGGCTCCGGGAAGAGGGCCGGCCCGGCGGCCGCGCCGTAGCGCCCAGGTCCCGGCCGGGTCGGCCTAGGCGCCGAAGCTGCCGCGCACCTCACTTGGGAGAAGACGCACTAACGGATGCTTCCATAAACCCCGCATGAACCCTTGGCGCAGGCGCGAACGACTACCAAGAGCCGGGACCTGGCCGGGACCTGATGCATGCAATCCATGCAATTCCTGACGTGAAATGGTGTCGCAATTCCTGACGTGAAATGGTGTCGTCTGAGGGGCACCGTGGCCCGAAAAATCAATGAACTGGGCTGAACCGTCTACCTGGGGGTCAGGGGGTCGCAGGTTCACATCCTGTCGTCCCGACAGAAAAGCCCAGGTGAAAGCGTTTTTCTCGCCTCGGCTTCGTCGTTTACGTTCGAGGGTTTATGGGGACCTTCGAGGACTGAGATGCATGCCGTGTTGATTCGGGCTAGACGTGTGGCCGCGCGGCCCGGAGGGTGTCGATGAGGGGTGTGGTTGCCCGGCTGATCCGGGATGCTGGGCGAGGTCGCCGGCAGCGATCGCGGTGTCGATCTCGGTGATGAGGGTGATGATCCCCTCAGGGACGCCGGCAGTGCGGAGGATCTCCGCGTGCTGATCAGCGGTGGTGTTCTGCACACTAATATCCCTGCCGAGCACTTCGGTGAGCACGGTGCCCAATTCTTGTTGTGTCCACGCGTCGTCGCCGCAGAGCTCGTAGATCGTGGCCGGGTCCTCGGTGGTGAGGACGACGGCGGCTGCGGCGGCGTAGTCGGCGCGGGACGCGCTGGCCACACGCCCGTTACCGGCGTTGGTCAGCAGTGTTCCGGTCTGGCAACAGCGTCCAGGGTCGGTAGGTAGTTCTCGCTGTACCAGCCGTTGCGCAGGATCGAGTAGTTCAGGCCGGAGGCGACCAGGTGAGCCTCGGTCTGCACATGTTCCGGGGCAACCGGGTGTAACGGTGGTGTCGGCGCCGAGCGTGTTCTCGTCACGACCACCAAGGGGTGGAAGCCGGCCGTATTAGGGTTCGGAAACCCGACCGCGATCGATTACGGAACGCGAGTCATACAAGTGCTGAAGGGGGCGAGCGGTTGATATGAGCCTTCCGAACCTGCCGATCAGTGGTCAGGTGTGTTCGAAACGGACACGGGGAATACAGCGAATAGCGCGTGGAATCTCTGAGCCGGGCGGCCGCGAGCCGATTGCCGATCAACCGCCTGATTGAGCCTCAACTGTCTGGGCGTCAACGAGAGACTATCCGCCAGCGTCCCACGTCAGAAAGCGACGGCGCCTTGTATGGTGCCACGCACAGCTGAGCCTTGTGTGTAGCTCGGTCCTATCTGAGTGAAACCGGGGACTGTTCGAGCAACCTGCTCCCAATGAGGCAACGAAGCCCTCGATCGCGATGGTTGGGATCTGATAGGGCTCATACCAGTTGCTGGTGTGCTCGTGTTCGTGACCGGCTTCGCGCCAGGACAACCCTACGGAGCCGCCGTCATAGATCGTTAAGGTAGTCGCCGGGTTTCTCGGGCGGGAGGTAGCGCCCGTGCAGCGTTGTCCGGGTCTGGCAGAAGTTCACGTCCTCGAGGGGACCGTACGGGGAGCTCCCGGAAAGCCACCATCGGGCCGCCATGGTTGCTTGGTGGGCGATGCCAGTTATCTCGTGTCGGGGCTCAACGCGCGGTCGTCCCGTGCGGGGTCGTGCAGCGCCTGCCAGCACGGCACGCTCGGCGGTGCCGGCCGCGGCCGCCATATCGTCGTAGAGCTGCTGCAGCGCTTCCTCCCGCGGCGTGCCCCGTCGAGGCGTGAACGATATGCCACTTCGAGTTGTCGCTCCTTCATCCAGAGGGTGTCCGCGCCAGTGCGAAGCGGTGCCCCAAACGCGTCGTTGCGGAACACCAGGTGGGGCGCGACCGGAATCGCGGGGATCACGAGCGCGACAGCCCGCGTGTCCGTCGGCGATGGGATGGCGAAGGCCTGGACGCCGAAGAGTTGAGCCGCGCAAGCCGCCGCCTCTGGAGCGCCGTCTCGTGGCTAGGGGGCAGGGGAGCTCGTGAGGGTGTGGGGTGGGTGCGTGAGTGCGATGAGGTCCGCTTCGAGCGTGGCGCGATCGTGGTCGGTGAGGACGGCGCCCCACAGGGGGGCACTGTTGCTGCCGTCAGTCGCTGCTATGACGATCCGAACGATCACGGGATCGAGCCCATCGGCCATGAGCGCAGCACGCCAGGTCGCAGCGTCGCGTTGAGCGAGCTCTTCCAGTCCGCCCTCCAAGGCGAGGTGCATCGTCAGAGACAGATACGCGTGGAGCCCGGTGGGGTCGTCCGCGTGCGAGAAGCCGACCCGGAGATACGCTCGGGCCAGATGCCCGGGGGAGTCTTCGGGCTCGGCGGTAGCAGTCTGTTCGACTTCCGCTCGGAATCGGCGCATGAGCTCGGTGGCAACGCCTTTCAGAAGTGCTTCCTTGTTCGGGAAGTGATACAGCAGGCCGCCCTTGGATACTCCGGCGGCGTCCGCGATCTCCGTGACAGGGATTGCGGTGCCATGTGTGCTGATCAGGGTGGCGGCGGCGTCGAGGATCTGTTGTCTGGTGTCTTCTGCGCTGCGTCCCGCGATGCGTGCCATCATGCCCTCCTCCTCATGTTTCCTCGGTCGTGATAGGTGAGTTCAGTGGTCGCCCGGTGGGGCGGTCTTTGATGTTCGGGATGAGATTGAACGCTGCGACCGCGGCGAGCACCATGACGCCGCCGGCGATGAGGGTCGTTGATTGCATAGCCGATACGAACGAGTGCTGCGCGGCCTCCCATGCGGCTGTCCCGGCATCGAGCACGGTCGCCGCGGAGGCGAGGGAGTCTTCGGCGTGCGTTGCTGCCTCCGGAGCGACGCCGTCCGGCAGATCAAGACCTCCCCGGTAGAACACCGTGATGAGAGAACCAAGGATCGCGATACCCAGAGCGACGCCGAGCTCGTAGGCGGTCTCCGAGATCGAGGCAGCAGCTCCCGCTTTCGCGGGTTTCACGGCGGAGACGACCGCGTCCACGCTGAGGGTCTCCGCGATCCCGATCCCCAATCCCAGCGGGACGATCGCCAGCAACACCCACAGGAGGTTCTCGCTGCTCTCCAGCACCGCGATGAGCCCGAGACCTGCAGCTGCGGTGAGGAGGGCGACGCCGATCGCACGGCCGCGTCCGAGTCGGGTGAGGAGGAACCCGACGGCCGCGACCGCGGACATCGCTGCGGCGGCGGCCGGGAGTTGCGCGAGGCCGGCTTGCAGCGGGGTGAGTCCTCGGGCGAGTTGCAGGTACTGGGAGAAGAAGAACAGCACTCCGCTGAGGGCGAACACCGAGATGAAGTTCACCGACACCGCGCCGCTGAACGCCGGGTTGCGGAACAGGTCCACGTCGATCATCGGCTGGGCACTGCGTCGCTGACGGCGAACGAACAACACGCCGCCGAGCATCGAGGTCACGATCGCGACCATGCCGCTTACTCCGAAGGTCCCGCCGGTGATCTGTTTGATCGTGTACACGAACGGCACGATCGCGAGCATCGACAACGCGCTGGAGAGCAAGTCGAACGTGCCCGGGTTCGGGTTCCGCGACTCCGGAAGAATCCAGATGCCGACGGCGAGCACCATGATCATCACCGGGATGTTGATCAGGAATACCGACCCCCACCAGAACTGCTCCAGCAGGGCTCCGCCGACCAATGGCCCGAGCGCGATACCGCTGGCGGACGCTGAAGACCAGATCGCGATCGCCCGGGTGCGCTCCACCTGGTCGGTGAAGATGTTCCGGATCAGGGACAGCGTCGAGGGCATGATCGTCGCGCCCGCCACGCCCAGTAGCAGCCGGGCGGCGATGAGGACTTCCGGAGTGGGCGCGAAGGCTGCGATCGCGGAAGCGATTCCGAACGCGGATGCGCCGATCAGGAGCAGCTTCTTCCTCCCGATTCGATCGGCGAGGTTCCCCATCGTCACCAGCAGACCCGCCAAGGCCAGCGAGTAGATGTCACCGATCCACAGCACCTGAGTCGCTGACGGCGACAGCTCCGCCGTTAGCGACGGCACGGCCAAGTAGAGCACCGTGCCATCGATCGCCAGCAGGAGCACCGCCCCCACCAGCACGGCCAATGCTCCCCACCGTCGTGCCGGACTCATCATCATGCTCATTCGCACATCCCTAAACTAAACCGTCGCACCGGTACAGTTTATGTCGATCGACCTGAACGTCACCTGATCGAGAAGGGATGCGCACTCGGATGATGAGTCGCTCGTGATGCGCGAAAGTGGGACAGCGGCCTGGAGGCCATAGGGACCCCAGGCCGCTGCTCCGTATGCGGCGCTGAAATGTCAGCGCCCCGTTTCGAATACATCCGACACACCACCGAGACCCCGCCTGAAGAGGCCGCCAACGGATAGTGACGGGGCGCGTTAGCGGTCGCAAAGACGATACGAGGGACGAATGGCTGTGCCGGTCAGTAAGGATGAGCATCTGGTGGCGATCGAGAAGAAATTCGCCCAACTCAGCGAAGACCTTGACAGGATCCCCGAAGAAACCCTGAGGGAATTCGTCTTGGATGGTCACGTCACGGACACGATGATGAGCCCCTCGTACCTGGTGGCGCACTTGATCGGCTGGAATCGACAGATCCTCACCAGCTTCGCCAGGATCGCATTCGGCATCCACCCATCGCGCCCCGCGTGCTTCCTAAGCGATGGGAGGATGTCCTCGCCGCATGCTTCGCGGTGAGGACGCCGCGTAGATGATTGGGGAGGAGGTCACGGACACGCTGCAATTCATCGAGGACTCACTGGCCTATCGGCTGCCATGGGGCTGGAAGCGGTCCAGGTCCGAGCGACGGCCAACGACGCCCGCCGCACCGACCGAGCTTCCCGCCGCACCCGCCCCCGCGCTTGCCCCGGCTCCGCCCCTGCACCGGCACCGGCTCCGCCGGTTACGGCGGGCGTTGCGGTCCCGGCCGTTGCCGCCGGGGCGCCGGAGGGTGGCGACGTCGGTCCGCTGCATCCGCCACTACCGCCGCCGGTGGGCTTTCCGCTGGTGTCACCGCCGCCATCGACACTGTCGCCCTTCAGCGATGCGGGAACCGGGACGGGCCGGTTCAGTGCCGACTTCGCCTCCTGCTCGCTGCTCATCGAGTGATACATGTCGAAGCCGACGAAGGACAGGAACTTGTAGGTGATGCACGGGGCGAACGCGGCGGTGAGCATCAGCACGACCCCAGTGATCGGGTCCGAGATGGAGGCACGGTCCGCCTCGATTGGTGCGGACACCTGGCCGATGTCGACTCCACCGGATCCGCGCGTTCTGCTCTCAGCACGCCGCCTGACCGGCACCGTAGTTCCGGTCAGGCGGCGTGCCGGCGTCAAGGAGGAAGTTCACCCAGGCGACCTCGGCCCCGGCGAGCGACGCTGCGCCGAGGGAGACGAACAGGCGATCAAATCCGTGCGGAGGTCCTAGGTGGCCCCCAGGGGTCACGAGGTCGTGTGCGTGCGACGTTCTCCCCGGAGTTCGCCGCTGGGCATCAGCATGCCGGCCTTTGCAGTCCCCTGGAGTTCGTCGCCGTCAAAGGTGACGGTGAAGTCGAGGTGAACCGGGAGAGGTTTCGTGACGTCGGCTCCCCAGCGTGCCGATAGCGCCGTTCCGTCCTGAGGCAGGGTCGTCACTTCCGTGAGCGGGACGGTCTCGCCGCTCGCAGTCGACGTGGGGTCGCCGTCGAAGGAGAAAACGATCGCGATGGGGCCGAGAGGGGTCTGCAGCGTGGCGTCCCAGACGCCGGTGAGAGTGGACATTGATCTCCTTGTGTCAGTGTTTTCGTGCAGGGAGGGGATAGTTTTAGCGGACGCCGCGTATCAGCCACGCGACGGCTCCACTGATCAGGACGAGCACACCGGCGATGAGGAACATCGCTGCGTAGCCGGAGAGGCTGATCAACAGTGCCGCTGCGACCGGGCCGATCGCGATCGCGATCATCGTCGCGACATTGATGATGCTCAGATCGCGTGCGCGGCGCTGTTCGTCGGGCAGCAGGCGGATGGTCATCGCCATGCTCACGGCCTCGTAGGCGCCGAAGCCGATGCCTGTGAGGGCAGCGAGTACGAGTACCCCCGTCCAGCTCGCCGTCAGCGCACCGAGGAGCGTTCCGCAGGCGAATGCAGCGGTCGCGCCGATGATGTAGATCTTGAACCGTTGCGTGCGGTCGGCGAGTGATCCTGTTAGGAGAGCCGCGACGATCACTGCTGGTCCATATAGCGCCGTCAGAATGAGCACCCCTTCATCGGTGCTGCTGTCTGGGTAGAGCTCTTCAAAGCGCACGACGTCCTGAAGATAGAAGAAGAGGTAAGTGATCGCGATGTTCTGTCCGAGCGCGAACAGGAACCGATGCACCCAGGCGAGTGCAAGATCCCGGTCGTTCGGGAGGAGTTCCCGCCATGCCGTGGAGCGGACTTGCTTCTGATCAGGGCGGGCAGTGTCCTGCCTCACGGTGAAGATGAAGAAGATCTGCGAGAGGACGATCAGACCTGCCAGAAGCGAATACGCCCGGTCGGGGGAACCCGCGAGCGTCTGCGCCAGTGTTCCGACAACCGGGGCGCAGGCCCAAGAGATCCCGAGACATGCTGACGCCGTACCGCTGCGATGGGCGGGAACCATGTCGGGGATCGTCGCCGTCAGTGGTGCCATTAGCATGTTCGCCCCCACTTGCAGCACGGTCCACCACAGGGTCAATTCGGCGACGGATCCTGCGTGTCCCGCAAGAATGGCAGCGGGTGCGATCACCAACACTCCGCCGAGAAGCCAAGGACGACGTCGCCCCCAGCGAGTGGACGTCATATCGCTCAACCAGCCGACGAGGGGATTGGTGGCGATGCCGATGAAGCCGCCGATGCCGGTGATGATCGCGAGGGAAACCACCCGGTTGTCGGGGTCGAGCACCGCGACCTGCGCGGGGAGGGTGGTGAGCACGGGGCCGAGAATGATCGCCCACAGCGCAGTGCTCGCCGCTGTCAGCGCCGGGTAATAGGCGCGGCTGACAAGACGGGGTGTTGCGTTTGCTGTCGCCATTGCCTCTCCTCAATCGTAACCACGATCCGACACATGAATGGTCGGTTGGCCAATTAAAATGTGCTGACAGGTGATGTGTCAAGTTGTGCCCTGTCGGACCCGTAGATGACGAAACTCTGCGGGAATGGCGGGAGCGGTAAGTGGGCGTGGAAAGATGTTGACAATCACCGGATCACTCTTTATATTGGCCAAAGGGCCGGAATAAGTCGGCTCCTGCACTTCGGGATGGTGACATGCGCATCAGCGTCAGCTTCAGCGGCTTCGGACCGATCGAGACCACGCTTCGCACTGCGCGCGCTGCCGAGGCCGCCGGCCTCGACGGCGTGTGGTACTGCGAGCACGTGGGTTTCCGGGATGCGGTCGTCCCTGCATCGGTGATGCTCGACCGCCATCCCGATCTCGATGTGGGGCTCGTTGGGCCCGCGCCGGTGAGCCGGCACCCAGCGGTCCTGGCGATGGAGCTCGCCGACCTCAGCGAACTCGGACCCGGGCGCGTGCGCGCCCAGCTGGGCCTCGGCGACGCGCGGCTAGTCGGCAGGATCGGAGGCGTGAGCGGATCGCTCGCGCACGTGCGGGAGTATGTCGAGGCCACGCGCATGGCGCTTGCCGGCGAACCTCTGACAGGGAAGTGGGCGGGGCACGTGTTCGACGGCTACCAGACTCTGGCGCGTCCCGAACCCCCGGCACTGGACGTCATGGCGATCCGGCCGAAGATGCTGGAGTTATCTGCGCGCGTCGCCGACGGCGTTTCGCTGTCGACAGGAGCATCGGTGGAGTACTTGTCGGCCTCTGTCCAGAGGATCGAGCAGATCCTTGAAGAGTGCGGACGGGAACGCGGGAGCTTCCGTGTCACCGCGCAGGCCTTCGGCACCCTTGCCGACACTCAGAAGGATGCCGAGGATCGGCTACGTCCTACCCTCGGCATCTTTTCGCCGGACATTCTCGGTATCCTCGCACCGAACTGCGCACCGGCAGAAGATGTCGCACGGATGGCCATCGCGACCACGCCGGAGAGGCTCGCCGAGCGCCTCGCGGAGTATCGGGACGCCGGTGTCGATGAGATCGCGCTCGATCTCTCCGCCCCGGACGATGAGATCGAAGACATCATGCGCGTTTTCGCCACGGCCCGAACCGTGTGATGCCTACTAGGCGAGAACTGGAAACGACGGAGGTCCGATGACATACTCGATCGTTGCGCGCGATGCCGAGACCGGTGAGATGGGCGTCGCCGTCGCATCTCACGCCTTTGCCGTGGGGAGCGCGGTCGCGTTCGGGGTCGCCGGCGTCGGCGCCGTCGCGACACAGGGCTCCCCCCTCGTCGGCGACGCGGAACGGCTGCTCGATGCCCTCGCCCGGGGAGAGCGCGCCGAAGACGCGCTCTCCGAACTCGTCTCGAGCAACGGCGGATCCCCGCTCCAACAGACCGCCGTGGTCGGCATGCACGGCGCTGCGGCCGCGCACACCGGAGCCTTCTGCGTGCGGTTCGCGGGACACAGCGTTGTCGACGAGGTCGCATGTCAGGGCAACCTCCTGGCGACGGACGGCGTCTGGGAGCGTATGCAGGAGGCGTACACCCACGCACGAGCTCCCTGGGAGGAGCGTCTTCTTAGTGCGCTCCGGGCCGCGCTCGCGGTCGGCGGCGACCTCCGGGGGCAACAGTCGGCAGCGCTCCTGATCGTCGGCCCGCACCGCGGCTCGCGACCTCGCATCGATCTGAGGGTCGACGACCACGCGGATCCCCTTGCGGAGATCCAGCGCCTGCTCGACCTCGACAGGGCCGATGCCCTGCTCAGGGCGGGGATCCGTGCGGTGACGGGTGGGGGCCGGGATGATGTCGTCGCCGCGCGCGATGCGTTGAACGCCGCTCAGGAGATCTTCGGACCCGAGAACCAGGAACCTACTTTCTGGGCAGGGGTCGTAGCCGAATCCTTGGGAGAGGGAAACGACCATTATCCTGCCGACCCGTCCTGGCAGGAGCTCAGACTTCGTCTGCTGCAGAGGCACATTCCGGGCGGCGAAAAGGAGAACGCATGATCCAGATATCCAATCCTTCTGACATTGCCCCTCTTCGCGAGGTCATCGTCGGCCCGTACAAAACGTTCACCTGGTGGGATCTGGTCTGGGGGTCGCTTCGCTACCCCGACGTGGCCAGCATCAGGTACGCCCGCAACAACACCGTCGCGGTGCCGAGGCATGAAATCGCCCGGCCACAGCACGAAGGATTCGTGCGGATGCTCGAAGAGCACGGCGTGCGGGTGCGCACTCTCGACAGCCTCGCCGACGTCTCCATCCAGCTTTACCCGCGCGACCTCGCTTTCGCCGTCGACGACGTCCTCTTCCTCGCGCGCTCCCGTGACCCGATTCGCCGGAAAGAGCAGCGGGCCCTCCGGCCCTACCTCGACGATATCTCTCGTGTCGAGACGTTGGCAGGCGGGCGGATCGAGGGCGGCGACGTCATCGTCACTGACGATGTTGTCCTCGTCGGCCTCAGCGAGGCCACCGATCTGACCGGCATCAGTGCTTTGCGCGAGGGGTTCGATCGCGCCGGGATCAGCCGTGAGATCCTGCCGATCGAGTTCTCGGGTCGAGGAGTCGTCCACCTGGACACCAAGTTCACGATGGTCGGCGCCCAACTCGGCTACATCCACTCGGCATCCCTCACCCCGTATTCGCGTGCACAGCTGGCCGAGAGATTTGAGCTCATCGAGGCCGATGACACGGAGGCCCGCGGTCTCATGGTCAACACCGTCGCCCTCGCTCCTGACCGCATAGTCATCGATCACCGGGCCCGTCGTCTCGCCGAGGCGCTTCGCCTTCGCGGCATCGAACCGATCCGGCACGACTTCTCAGAGGTCACCAGGTTCCCGGGCGGTTTCCGCTGCGCGACGCTGCCGCTGAGGCGCGGCGAGAAAGAGGTATGAGATGTCCCTGACCATCGGGTACAAGGCCAGCGCCGAGCAGTTCGGTCCGCGGGAGTTGGTGGAACTCGGCGTCCTCGCAGAGCGACATGGCTTCGAGTCGGCCTTCGTCAGCGACCACTTCCAGCCATGGCGTCACACGGGCGGACACGCACCTTTCTCTCTCGCGTGGCTCGCCGCGGTGGGGGAGCGGACCTCATCCATCGTGCTCGGCACCAGCGTGCTCACGCCGAGTTTCCGCTACAACCCCGCCGTTCTCGCCCAAGCGTTCGCCACACTCGGATCCTTGTATCCCGGTCGGATCGTCGCCGGTCTCGGGTCGGGCGAAGCGCTAAACGAGATCGCGACAGGAGCCCTCGACGACGCCGCGCCCTGGCCGGCTTTCGCGCAGCGTCTGGGCCGGCTGCGCGAGGCCGTGCGGCTCATGCGGCAGTTGTGGAGCGAGGAGCGGGTGAGCTTCTCGGGAGAGTACTTCCGCACGCGAGACGCATCGATCTACGACCGCCCCGACCGCCCCGTCCCGGTCTACATCGCGGCGGGCGGACCTGTCGTGGCACGGTACGCGGGTCGCGAAGCGGACGGACTCATCTGCACATCGGGGAAGGGCATGTCGTTGTACACGGAACGTCTCCTCCCGGCGCTCGACGAGGGAGCAGATGCCGCGGACCGTCCGGCGGCGTCGGTCGACCGCATGATCGAGATCAAGCTTTCGTACGAGACGGATCCGGTGCGGGCACGGGAGAACACCAGGTTCTGGGCGCCTCTGTCCTTGTCGGCCGAGCAGAAGCACACGATCTCCGACCCCGTCGAGATGGAGCGTGCGGCGGACGCGCTGCCGATCGACCAGATCACCGCCCGATGGATCGTCGGCGATGATCCCGAGCGGATCGTGGACCAGGTACGCCCTTACGTCGACGCGGGATTCACTCATCTGGTCTTCCACGCGCCCGGTGCAGAACAGCGACGGTTCCTGACGCTCTTCGAGCGTGATCTAGCGCCACGGATACGCGCGCTGTCACCTGTGGAGCGCTGAGCTGTGCTGCCTTCGCGACGGCCGTCGGCCTCGGTCGGCCCTGGGCACCGGCGACGCGGATCAGCGCGGAGCCTGAGAAGGAGGGGCCGGCGATGCTGACCGTCTTCGCCCTCGAGGGAATCCGCGAGATAGAACCCGGAGACGACCTTGTCGAGACCATCCTCGGCACCGGTATCCGGCTCGAGAACGGCGACATCCTCGTCGTCACCTCGAAGATCGTCTCCAAGGCGGAAGGCCGGTACGTGCGGGCCACCGACCGCGAGGAGGCGATCACAGCCGAGACGGTCCGTACGGTTGCCTCCCGAACGTCCCACGGCCACACGACACGCATCGTCGAGAACCGTCTGGGTATCGTCTCCGCCGCAGCCGGGGTCGACGCGAGCAACACGCCCGAGGGCTGGGTGCTGCTGCTGCCCGTCGATCCGGACGCGAGTGCGCGAGACCTCGCCGCAAGGCTGCGCGATGCCACAGGCGCCCAGGTCGGCGTGATCGTCAGTGATACCCTCGGCCGCCCCTGGAGGCAGGGACAGGCGGACGTCGCCATCGGTGGGGGAGGCGTGCGGATGATCCTCGATCTGCGCGGCACCGTTGACGCCGGAGGCAAGCCTCTCACGGTTACGGCAGTATGCGTGGCGGACGAGCTCGCGGCGACCGCTGACCTCGTCAAGGGCAAAACCGACGGAAAGCCCGTCGCAGTAGTCCGCGGTCGTGGCGACCTCGTGGGAGGACTGGATCTTCCTGGTGCGGCGGGCGTGGTTCGGCGACGCGAGGCAGACATGTTCTGGCTGGGCACCGCCGAGGCGCTGGAGCAAGGGTACCGGGAAGGGTACTCGGCGGGCGCGCAGGCAGTTTCCCAGAGGCCGCGACCATGAGCCCATCTTCTGTTCGTTCGTCGCGCCGCACCGGGGCCGCCTGATGTACGTCTCCGCGGAGGCGACCCAAGTCGAGAGGCTTCTCGGCGCTCGAGGCGACGCCCTCGACGATCTTCTCGACCACGCATCGAGCCTGCGGGACGAGGGGCTGAATAGGATCGGCCGCCCGAAGACCATCACCTATTCGAGGAAGGCCTTCATCCCGCTAACTACCCTCTGCCGTGACCGCTGCCACTACTGCACCTTCGTGGACACCCCCTCGCAACTGCGTCGCAAAGGACAGCGCCTCTACATGTCGGAGGAGCAGGTGCTCACCGTCGCACGACGTGGCGCGGCCCTCGGCTGCAAGGAAGCGCTACTCACACTGGGGGATCGGCCGGAGAGCCGGTGGCCGCAGGCCAGGGAATGGCTCGACGAGCATGGATTCGCGTCCACGCTCGACTATGTCGGAGCGATGGCCCGCCTGATACGGGAGGAGACGGGCCTGCTACCGCATCTCAACCCCGGCGTGATGAGCCACGACGAGATGGTCACACTTCGACCGACGGCCCCGTCGATGGGAATGATGCTCGAGACGACGTCGCGCGCCCTCTTCACGGAGCCCGGCCGAGCGCACTACGGCTCGCCGGACAAGGATCCGGCAGTCCGCCTCCGGGTCATCGAAGACGCGGGTCGAGCGCGGATCCCGTTCACCACTGGTGTACTGATCGGGATCGGCGAGTCTCTGGCGGACCGTGCGGAGTCCCTGCTGAGGCTTCGTGATCTGCACGAACGATACGGTCACATCCAGGAGGTGATCGTTCAGAACTTCCGTGCCAAGTCGCACACCGTCATGCAGTCGGTGCCCGACGCGCACAGACGGGACTACCTCGCGGCCGTCGCGGTCGCGAGAATCGTTTTCGGGCCCGACATGCGCATCCAAGTCCCTCCGAACCTGTCTGACCCCACGGAGTTCGAGTCGCTGATCCGGGCCGGCATCGATGATTGGGGCGGCGTGTCACCGCTGACGGCGGACCACGTGAATCCCGAACGGCCGTGGCCGCAGATCGATGACCTCGCCGCGTTGACCGCCGGTGCCGGTTTCCGGCTGCGGGAGAGGCTCACCGTGCATCCCTCATATCTGCGGGAGCCCACCGCCTGGATCGACGACGCCCTCGTGCCTGCGGTCCTTACACTGGCCGATCCGCTGACCATGCTCGCCAGCGAGCGAGAGCCGTCGTCACCGATGCGCGGGCACGGGGAGAACGAGCGCGGGAGTCGCGTGCGTCGGAGCGGACAGAGCATCGTCGACCGTGCCAGCGCTGATCCGGAGAATGTCGACGATGCGGAGTGGGCGCACCTTCTGCATCTCACCGGGGATGGGCTCGAACGACTTGCCGTCGTGGCGGACGAGGTACGCCGTTTCACCGTCGGCGAGTCGATCGGCCTCGTCGCGAACCGCAACGTGACCTCGACATACTGGAGCGCCCGTCCGATGCCGGGCAGGTTCACCATCGCCGGGTTGGCCGCGATCGTCGACGACGCCGCAGAAACCGGCGCGACGGAGATCTGTCTCCAAGGGCAGATCCCGAGGGAGGAACCAGACGACGGATACCTGCAGCTCGCGCGCATCGTCAAAGCGACGTCCCCCGACCTCCACCTGCACGCCTTCCGGCCCGGCGACATCTGCGACCATGCGGACCGCATGGGCGTGACCATCGACGACGCGGTGAGAGACCTCCGGGAAGCGGGCGTCGACACGATCCCCGGAACCGGCGTGAAGATCCTCTCGGAGAGAGTGCGCGCGCGCAGCGGACCGGAAGATATCCCCGTCGACCGGTGGATCGACGTCATCATCGCGGCGCACCGTGCCGGGCTGCGTTCTTCGTCGGTCATTCACTACGGCCACGCAGAGTCGGCGGATGAACGGGTGGCGCACCTCCGGAAGATCATCGAGATCCAGCGCCTGACGGGCGGATTCACCGAGATGGTGCCGATGCCCCATCCGCACGGGGTGCCCTTGGTCTCAGGGCGATCACCAGAAGATGAGCATCGAGCCATGTTCGCGGTGGCCAGGCTGATGCTCTCCTCAACCGTTCCGCACATTCAAGTGCCGTGGACGCGGCTGAACGACCGACACATCCTGGCCGTGCTCCGCTCCGGCGGAGACGACCTCGGTGGCACCCTCTTCGACGGGCGCATCCTCCCCGCCATCGGTGCGGAACACGGCCGGGAGATGCGGCCCTCCCGTGCCCGTGGCATCACCGCAAGTCTCTTCCGCCCCCTGCGGCAACGCACCACCGACTATAAGGATGTCCCTGCGGAACGGCGGATCCTATGACTGTCGTCGACGTCGATGTGCTCGTGGTCGGCGCGGGCTTTTCCGGGATAGCGGCGGCGATGATGCTGAAGCAGACGGGGCTGTCCTTCCAGATCCTCGAACGGGCATCCACCTTGGGAGGAACGTGGAGGGACAACGTTTATCCCGGGGTAGCCTGCGACGTCCCGTCGCACCTCTACAGCCTCGCCACCCATCCCGATCCCCGGTGGTCCCGTCTCTTCGCGCCCGGGGCTGAGATCCGAGAGTACCTCGAGCGCGTCGCCAGTGCAGAGGGGATAGACGCGCGCATGAGATTCGACTCTCCCGTCCGCCGCGCATCCTGGACGGGAAGTCAGTGGCTGGTCGAGGTCGGAGGAACGAATCCGCGTACCCTCTCCTCCCAGTCGATCGTGCTGGCGTGCGGTCGGCTGACCGAACCACAGTTTCCGCGGATACCGGGGCTCGGTGGCTTCCCGGGGCCGACGATGCACACCGCTCGCTGGTCGCCGGACACGGAACTGCGCAACCGTCGCGTCGCGCTCGTCGGAACCGGCGCCAGCGCGGTGCAGCTCCTGCCGGAGCTGGTGGCCGAGGGCGCGACCGTGACGCTGTTTCAGCGCACGCCCCCCTGGGTGCTCCCGAAGGGGGACCGGGCGATCACGCCGGAAGAGAGGGAGAGGATGTCCTCCGTCCCCGGTGCGCTGGAGGAAGTCAGGAAGCAGCTGTTCGATGAGGGCGAGGCCCGATACGCGTCCAGGTCCGGGGAACGGCAGGCGACGAAGGCGGCGCGGGAGGCGGCACGATCCCACCTCAGGTCCCAGGTCGCCGATCCGGGGCTGCGGGAAAGCCTGATGCCTCGCTATCCGTTCGGCTGCAAACGGGTTCTTCTGTCCGACGACTTCTATCCGGCTCTCGCCTCCCCGGCCGTCACCCTCGAGCCCAGTGCGCTGGCCGCGATCAGGGGTGAGGAGCTCGTCGCGGCGAGCGGGAGCATCCATCGCGCCGATCTGCTCGTGTTCGCGACCGGCTTCGAGACGATCCATCAACCGTACGCGGATATCGTCGAGGGAGAGGACGGGTACACGCTGGCTGAGCATTGGTCGTCGGGGATGGCATCGGTGGGGTCCACCCTGGTCGCGCGCTTCCCGGATCTTTACATCCTCAACGGGCCGAACGCCGCACTCGGACACAACTCCTCGCTTCTGATGATCGAAGAGCAATGCCGCCTCATCGAGCGCTGCGTGAGGGATCGTCGTCGGCCCGTCCGGGTGAGCACGCACGCGCAGGCTTCCTACACCGAGGGCATCATCCGCAGAAGCCGGGGCACGCCCTGGGTGTCGGGTGGATGCACAAACTGGTACGTCGACGAGCGCAACGGGCGACTGAGCCTGCTCTGGCCTGGCACGGTTGGTGACTTCCGCGAGGAGATCGACAGGATCTTTCCGATCGGTGCTGACGGGCGGGTACTGGCCGAGGCGGAGGCTGCACGATGAGCGTGGTCGCTCCGGCGTGGACGATCATCATCCCGCTCAAGGACTTCCGTGTTGCGAAGTCCCGACTCCTTGGTGTCGGTCGTCCGAGACTGGCACGCGCCATGGCGGCGGACACGCTCAGAGCCGTGGCTGCCTGCCGGTCGGTGGAGGAGATCGTCGTGGTCGCTTCGAACGTCGAGAGCGTGAGTCCGCTGCTTCCCCGTAAGGCACGGGTGGTCGCTGAAGGTGCACCCGGAGGCGTCAACAAGGCGATCGCGATCGGTCGGTCCTCGACGAGTCGCCGGCGACGTCGCGCGGCGCTGGTCGGTGACCTTCCTTTCCTGACCCCCGAGGATCTCGCCGAGGCGCTCGTACAGGCTGCGGAGTGCCGAGCCGGGGTCGTGCCGGACAAAGAGGGCACGGGCACGACCATGGTCACCTGGAATGCGGAGGTCGAGATCATGACCCACTTCGGTCGAGGTTCCTTTCACAGACACACCGATGCGGGATACGCGCCGCTGTTGCTCCGAAACACGTCCGGCGTTCGATGGGATGTCGATGTTCGCGAAGACCTTGCGCCGGCGCTTCCTGCTGAAGGGACGGAGACCCTTCGGGTGATCGCGTCGTTGGCGCGACGGGTCGACGTGAAGGAGTGGCGATGAACGCCCGCACGCCTCGCATCACCGTGCTCGCCGGCGGGGTCGGCGGCTCTCGTTTTCTCGTGGGGATGCGCGAGACGGTGCGCCGTCGCGGGATCGACCGCGCCCAGGACCATCTCGTTGCGATCGTGAACACGGGAGACGACCTCTGGTTGTCGGGGATCAGGCTCCAGCCCGATATCGATTCCATCCTGTACGCGCTGGCCGGGGTGAACGACGCGGAGCGTGGATGGGGACGCCGTGAGGAGACGGAACGGGTCGCTCGGGAGCTTCGAAGCTGGGGAGCCGGGTGGCCGTGGTTCACGCTGGGAGACCTCGATCTCGGAACGCACATCGCCCGCACGGGATGGCTCCGCGACGGTCTGACGCCCACGCAGGTGGTGGAGCTCCTGGGTCGTCGATGGGATCTCGGGGTTCGCATGCTCCCGATGACCGACACGGAGGTCGATACGCTCGTCACCGTGCGAGACGGCGACGATGTGCGCCAGCTGCACTTTCAAGAGTGGTGGACGAGGCATCGAGCGGCGCTGACCCCCCTACGTTTCGATAACCCCGGTATCGACAGCGCCCTTCCCGCGCCGGGGGTGACCGAGGCGATCCTCGACGCAGACGTCGTCGTCCTGGCCCCGTCGAACCCGGTCGTCTCGATCGGTCCGATCCTTGCCGTCCCGGGGATGCGCACCGCGCTCCAGTCCACGAAGGCGCGGGTCGTGGGTGTGTCTCCCATCATCGACGGCGCCGTGGTCAGGGGCATGGCGGACATCTGCCTGGAGGCCCTCGGCGTCGCCACGAGTGCAGATACGGTGGCGGCCCTGTACGGTGCGCGAGAGCGTGGCGGGCTCCTCGACGCCTGGCTCGTGGCCGAGGAGGATCGAGCGCTCGTCCCCGCCATCCGTGAGATCGGCATTCGTGCTCTCGTCGCGCCCCTGTGGATGCACGGCGGCACGGCGTCCGCGGATGTCGCGGAAGCCGCGCTCGGCGCAAGCGGGTTCGAATAGGAAGGAGAGGGGGAGATCGCCTGCGCCGGAGTGCACCACGTTCGCGTCAGGACACGGCGGGCAGCGCATCCCGGCGCCCGAGGCGGATCTCGGCGAGCATGCAGCGGACGGAACCTCCGGCGCGCTCGATCGTCGGTATGTCCAATCGAACTAGCTTCGCCCCCTTCTCCAGCGCGCGTCGCTGATCGCGCGTCAATGCAGTATGCGCTCGTGTAGACATCGCGATGATCGGGCCGGAAGGGGCATCCAATTCCAGGATGTTGGCGGCGAAGTCGCCGATCTGCGCGACGTCGAGGTCGATGACCGTGCGTTCCTGCGTCTCGAGGGCTTCTCGCAGCCGCCCGCGCTCGTCATGGTGGGGGAGGAGCTCGGGACACAGGACCGCGAAGCTCTCGCCGATGCTCAGCAGGACATTGGTGTGGTACACCGGCAATCCCTCCGAATCGGCCGTATCGAAGCGATGTGGCCGATACCCGAGGAGGTCGCACACCTGCTCGAACAGCCCGTCGTCGGTGCGCTGCGAGCGGGCCATGAACGCGATACGGGTGGAGTGATCGAAGACGATCGCCCCGGTGCCCTCCAACGCGCGGCCTTCATCTTCAGCGGCGGTCAAGTCGACGAGTTCAGAGACCTCGAACTCGTGGCGAAGATGCTCGATGACGTCCGCACGGCGCTCGCTCCTCCGATTGGGCGCATGCATGGGGTACAGGACGAGCTTTCCGTCCGCATGGGTCGAGAACCAGTTGTTGGGGAACACCGCGTCCGGACGATCGACGCGATCATCGTCGAAGAGCTCGACCTCGACACCGTGTCGGCGAAGGACGAAGGCGGCCTGATCGACCTCGTCGCGCGCTCGCCGAGAGACCTCTGAGGCGGTGACGTCGTCGGCGCTTTGGAAAGCGTTGTCGCTCAGAGTTTGAGGATTGACATGAAAATGGTGCGGTCGGATCATCACGACCGTGCGTGCCCCTCCCATCTCAACCAATGGGGGCAAGGGGACCGACGAGGCCGAACAGGTCTTTGGGATCGTCCGGGGCCACGATCAGATCGATCGGCGTCGTATACCCGGTTCCGGCGACCTGGTCGCGGACGAACCGGAGCGCGGAGAAGTCCTCGATGGCGAAGCCGACGGAGTCGAAAGTCGTGACCTCGTCCCGGCCGACGCGACCCGGTTCCGTCCCCGTCAGCACCCGCCACAGTTCTGTGACAGGGAAGCTCTCTGGCATCTGCTGGATTTCGCCTTCGATGCGCGTCTGCGGCGGATACTCCACGAACACCCTGCCGAGGGAGAGGATGGCAGGATCGAGTTCGGTCTTGCCCGGGCAATCGCCCCCGAGGGCGTTGATGTGGGTGCCCGGATCGATGTCCGACGCGGAGAGCACCACTGCGCGGGTCTTGTCCGCTGTGCATACCGTCACGATGTCGGCGCCGCGTGCGGCATGGCCGGCAGAAGACGCGACCGTCACCTCGAAGCCGAGGGGGAGCAGGTTGCGCGAGAGCTTGACCACGGCGTCAGGGTCGGTGTCGAACACGCGGACGCTCTCAATACCGAGCATCTCCCGGAACGCGATGGCCTGGAACTCCGACTGACTGCCGGCCCCCACCAACGCCATCACGGCGGAGTCGGGGCGAGCGAGTGCGCGGGCCGCCAACGCCGACGTCGCCGCCGTGCGCAATGCCGTGAGCAGGGTCATCTCAGCGACGAAGGTCGGATACCCGTTGTGTACATCGGCGAGGACGCCGAACGCGGTGACGGTCTGGAACCCGCGGGCCGGATTCTCCGGATGACCGTTGACGTACTTGAACGCGTACTCTTCCCCGTCGCTCGTCGGCATCAGCTCGATCACGCCGAACGGCGTATGGCTCGCCACTCGAGGAACCTTGTCGAAGCGCTCCCAACGTCGAAAATCGTCATCGAGATACTCGACCATGCCGCGTATGATCGTGCCCACCCCGGCATCCCGGACCCACCGCGTCATGGACCGCACATCGATCAGGCTTGTCATTGCTTCCTCCTCGGGTTCAGTGTCTGAGGCACCCGCCTGTGGTGGCGGCGTACACGGGATATCCGGTCGCTCAGGACAGCAGCCGGGACGCGAAGGACGCATGCATCGCTGCACCGACCGCGAGACAGTCGTCGTCGAGGCGGAACTGCGAGGTATGCACCGGCGAGGCCTCCGGCGAGCCGGCTCCGATGAACAAGAGCGCGGACGGCACGCGATCGGCGATGAGGGCGAAGTCCTCCGACGAGGTCAACGGCTCCGGCATCTGAAGGAACCGACCCTCCGTGATCTGGTCGGCGACGGCGGCCGCGTCGGCGAACACCACGGCATCGTTCACGAGGACGGGGGCGTATGGTCCGGACCAGTTCACGTCGACTCCCGCCGTCGTGGTGACGACTCGCTCGAGCGCCGCACGGCCTGCCTCTTCGCCCGTGGTGGAATGCGCCCGGATGGTCCCTCTGATCACCGCGGAGTCGGAGATGACGTTGCTTGCCGAGCCGGTCGTGAGCAGGGTCACGGAGAGGACGAAGCCAGAGCTCTCCGGCTGCTCGTCGACATCGGCGAGCTCGAGCGCCAGTCGTGCGGCGCCGAGCAGCGGAGTTTCCCGCGTCCCGGCCGTGGAACCGTGGCCCCCGGCACCGCGGACGACCAGTTCGAACGGCGTGCTCGACGCCATCTGCGTACCCGGTCGCCCCGCAAGGCATCCCACGGGGAGTTGCGGTGCCACATGCAGCGCGAACGCCGCGTCGATGCCGTCACAGATTCCGGCGTCGACCATCAGAGCCGCACCACCATGCCCTTCTTCTCCCGGCTGGAAGACCAGGCGTACCGTCCCTTGCAGAGTGTCGCGTTTCTCGCACAGAATGTGTGCAGCCCCCAGAAGCATGGCGGTGTGCGCATCGTGCCCGCAGGCATGCATCACGCCAGGGGCGTCCGCAAAGCAATCCGCACCCGGAGCCTCGTCCAGCGGGAGCGCGTCCATGTCTGCCCTGAGGAGCACCGTCGGACCGTCGCCGCCGGAGATGACGGCCGTGACGAAGAGATCGTCGTCGGTGCTGATGATGTCGACCCCGATATCCTCCAGCACCTCGCGGACGTAGCGGCGGGTGCGGGGCAAATCGAGACCGATCTCCGCGCGCCGATGGAGCTCCTGACGCCAATGGCGCATCGATGCGGTGAGGCGGTCCGAGATATCCCGAGGCTTCATTGATGCGCTCGCAGCACGCGGTCTGTGAGAGTGGCGAGTGCGCGCACTCCGCCGGCCAGGAGGTCGTCGTCTGTGTGCTCGTTCGCGGCGTGACTGACCCCGCCGCGGCTGGGAACGAACAGCATGACGGTCGGCACGCCGGCGGCGGAGATCTCGCAGGCATCATGAAGCGGCCCACTGACAAGGGCGTCGTGTTCTCCGGTGATCGCTGAGGCGACGGTGGAGGCTTCCCCGACGAGGTCGGACGAGAAGCGCACCGGCGGTGTGGTCCACACCGGTGTCTGTTCGCACTCGACCTCCTCCTCCTCGCTGATGCGGTGGAACTCCTCAGAGATCTCCGACCACAGCGCCTCCAGCTCTCCCGCGTCCTGATGGCGCACGTCGAGCATGAGCGTCACCTGCGCGGCGATCGCGGTGGGGGTGGGGGGCGTGGCGGAGAGCACTCCGCAGGTGATCAGACCGTTGCGCGACAGTGCCGCCGTCCGGGCGGCGACCAGGGCGCGCGAGGCAACCATGACCGGATCGTGGCGCAGGTCCATCGGAGTGCCTCCGGCATGCCCCGGCGTGCCGGTCAGAACCAGTCGATGCCGTTGCACGCCGAGGGAACCGGTGACAGCGGCGAGATCCTGCCCGGTCTTCTCGAGAACGGGCCCCTGCTCGATGTGAAGCTCGAGGTAAGCCGCCACGTCGTCGAGGTCCGCCGTCGCGAGGTGGATGCGTGTCAGGTCGACGCCGTTCTCCTTCAGCACGTCCTCACTGCGGCGACCGTCGGAGTCGACGAGTCGCCGGAGCGCATCCACGTCGAGGGCGCCCGTGAAGGCCGCAGACCCATAAAGGCTCCGCCCGAAGCGCGCGCCTTCTTCATCGGCCCAGTCGGTCAGGCGCACGGTCAGAGGCGGGGTGCCCTGAGCAGCAAGAGTGCGCAAGACTTCGAGGCCCGCCATTACTCCGAACGCACCGTCGAGATTGCCGCCGTCGGGCACCGAGTCGAGGTGGCTTCCGATCATCAGCGTGCGAGACGAGGTGCCCGGCAGCTCGGCGTGGTGGTTTCCCGCTTCGTCCGTCCAGTGACGGACCCCGGGAATCTCGTCGAGCAGAGTCGAGAAGAGTGCGCGAGCATCGCGCCAGCGGGCGCTCCAGCACAGTCGCTGCGCCCCGCGATCGTCCTGTGTCAGGCGTCGCAGCGACTCGAGGTCCGCGATGGTCCGTTCGGGACGCACCGGCGTGCTCCAGAAGCCCGTCAGCACGGACGCGATGCGGTCGGCATCCTCGAGGTGCGGGAGGTGTCCGAGGCCGGCCATCGTGAGGGGCACGCTGCCTGCCGCTTCGGCGAGGCTCGCTACCGCTTCGGGCGGACACGTCAGATCTTCGCGGCCACCCAGGACGAGGAGAGGGTGGGGAGTGGCCGAGGCGAACGAGTCCAACGGGGTGCAGAACGCCATCTCGAGAATCCCTGTGGCAGTCTCGACGTCATTGCTCGACGCACGTTCGATGGCTTGTCTCACCAGATCGGCCGGCGCATCAGGACGGTAGGAGACGTGGGGGATGACCTCGTTGAAGAATGCGCGGGGGCCGACGGCGCGGAGCGCGGCTGCGGCCTCTTCGAAACGAGCCCGGTTGCCACCGAGGGACGTTCCCACGGTGGTCACCGTGCTGACCCTGTCGGGGTGCGCCGCCGCGTAGGCGAGAGCCACGCCGCCGCCGAAGGACGACCCGACGACGTGAGCGCGGTCGATGCCGCACGCCGTCAGAAGCGCCTGAACGGACTGCACGCACACGTCAATCGAAAGCGGGCGCACCTCATGAGACCCCCCGTGCCCGGGAAGGTCGATGGCGAGAACGGAATGGTCTTCGAGACGCTCGGATAGCGCCAGCCATTCCGCAGCCTCGCCGTTCGCTCCGTGCACGAGCACGACGTGTGACGAGCCTTCGGGCCCGAGACGCCGCCACCCGGTGACCGTGCCGTTCGCCGTCGCCGCTGATACCGGGGTCGCGTTCACGTCAGCGCCCGCCCAGCAGGCCGGGGAGGTGGGGCGACCCGTGGTAGTGGATCATCTTCCACTCCCCGTCATCGCGCCGATACACCTCCGTGCATCGGAACTTTCGGTCGAGGTCTCCTCCAGCCTCTGCCCCGGCACCGTCTCCGAAGTCCACTTTGAGCAACGCATGGCAATGCACGACCGCAAGGTCTCCGCTGATCAGGTAATCGTCGCCCCATGCCTCGGAGACGGCGCGGGGGGACCCCGCTTGGGCCATCATTTCCCGCAGGCGCAACCACAGCAGGATGATCTCCGACTGTCCGTAGAAGTCAGCGCCGACCGTGTTCCACATCACGAAGTCGGGGTGTACGTGGGCTCGCAGCCAATCCACGTCCGCGGTCTCGTTGGCCACGACCCAGCCGTTATGGAGCGCTTTGAGGTCGGCGAGCTCGCGCTCGAAGTTGTCGGTGATGGACATCGTCTTCTTCCTAACTGTTTGGGTGACTCAAAGGACGGTGGTGCGGCTGTCGCGCGAGGCGGTCAGGCTGCCGAGAGCGGCAGCGAGCAGCCCGGGGGCGTGGTGGATGTCGAGCGCAACCTCATCCACGCCGGCATCGGCGTACTCCGAGAGGCGGGCGCCGAGATCCTCCGGCGTCCCCGCGATACTCATCCGCTCGGCATCGCGGCGCGGATCCAGTCCCGGGGCGAGGATCGCGAGCACCGCGGGGGAGAAGCGCGCGAGACGGGAAGCCGCGTTCTCGACGGCGCCGGCGAGCGTCTTGTCGACGCTGCCGATCGCCTGCGCGTTGATTCGGAAAGTGTCACGGGGGCGACCGATCTCCTTCAGAATCTTCTCGATCTTGCTGACGGCATGCTTGATGTAGTCGATCGAGGCCCCGGTCGACAGAGACACGCCATCGCCGGTCCGCGCGGCGAGCTCGAGCATTCGCGGACGGATCGCCATGATGTCCAGTGGGACCGAGGACGGTTCGCGGAGCTGGAAATCCTCGAATAGGTGTCCGGCCCAGACACCCGACATGCGCTGACCCGAAAGGGTGCCTCGCACGGATTCGACGTACTCTCGGACCAGTGCGACCGAATTGCTGCCCCCGCCGATGCGTTGCATGAGCGCGGTTCCGCCCAGACCGAGCTGCGCCCGTAGTCGCCCCGGAGCGATCTCGGCAAGGCTGGCGAACTCCATCGCGAGAACTGCGCCGTGTCTGCTCACCGGCGCGGGGCCGACGATGCCCACGTCCAGACCCGGATACCGATCGAGAAGCAGCGCGGTCGGTACCACTGCGTCGTGCCAACCTACATGCTCGCAGTACCACAACCCATCTAGCCCGGCGGTGTGAGCCGCCTCCGCGATCTCCATGCTCTCGCGCAGCGGAGCTATGCCACTGAAGCTAAGCGAAAGACGGAGGCGTCTGCGCGACGAGTTATCGGCCATTTGGCCAAAATAACCGATCGCCAACGTCACGGTCAAGTGCGACCCGTCGAGATAGGGTCAGGGGTATGCCGAAGATCGTTGATCATGCTGCGCGCAGACTCGAGCTAGCCGACGCGTGCTTGCGTGTCGTATCCAGAAGCGGCCTGGCCGGGGCGACGACGCGTGAGATCGCCAGGGAGGCGGGCGTGTCGCACGGCATCATCGCCCACTACTTCTCGGGCAAGGATGAGATCCTCCACGCCGCACTGCAGCGGTCACTCGATCTGTTGACCGTGAGGGTCGACGACACGGTGGCGACCCTCGTGGGGGCACGGGCTTTGCGTGCCGCGCTCGTGCAGGCGATCCCCAGTGACCCCTCTTCGCTCACTGGGGAGCAAATCGAGCTGGCATTCTGGGGACAGGCGCTGACCGATCCCCGCCTCGCGGCTGAGCGGTGGCAGTCCTATGTGCGATGGCGCCGGCTGCTGATGCCGCTTGTGCTGGAGGCCCGCCGCCTCGGAGAGATGCCGGAGAACGTCGATCCCAGCGTTGTCGTGGAGGCGCTGATCGCTCTCGTCGACGGTCTCGGCGCCCAGGCGGCTCTGTATCCGGAGCGGGTCGCGGTGGGTGACCAGCGTGCAGCTCTGGATGCGGTTCTCCGTGCCTTCGGCATCGTGATCGAAGAGCCGGGTTTCTCTGCATGAAAAGCTTGACAAACAGCGTGTGATCACTCATCCTCTGTTCATTGGCCATCTGTCCGATGAAGAAACCAGGATGTCGTGCATTCACCAGGCTTTTCCGGATTCGTCGTCCGCCGAATCCTCGCATCTGCTGCGACGTTGCTCGTGGTCGCGCTCATCGTGTTCCTGCTTATCAGGAGCATTCCCGGTGACCCGACCATCACGATCCTCGGGCTGGACTCCTCGCAGGACGAGCGGGACAGGCTGCGCGACAGACTGGGGTTGAACGCCCCGCTGTGGTCGCAGTTCACCCACTGGCTCCTCCAGATCCTGCAGGGCGACCTCGGGTATTCGTACCGCGAAGGCAGTGACATCGCTTCGATTGTCCTTCCCGCCTTTCGGGCCACGCTGTCGCTGACGCTGGCAGCGACCGTCCTGGCGGTCGCCATCGCGCTCGTGTTCGGGCTCTTAGGCACCCATGAAGTGCGCATCGTCCGGCGCGTCTCGGATGCTGTGGAGGCGTTCCTCCTCTCAGCGCCACAGTATTCGGTTGCCCTGCTCCTGCTGATCGTGTTCACGGTCCTGGTTCCCGTCTTCCCCTCCGGTGGCATCTGGAACAGCTCGGATCCCTCGCCGGCATCTGTGGCATCCCATCTCTTCCTCCCCGCCCTCGCCCTCGCTCTCGCGACCGGAGCGCAACTCGGCCGCTCTCTGAAGACCTCCGTCGACGCGATCCATTCGACAGAACTGGTTCCTTCTCTCCGGATGCGTGGATTGTCGCCCGCCCGGGTGGCGGGACACGTGTTCCACAACGCGCTTCCCCCGGTCGTGACTTTGCTCGGATTCCAGATGGGATGGATGCTCGGCGGCGCGATCTTCGTGGAGACCATCTTCTCGATCCCCGGTCTCGGCTCCCTCGTGGTCCAAGCGGTCGGGGCCCGTGACTACGACCTGGTCCAGGTCACAGCCTTCGTCATTGCTGCCGCCTTCATCCTCCTTTTGCTCATCGTCGATGTCGTCGTCGCGCTCATCGACCCCCGAATCCGAGTAGGACGACTATGACCGTTCACGCAGGAATAGCGCCCCGCACCGAGCGGATCCGCGCTCACGTCCCCGGGAAATCCCGAAGGCTCTGGACACGAATACCGCTCCGCTCCCGGGTTGCGGGCACCGTCATCGTGCTGCTGATCCTCGTCACCGGCGCCTTCGCGCTCGTTCCGATAGGCGACCCCCTCGCCGGTAACCTCGCCGAACGTCTCCTCCCGATCGGAACCGATGGCCATCCCCTCGGAACCGACGGTCAAGGCCGTGACCTGCTCATCCGTCTGGTCCATGGCACGGCGCTGTCCTTGTTCATCGGCATCGCCCCCATCATCGTCGCGTCAGTCATGGGAGTGGTCCTCGGGTTGGCCGCCGGTCTCGGACCTCGGTGGGTGAACCAACTCATCATGCGGTTCAGTGATGTCATGTTCGCGTTCCCGGGGATCCTCTTCTCGCTGCTGGTCGCCGTCACTCTCGGCGTCGGCGTCGGCACGTTGATCCTCGCGCTTACGGTCATCTGGATTGCGCCGATCGTGCGCATCGCCGAGACGGAGGTGCTCCGGGTGCGAGGGTTCGACTTCGTGGCCGCGGCGCGGGTGAGTGGCGCGGGAAACCTCAGGATCGCGGCGCAGCAGGTTCTGCCGTTGGTGCTACCAGCCGTACTCGCCTACGCGACGTCCCTGGTCGGAGCGAACATCGCGATCGGCGGAGGCCTCGGGTTCATCGGGCTCGGGGTGCCGATTCCGACCCCCGAACTCGGTGCGATCCTCCAGGAGCTCCAGGTCACGGTGTTCACGGACCCGACGCTCGCGCTGCTCCCGGTGGCGGTCATCCTGTCGCTCGCGGTGCTCTTCCCGGTGGTAGGCGACGGGCTGAGAGAGGCCCTGGACGTGAGGGGGGACAACGCATGACCGGCCTCCTCACAGTGAGAGACCTTACTGTCTCCTTCGGAGAGTTCACCGCGGTCTCGGACGTGTCGCTCGTGCTGCATGCCGGACAGATCACGGTGCTGCTCGGCGAATCGGGAAGCGGTAAGACTGTGCTCTCGCGTACGATCGCTGGGATCGGTCCGACCCGCTCGCGGCAGAGCGGAGAGATCAGATTCGACGAGGTCGACGTCATCGGCGCCCCTGAGAGAACACTGCGTCGACTACGTGGGAGTCAGATCGGGTTCGTCGCTCAGGACCCATCGACGTCGCTCGACCCCGTGCGCCGGATCGGCTCTCAGCTCGGGGAGGTGCTGCGAGTCCACGGCGTGACGTCCACGCGGAGAGAGACGACGGCGCGCGTGCGTGAGCTGCTGCACCTGGTCGAACTTCACGATGAGGTACGTGTCTTGCATTCCTATCCACATGAGCTGAGCGGTGGCATGCGTCAGAGGGTGGCGATCGCCCTCGCGCTGGCAGCGGGTCCGCGTCTGCTCGTCGCCGATGAGCCGTCGAGCGCGCTGGATGCGTCCGTCGGCGTCCGCATCGTCGATCTCATCGACGACCTCCGTGTCCGATTCGACACCTCCGTTCTCTTCGTCACCCACGATGTGCGAATCGCCGCCCGGATCGCGAATCGTCCGATCGATCGTGTCGCCGTGATGCTTCACGGACGACTTCTCGAGTACGGGCAGGCGGAGGCAGTGCTCCTTCGACCCGCCCATCCGTACACGCGCGCACTGCTGGGGGCTGAGCCTCGCCCGGGAGTTCCCCGCGGCGAGCTCGCTGTCGTCCCGGACTCGATGCGGGACCGAACGGATTGGCCTCCTCTTCGGGAGTGTGAGCCAGGACACCTCGTCGCGATCGGCGTCGGGGAGGAGGAAAGGCTATGAACGAGCGACTTCTTCGTGTCGATGGCGTGTCCAAGAGGTTCGGCAACCACCAGGCGCTGTCCGACGTCTCCTTCTCCCTGGATCCCGGTGCGACACTCGGGGTGGTAGGCGAGTCCGGGTCCGGAAAGTCGACTCTCGGGAGAATCGTCCTGGGACTGATCTCTCCGACCTCAGGTCTGGTGAGTCTCGATCATGCGTCCTTCGCTGACCGTAACAGGTCGCAGCGCCGTGCGTTTCGGCGAGCCGTGCAGCTCATTCCCCAGGATCCGCGCAACGCCCTCAACCCGACGATGACGATCGAGCAGAACTTGTTCTTCCATCTGCGGGCTCAGGGCGCGCCTCGATCGTCCTGGCGCGAGCGGGCATTGGAGTCCCTGGATCTCGTGGGGCTTCCCGCGGCCGCTTTGGCCGTGTACCCGCATGAGATCTCGGGAGGACAGGCGCAGCGCGTTGCCATAGCCCGCGCGATCTCGAACGACCCTCGACTCATCGTCTGCGACGAGGCCGTTTCTGCGCTGGACAAGTCGGTTCAGGCGCAGGTGCTGAACACGCTGTCGGCCATGCAGGCGAGCAAGACGGTCGCGATGCTCTTCATCAGCCACGACCTGGCTGTCGTCGAGCACATGAGCGACGAGGTCCTGGTCCTCAAAGACGGCGTCGTCGTCGAATCAGGGAGGGTCGCGGACGTGATGCGAAGTCCACAAGACGCCTACACACGTGACCTGATCGCCGCCAGCACCAAATCACACGCACCACAGGAACTGTGAAAGGAACCCACATGAACGGCACACGTAAACGAACGGTCGTTGCCGCGCTCGGCATCATCTTGTCCGCGTCGCTCTTCGCAGGCTGCGCCACGGGAGCCACCGAACAAGACGGAGACGCGGAGCAGACGCTCGTCATCGGTTCGCAGATGGCGACGATCTCCAACCTCGACACCACTCGCGCCACCAGCGGCGGCTACGAGAACCAGAGGCTCATCGCCCACATGATGTACGAAGGTCTGACCAAGCGCGACGTCTCGGATCCCGACGTCCCTGCGGGAGTGGCGCCGGCGCTGGCGGAGTCCTGGACCGTGGCTGACGACGGGCTCACCTACACCTTCTTCCTTCGCGAGCAGGTGACGTTCCACGACGGAACACCCTGGGATGCCGACGCGGCGGTGTACAACTTCGATCGTTATCTCAACGAGGACAACCCGAACTACGATCCCGCGCTTCTGTCCTGGTTCGATCCTGGTGCCTACATCGAGTCGGTGGAGAAAGTCGATGACATGACCATAGCGCTGCACCTTCACACCCCATACGCTTATCTGCTCGAGGATCTGTACAGCGTCTACTTCGGCAGTCCTGCGGTGCTCGAGAAGTCCGGCGGCAAGGGGATGGCGGAGAATCCGACCGGGACAGGGCCGTTCAAGTTCGAGGAGCAGAGCAGCCCGACGGAGATCTCCTTCGTCAAGAACGACGACTGGTGGGGCGAGGGGCCGAAGCTCGATCGAATCATCGTGAAGCTGATTCCCGATCCGTCCGCCCGAACGGCGGCGCTGCGAAGCGGGACGGTGGACTGGATCGAGGGCGCTCAGCCCGACGACCTTGCGAGTCTGAAAGACGCTGGGTTCACCGTCACCTCCAAGGAGTTCGATTGGGAGTGGTCGTGGCAGCTCTTCGTCGATCGCCCACCGTTCGACGATGTGCGAGTGCGGGAGGCGCTGAACTTCGCGATCGACCGTGAGACGATCGCGACCACGCTGCTCGCCGGCACCGCAGTGCCTGCCCAGCAGATCCTGTCGAGTGCGAGCCGCTTCTATGACTCGGCCAACGACACGTACGAGTACGACCCGGAGAAGGCAAGGAAGTTGCTTGATGACGCAGGATATGCGGACGGCCTCGACATCACCGTCGGCTATGTCAGCGCGGGCTCTGGCGCGATGCAGCCCAAGGCGATGAACGAGGCGATCCAGGCACAGCTGGCCGAGGTCGGAATCAATGTCACGCTGCAGCCGCTCGACTTCGGTGCGTTCTACGGAGCGCTCGCAGGAAAGGACGTCGACTGGAATGCGGCGAACGGCGCGCTCAACCTCGAGCGACCCGGAACGTGGGGCTGGCTGTTCCTCTGCGGCCAGAGCTGGTACGGGTACTGCAACCCGGAGGTGGATACCCTGCTGCAGCAGGCGGCGAGCACTCCGGACGATGACGCGCGGACTGCAAAGGTGACCGAGGCGACGGCCCTCCTCACAGAGGACGCCGCGTGGCTCTCTGTCGTAGGCGACACGGCACCGAGGGCGATGGCCTCGTCGGTGAAGGGCTTCGAGCAGCCGATGAGCTGGGCGCTCGACTTCGCCGGAGTCTACATAGAGGAGTGACCCGCTCGGGCTCTTCGCTCTCGGGTGGCACATCCACGGCCGAGAGCGAAGAGCTCGGCGAGCACCAGGACTTCTTCATCAAGAGAAAGAGTATGTGTGAACCCTCCTCCACCTGCCCCGCAGCCTTCGATTGGTGCACTCTCCGGGGTCGTCGTCGCTGACTTCAGCCGTGTGCTCGCCGGGCCATACTGCACCATGCTGCTGGCGGACATGGGGGCCACCGTGGTCAAGGTGGAGTCTCCGCGCGGTGACGACACGCGCCGGTGGATGCCTCCGGACAGAGGAGGAGAAGCCTCCTACTATCTTTCGGTGAACCGTAACAAGTTCTCGGTCGTCCTGGACCTCACTGATCCTGCTGACAGGCAAGCCGCCATACAACTGGCCGATCGCGCGGACATTCTCATCGAGAACTTCCGTCCGGGAAGCATGGACAAATACGGACTCGGTTACGAAGCCCTCAGACGGACTCGTCCTGACCTGGTATACGCATCCGTCACAGGCTTTGGTGCGGCGGGAGGCGCAGCGCTTGGGGGATACGACCTGCTGGCACAGGCGCTCTCCGGGTTCATGAGCGTCACGGGGCCGGAGGACGGAGATCCTCATCGCGCCGGCGTCGCGGTGTTCGACGTCATCACCGGTCTGCATGCCGCGATAGGAGTGCTCGCAGCACTGCGCCACCGGGACCTGACCGGGCAGGGGCAGCGAATCGAGGTGAACCTGCTGTCCTCGGCTCTTTCGGGGATGGTCAACCAGACCGCCGCGTGGGTCACTGCCGGGGTGGAGCCGGGACGCACCGGCAACGAGCATCCGAGCCTCTACCCCTATGAGCCGATGCAGACAGGGGACGGCGCATTGGTCCTGGCGGTTGGCAACGACGCTCAGTTCGTCAAGCTCTGCGATGTCCTCTGTCTTCATGACGCGGCTCGTGACCCTCGATATGCCACCGTTCGAGATCGTAACCAGCACCGTGTGGCCCTCCGTGCGGCCATCACAGAGCGCCTGGCGGCTCGAACCGCACACGAGTGGTTCGACATCTTGTCTGTGGAGGGGATTCCCTGCGCGCCGATACTCTCGATCGCGGAAGGCATCGCCTTCGCGGAACGGCTCGGTCTCGATCCCGTGGCGTGGACGGGACAGGGACCGCGGAGGATGCCGACTGTGCGTCATCCCATTGATTTCAGCGCTACCCCCGCCACACACCTCACCTCACCGCCTGAGCTGGGGCAGGATGACGCCCGGGTGCGAGCGTGGCTCCGCGAGGGAGGAGATCTCCGTTCGCCAGACGGGGCGGCAGTCATCTCACCGATCGTCACGGAACCCACGGAGGGGCACGATGAATCATCTGGCAGCTGATCGTTACCGGAGCTATTACCTGTTGGACGACACATTGGGGGCGCAGGAGCGGGACGTAGCCTCCCGCGTCCGAGCTTTCGTCGATCGCGACCTTCTGCCCGTCATCAACGAGTACTGGGAGCGGGCCGAGTTCCCTCACCAGCTCGTCCCCCTGCTCGCCGATCTGGATGTTGCAGGCGGTGCGATCGAGGGATACGGATGTCCGAGGCTCACACGGCTCGGTGTAGGAATCGTCGCGCGGGAGCTCAGCCGCGGCGATGGCTCGATGAACACCTTCCTCGCCGTCCACTCGGGGCTGACCATGGGATCCATCAGCATGCTCGGTGATGAGGAGCAGAAGAGCCGATGGCTGCCGGATATGGCCCGTCTTCGCAAGATCGGAGCCTTCGCTCTCACGGAGCCGGAGCACGGCTCGGACTCCGTGGCGCTGGAGACCAGTGCTCGTCGCGAAGGTGACTTCTATATCCTCAACGGGCGGAAGCGCTGGATCGGCAACGCGAGTTTCGCTGACATCGTTGTCATCTGGGCGCGCGACGAGGACGACGGCCATGTGAAGGGATTCGTCCTTGAGAAGCACGACGACGGTACCTTCCCGAGCGGCTATGAGACCACGGTAATCACCGGCAAGATAGGCAAAAGAGCGGTGCTCCAGCCCGATGTCGTCCTGAAAGACCTGCGTATCCCCGTCGGGAATCGTCTCGCGCACGCAGAAACGTTCCGCGACGTGTCACGAGTGCTTGCGACGACGCGCAGCGGCGCGGCCTGGGAGGCGCTGGGACATGCGACTGCCGCCTATGAGATCGCCCTCGCCTATGCGGGGGAGCGCTCACAGTTCGGGCGTCCGATCGCCTCGTTCCAACTCGTCCAGCACCGGCTCGCGAACATGCTGTCCGAGCTCACCGCAATGGAGCTGATCTGCTTCCGGCTGGCCGACCTCTCCGGTCGAGGTCAGATGACCAGTGCCATGGCGTCGCTCGCCAAGATGCACACGGCACAGAAAGGACGGTGGATCTGCTCGACAGCTCGCGACATCCTGGGCGGCAATGGACTTCTCCTCGAGAACCATGTCGCTCGCCATCTGACCGACATGGAGGTCGTCCACACCTATGAGGGAACCGACAGCATCCAGGCGCTCATCGTCGGGCGCGACATCACCGGCGTCTCGGCGTTCGCATAGATCGGAGCGATAGTCATGGAATCCAGTGGGGTGAAGCCGTCGCGGAGGTTCGGCAGCCAGATCGCTGTGGTCACCGGTGCAGCCGGGGGCATCGGTCATGCGACGGCGTTGAGACTCGCTCGTGAGGGGGCGACGTCCGTGATCATCGACCTCGACGCACAGCGCACCGAGGCTGCGGTGGCAGCGATCGGTGCGGACCTCGAGGTCGCGGACTCCGGCGGAGGGGCGTTCGGGATCGCTTGCGATGTGTCAGACAGCAGCGCCGTCGAACACACGTTCGCCGAGATCGTCGCCCGTTTCGGCGGGATAGACGTCCTCGTGAACAACGCCGGGATCACACGAGACAACCTGCTGTTCAAGCTGGAGCGACCCGACTGGGACGCGGTGATGACGACGAACCTGACAAGCGTCTACCTCTGCTGTCGCGCAGCACAGAGTTCGATGGTCGACCGCGGTCGAGGGCGTATCGTCAACGTCAGCTCGCGCTCGGCTTTGGGCAACCGCGGGCAGGCCAACTATGCGGCCGCGAAGGCAGGCGTGCAAGGGCTGACGGCGACCCTGGCCATCGAGCTCGGCCCCTTCGGGATCACCGTGAACGCGGTCGCGCCCGGCTATATCGCGACGGGAATGACCGCGTCCACTGCCCGCCGAGTGGGTTTGTCGGCCGAGGAGCATATGGCGATCGCTGCCGAACGCACGCCGTTGCGTCGCGTCGGGGTTCCCGACGACATCGCCTCGGTCATCGTCTTCTTCGCGAGTGACGATGCCGGCTATGTGTCCGGTCAGACCCTTTACGTCAACGGGGGAGCTCGCTGATGGTGGCGTTTCTGGTGGGTGGCGTGCGCACACCCGTCGGGCGATACGGCGGGGTGTTGTCGGGCGTGCGGACGGACGACCTTGCGGCCGTGGTCCTCGCTGAGGTCGTCCGCCGGGCGGGACTCGATGCGGCGCATGTCGATGAGGTCATCCTCGGCTGCACGAATCAGGCGGGGGAGGATAACCGGAACGTTGCACGGATGGCTGTGCTCCTCGCGGGCTATCCCGTCGATGTGCCCGCCATCACGGTGAATCGTCTGTGTGCGTCTGGCCTGTCGGCGATAATCTCTGCCGCGCAGATGGTGGAATGCGGGGCGGCCGACATCGTCGTCGCGGGCGGGGTCGAGTCGATGTCGCGTGCGCCGTGGGTCCTGGCGAAGCCGGAGAAGCCGTTCTCCAAGCCGGGAGAGATCGCGGAGACCTCGATCGGATCACGGTTCGTCAATCCTCGTCATCAGCCCGAGTCGACGATGTCGATGCCGGAGACGGCCGAGGCCGTCGCCCGGCTCGATGGCATAACCAGAGAGGATGCGGATTCGTTCGCTCTGCTTTCGCACCGTCGAGCAGTTACCGCGATCGACGAGGGACGACTGGATGCCGAGATCGTTCCGGTGCAGACTCCGACCTGTGTCGTCACTCGTGACGAAGGTCCGCGGCGAGACACCAGCATGGAGAGACTCGGATCACTCCGCCCCGTCGTCTCTGCCGATGGGGTGGTCACCGCGGGCAACGCGAGCTCTCTCAACGACGGCGCATCGGCGATTCTGGTGGTCAGCGAACGGGCGATCCGGCGCTTCGGCCTTCAGCCGCGCGCCCGCGTCGTTGCCGGGGCCGCAGCCGGAGTCGAGCCCCGCTTCATGGGACTGGGGCCCGTCCCGGCGACCGAGAAGGTGCTGCACCGGAGCGGATGGTCCATGGGCGGCATTGACGCCGTCGAGCTGAACGAAGCCTTCGCGACACAGTCCCTCGCCTGCCTTCGCAGGCTGGCCATCGACCCAGGCATCGTGAACACGGATGGCGGCGCGATCGCCTTGGGGCATCCTCTCGGGTCTTCCGGGGCGCGGATCACCATCACCCTTCTGGGGCGGATGGAGCGCGCTGATGCCCGGCGCGGCCTTGCCACACTCTGTGTCGGCGTCGGACAGGGCGTCGCCCTCCTCGTTGAGGCGCCATGAGCGTGCGCATGATCGACGGAGTCCGCGAGCTGCGCACCCTCGTGGGAAGCGAACTCGGCGTCAGCCCTTGGCTGGAGGTAGCTCAGGATCGGGTGGACGCGTTCGCGGACATCACCGAGGACCGGCAGTGGATCCACGTCGACCCTGAAATGGCAGCGGACGGGCCGTTCGGGGGGACGGTGGCGCACGGTTACCTGACCCTCGCGCTGCTCCCCACGCTCGCTGCGAGAACCTATCGTGTCGACGACATCTCCGCCGTGGTGAACTATGGGCTCGAGAGAGTGCGCTTCCCCAGGCCGATCCGTGTGGGAGAGCACATCCGCGATCGAATCACTCTGGCCTCGATGGGCGAGTTCCGGGCGGGTGCGCGTCTCGTGATCGACCACTACGTGGAAGTGCGCGGTTCGACTTCACCAGCTTGCGTGGCACAGACCGTGTCCCTTTTGGCATCTGCGGGCGGAGACTCATGACAACCACCATCGATACGCTCCTCGACCTGGAGAGCCGGTTGACCCCGGCCGAGATCATGTGGCGCGAGGTCGCGCGCACTCTCGTGGACGAGCACATCCGTCCTGTCATCGACGACGATTTCGAAGCGCAACGCTTTCGCCCGGAGATTCTCCGTGCTCTCGGCCGCACGGGTTTGCTCTCGCTCCCGATCGCTTCGAGGGATGACGGCGAGACAGTTGGATACGGTCTTGCCTGCATGGAACTCGAAGCCGGAGACTCGTCCTATCGCACGCTCCTCTCGGTGCAGAGCTCCCTCGCCATGACGTCGATCGACTCGTACGGCAGCGAGGAGCAGAAGGACAGGTGGCTGCCGGCGATGGCCGCGGGGGAGGCGCTGGGGTGCTTCGCGTTGACCGAACCTCACAGCGGCAGCGATCCGGGAGGGATGACGACTTCCGCGACGAGACGGGGGGACGACTGGGTGCTCTCGGGCGCCAAGCGCTGGATCGGATTGGCGAACCACGCGGACGTGGCGGTGGTGTGGGCGCGGGCGGAGGACGGCGTTCGGGGTTTCCTGGTCGACACCGCGAGCCGGGGTTTCAGTGCCGTCCCGATCGGCGGGAAGCTGTCGTTGCGAGCGTCGGTGCAGTGCGACGTGACCTTCGACGACGTCGTCGTTCCGTCTTCGGCGGCACTTCCCGGCGCCGAGGGCCTGGGAACCGCACTGGCCTGCCTCGTGAATGCGCGGTACGGGATCGCGTGGGGGGTGATGGGGGCCGCCCGGAGCAGCTTCGAGTCCGCTCTCGACCTCTCGCGGCGGAGACGGGCGTTCGGTGAGCCGCTCGCGCGCAGGCAGCTGGTCCAGGCGAAGCTAGCAGACATGTTCACCGACTATCAGCGCGGTGTCCTGGTGGCTCTGCACCTCGGGCGGCTCAAGGCCGAGAAGAGACTCAGCGCAGCGCAGGTCAGCACCGGAAAGCTCGGCAACGTCCGTCTCGCGCAGCGAATCGTGCGGACCGCGCGCGGCGTCTTGGGAGGGGACGGAGTGACCTCTGCCTTCCCCGTCATGCGACACATGGCCAATCTCGAGGCCGTCTCCACCTACGAGGGCACGGAGGAGATTCATCAGTTGATCATCGGGCGCACGTTGACGGCCGAGAACGCGATCCGGTAGCCGCTTGTCGCCGACGGACCCCCGGCGAGCGTGGATACGACGACCGCCACCGCGGTGCACCAGCGCGATCGTCAGTTCCACGCACGGGGGTGGCAACGACGACGGAGACGAGCCCACTGAAGCACCGTCGTGGTCTGCGCTGTTCGCTGGTCAGGGGGCAGCTCTGTCCCCGGCACGAGCGCTGAGAGTACGTTGGCTAGCGTGGACACGTGGATCTGTGGGTGGGGCTCTCATCTGTGTCCGGCGTGGGGCTCGAGGGTGCGGTTGGAAGTGAGAGCGCCGCTCTGCCGCGTCCCTCACCCTCGGCTGGTGCCGTGGTGCTGTGTCGGTCGAGTGATGGCCAGGCTGGTGATGAGCGCGAGGACTGCGAGTGTGAGCGCGACCCAGGGTGTCTGGGCCACGCCAGTCGTCTCGACGAGCATTCCACCAGCCCAGGATGCCAGCGCAATCCCGCCGTTGAATGCTGCGATGTTCAGGCCGCTGGCAGCTTTTTCCGCGCCCGGGCCTCGACTGCTTGCCAGTGCGACAGCATGTGTCTGCACGGGCGGAGAGATAAGGAACGCGAACACGCCCCACACCGCGATGACGATGGCGATGCCGACCGAACTGGAGGAGGTCAGGAGCAGGCTGAGAAAAGCCACGATCAGCCCGGCTAGTGCGATGCGGATGACGCGGACGGTGCCGATGCGGTCGGCGAGTGCACCGCCGGCAAGGTTCCCGATGACCGTGGCGCCGCCGAAGAGGAACAGTGCCAGAGCCACTCCTGTGGTGGTGTAACCGGCAGGCCCGGTCAGGAGGGGTTCGAGGTAGGTGAACACCGCGAAGGTTGCGCCGAAACCGAGGCCGGTGACGAGGTAGGTCATGGCGACAGGACGGTCCTTTAGCAAGGCCAGTTGCTCGCGCAGGCTCACTGATTCTCCGGTTCGAGTGGAAGGGATGAGCAGCGCGATGGCGAGCGCTGCGATTCCGCCGAGCGCGGCGACGATGACGAAGGTGGTGCGCCAGCCGACGGCGTTGCCGATGATGGTGCCCAGGGGAACCCCGATGACCATTGCGACGGTCAGACCGAGGAACATCAAGGATATGGCTCTGGCTGCTTTGTCTTTTGGGACGATCGCTGCGGCTGCTGGTGCGCCCAGGGCGAAGACAGTGCCGTGGGCGGCGCCCGCGAGGACGCGGCCGATCAGGAGTCCGGTGAATCCTCCGGCGGTGGCGACGAGCACGTTCCCGGCGGCGAAGGCGATCATGAGCGCGACCAGCGCCCATCGAGAGTCGTAGCGGCTGAGCCAGCTCGTCAGCAGCGGGGAAAGTGCTGTGATCGCGAGCGCATAGAAGGTCACCAGCAGACCAGCGGTGCCGATGCTCACGTCGGTCTCTGCGGCGATGGTGGGCAGCAGGCCGACGAGGACGAACTCGCTGATACCGATCGCGAACGCCGCGACGGTGAGGGAGAGCAGCCTGATCACCGTGCTTCTTCCTTCAAGTCGCCCTGATCGAGCGCGGCGAGGACGGCGTTCGTCTCGATGACGGGGGCGATGTCGGCGAACCCGTAGAGCAGGTCCGCAGCATGCGCGTCAGCGGTGGTCGATGCGGTCGCGTCACTGACGACAAGGGGCGTGTAGCCGAGGTCGGCGGCATCACGAGCGGTCGTTCCCACGGCATGATTGGTGTGTACCCCGGTAAGCACCAGGTGCGTTTTTCCGGCGCACCGAAGGATAGTGTCGAGCGCTGTATCGTGGAACGCGCTCATCCGGCTGCGCTCCACCCGCAGGTCACCGGTAACGGGTTCGGCGCCTGTGACCGGCGCCGCACCGTAGGTGTCTCGTTCGACGGTGCGATGGGTGGTGATCGCCTCGAACAGAGGGATGTTGGTGCCGGCTCCGCCAGTTTCGGGATCGACGACGAAGTGGACGTGGATGACCGGAACGCCGGTCTGTCTCGCCGCATCGGCGATCCGTGCTGCGTTGGCGACGACACCAACCTCACGGGCATGCACAAGCGCGGCCGTGCCACCCGATGCACCGTCGTCGGCCACGTTGTCATTCTGCAGGCCGATGACCAGCACCGCGGTGCGGGCAGGATCAAGAGTGAAGCTCATGAGGTCTCCTTCCGTGCGAGGGCGGCTCAGAAGGCGGCGGCACCGACGCGGGCAAGATCTTCGTCGGCTTCGAGGGTGGCTCCGGCCACCCCGATACCACCGACGACCTGGCCACCGTCGCGAAGGACGACGCTCCCGCCGAAGCTGATCAGTCCGCCGTTGGTGTGTTCGATCGAGTAGGTCGGCTCGCCCGGACGGGCGATCTCGGCGAAGTCGATGCCGTCCATCCCGAACAGCGCAGCGGTACGCGCTTTCTTCTGTGCCACGTCCACCGGTCCGATGAGCGCTGCGTCGGTGCGGGCGAACCCCACCAGCACCCCCGCGGCGTCGACGACGGCGACCGCGACACCGAAGCCCGCCTGCTCGGCCTTCGCGACCACCGTGTCGATGGCGGCCTGAGTCCGCATTCGCTGAGACATGATTCCTCCATGTGGAACTATGAGCGAGAAGTTCGCTAGAGATTTGGTGTACATGAAAACTGTAACGTAGATCACGACAGTACGCGAACTGCATCCCGGCTTGAGGTGATATAATTCAGCATTATGGAATGCTCAATTCGCGGACCGGTTCGCGTCATTCAGTCAGTGCAACGTGCGTTCGGGCTGGTCGAACGGCTCGCTGCCGCCCCAGAGGGGCTGAGGCTGAGTGAGCTCGCCGACGGTGCGGACTTGAACCGCAGCACGGCGCACAACCTGCTCGCTTCCCTCGACGCGATCGGCTGGGTCGAGCAGCCTTCCAAGGGCGGTCCCTACCGGCTCACCGGCAGAATGGGTCAGTTGATGTGGCGACGGATCGAGGCCGAGGAGGTTCTCCGTGCTCGAGTACACCCGATTCTGGAGTCGCTGTCCGCGCAGACCGGAGAGACCGCCTACCTGGCATTCGCCTCCGGTGAGCAATACCTGTGCGCGGACGCCGTGGAGTCCTCAGAACCCCTTCACCTGACGGTGAAGATCGGGGAGCGAGAGCCCCTGCTCGGCACCGCGATCGGGCATGCGCTCCTCGCCGCAGACGCCGCCCTGGCTGAGCGCATGGCATCTGCTGACTCTACGGGCTGGGCCGAGTCTGCCCCGGCAGTCGCGGATGCCGCAGCCCAGGGGTTTGCCGTCGATGAAGATGCATTCCATCCCGGGGTGTCCTGCGTCGCCGTCGTGGTGGGCTTTGGTGCGGCCATCGGAGTCGCCGGGCCCAGCAGCCGCCTTTCCGGCCCCCGATTGGCCGATATCGCCCGCCAGATGCTTCACCGAAGTCGGGATCTCGACTGACGCACGATCGTCGGACTCAGGGGAGGTACTCAAGGGGCGTCACGCGACGGTTTCCTTGGTCTCACTGAGCCGGGGTTGCAGTGCGTTGCCGGCCGTCAAGCGATCGGATTCCGGGGGGCGGTGGTTCGGCCCAGGCGAAGCCTGTACTCGGGGGGCACGGGAGTGCTGTGGGTCACGATGCATTCGACGGCGAGCCTGCCGAGCTCCGCCAGCGGCAACTCGATCGATGTCAGGTCGAAGACCCGGCCGGTGTCGGTGCCACCGATGCCGGCGATGGCGATGTCCTCGGGGATGCGGAGACCCGCCTGCCAGATGGCGGCGAGTGCGCCGATGGCCGTCTCATCGTTGGTGCAGATGATCGCGTCCGGTCGCGTGGCGCTTGCAAGGAGTCGTTCGGTGGCTGCGCGACCGCTTATCTGGCTCATGCCATCGAGGCCTGCAACGCGCGGGAGCCGATCCTGGTTGTACATCGCTCGCCGGTAGCCGCTGATTCGCATCTCCGCGGCGACCAGCCCCGGCAGGCCGCCCACGAAGGCGATCTGGCGGTTGCCGAGATCAAGCAGATGTGTCGTCAAGTCGTAGGAGCTCGCCTCATTGTCGATGACGATCTCGGTCGCTGCGAACCCTCGTGGTGCGAGGCTGATCACGTCCGTGCCATCTCGCATGGCGTGATTCACCTCACGCGCGAGCTCGGCGGTGCCGGGTGCGCCGTCGATATCGCTTCCGCAGAAGACGATGCCAGCCGCCCCGTGCTCACGCAAGACCTGGAACCGGCTGCGCTCCTGGTAGGGGTCGCGGTTCGCGTTGGCGAGCACGGTGACATAGCCGGCGGCGGCGGCGGCGACCTCGATTCCCCGAGTCATCTCGGCGAAGTACGGATCGAGCACATCGCTGGCGATGACGCCGATCAGGCGACTGCGGCCGTTCTTCAGTGCTCGAGCGGCAGCGCTGCGTCGATAGCCGGCCGTCTCCGCGGCGGTCGTCACGGCGGCGCGAGTGGCATCGGACACCGGATGATCCCGATCGGTGTCATTGAGCACCCGCGAAGCAGTGGTGACGGACACACCCGCCAAACGCGCTACCTCACGCAAGGTCGCCACTGTCTGCCTCCGCTCTTCATGCTGGAGCCAGCGTATGTCAATGAAGGGGTTGACATCCGCCGACTCGCGCGGATATGTTGTGGGAAACGTTACCCGTTCTGATTTAGGTCAGGACGTGGAGAACGGAAAACGTTACCCCTCAAAGGAGAGATCATATGAACGATGCAACGGAAACGTACGATCTCATCGTCGTCGGCGCAGGAGCGGCCGGACTCGCGACTGCCAATCGGGCAATTGACCTCGGTGCGCGCGTTCTCGTCCTCGAGAAGGCGGGCCAGCCCGGCGGATCCGCTGCCCTGTCGGCGGGCATCCTCTGGACCGCGCCCGACCTCGACACGCTCCACCGCATCCAGCCCGACGCCGATCCCGTCCTCGGCCCGCTCGTCGTCGAAAGCTACCAGCAGGCGGTCGACGACGTTCGAGCCGCGGGTGTGACCGTCAGTGAACCCTGGCACGACCATCTGGAGTGGGGCACCGCACGCAAGATCGACATCGCGGCGCTGTTCGAGGTCTGGTCGCAGAAGGTCGAGTCATCGGGCTCCCTCCGGACCGGTGTCAGCGGTGTAGAGCTCGTGCGCAACGGCGACGCCGTCGTCGGCGTGCGGTACCGGCACGATGACGCTCAGCGCGAGGCCCACGCCGGCGGTGTGGTGCTCGCCACTGGCGGCTTCCAGGGAGACGCCCAGCTGAAGCAGACCTTCATCGGCAACGGCGCAGACGACATCGCCGTGCGCAGCAACCCGAACTCGGTCGGCGACGGTCTGCGCCTAGGGCTCGAGGCGGGAGCGGCGACGAGCCGTCACCTCTCCGGGTTTTACGGGCACACGCTTCCGAGTCCGCTCGCGGTCGATGCGAGCGTCTTCCTGCGACTGACGCTCTACTTCTCCGCCTACGGAATCATCGTCAACAGGCAAGGACGCAGATTCACCGACGAATCGCTCGGTGACGAGGTGTCGAACCAATTCCTCGTGCGTCAGCCCGGTCATCGCGGCGTGCTGATCTGGGACGACGAGGTGCAGCAGCAGCGCGCCCTCGCCGTGCCCTACCCCAGTGGTATGGCGCTTGATCGTCACGCAGCGGCGACCAAGCACGGAGCCCGGACGGCCGAGGCTGACACCCTCGAAGAATTGGTCGAGATCGTGTCGAGCTGGAGCGTGGACGCCGCGGGGCTGACCAGCACGCTCGATGCCTACCGGCGTGCCTCGACAGGCGAGTCTGTCGCCCTTGACGCTCCTCTTCCGCACCGTCCCTCGCCGCTGAGCACGCCGCCTTTCCGTGCGGTGGAGATACAGCCGTGCATCACGATCCCCTTCGGAGGACTGCGCGTCGACGGCGATAGCCGTGTGCTCGATCATGACGGTGCTCCGGTGTCCGGGCTGTACGCGGCCGGTGCTGACGCGGGCGGTGCGCAGGATCTCCGCTACATCGGCGGTATCGTGTTCGGCTTGGTCTTCGGACGCCGCGCGGCCGACCATGCGCTCGCCTCGGTGCTGACGAGGGCATGATGCTCACCGAGCCCGCGATCCGCTGGGTCGGGCCGCGCCGAGTCGTCGCGGACGATCCCGCCGCGGACCGCGGCGTGACCCTCGCCCCTGGGCGCGTTCGCATCGAGGTCACTAGTGCCGGCCTCTGCGGCACCGACCTGTCGGTGTGGAACGGCACGAATGAGCGCGCCGAACCCGGCACGGTGCTCGGCCACGAGTTTGGAGGACGCATCATCGCCTTCGGTGACGGCGTCGACTCTATGCAGATCGGCGACCTTGTGGCGGTCGACCCCAACCTCTCATGCGGACGCTGTCAGCGGTGTCTCGACGGCCGTCGTGCTCTGTGCATCCAGCGTCGTCTTCTGGGTGTGGATGTCGATGGCGGTCTGCAACAGACGATCGATGTCGACGCCGCGCAGCTCATACCCGTCCCGGGCGCCGACCCGCGGGCGCTCGGTCTCGTCGAACCGCTCGCGGTCGGCATCCACGCCGTCGACCGGGCCGGCATCGCCGAGGGCGCGCGAGTGGGCGTCATCGGTGGAGGTCCGATCGGCATGGCCGCGGCCGTCGAGGCACATCTACGGGGTGCGGTCTGCAGCGTCCTTGAAGCCGATCCGGCGCGCCGGCGGGCGATAGTCGATGTCGGCATCGCCGACTCCGTCGAGAATCCCTGGGAGAACCGGTCGCTCGATGTGGTCATCGACTCAGTGGCGCGAGAGGCGACCGTCAGGATCGCCCTCGACGCCGTCCGCGACGGCGGATCGGTGTGTCTCGTCGGTCTCTCGCACGACGCCCACCTGCCTGGGCCGGAATCGCTCGTTCGCCGGGAGATCACCCTCACCGGGTCCTTCTGCTATCGGACGGCCGACCTGCGGCGGGCGGCCGAGATCGTCGCCGACCGTGGCGTCGGCGTCATCCCGGTCGAGCTCGTGGACGGGTTGGACGCCGTGCCGCAGCTGCTCGAATCCCTCGCCGCCGGCCGGATCGGCCGCGGCAAATCGATCGTCATTCCGCGCATCACCGCGGACATCCCCTGATCCGCACGGCCCAACCCTGACTCTGCAACGAAGGAGATCTCAGTGAATCAGTCCACAAGCGCTGTCGATCAGCGCAAGAACAGCCCCACCCGTGCGGCCATCGCCGCGATGGCCGGAGGCACGCTCGAGTACTACGACAACTACATCTACGCTCTGGCCGCCGCGCTCGTCTTCGGGCAGGTGTTCTTCCCCGGCGACGATCCCGGTCTGAGCACCGTGCTAGCGCTGGCCACGTTCGCCGTGTCGTACGTGGCCCGGCCACTCGGCGCCGTCCTGCTCGGCCACTTCGGCGATCGGATCGGTCGCAAGAAGGTGCTTGTTTTCATTCTCGTGCTCATGGGCACCTGCACCTTCGTCGTTGGGCTGCTGCCTGGCTATGCGCAGATCGGCGCCTGGGCGCCAATCCTGCTGGTGACCCTGCGCCTGCTCCAGGGCATCTCGGTGGGCGGGGAGACCGCCGCCGCAACCGTGCTCACGATCGAGATCGCGCCGGCGCGGCGTCGGGCGTTCTTCACCAGCTGGGCACCCAATGGCATCGTCGGCGGATTCGTGCTCGCGACGCTCATCTTCATCCCGATCTCCGCGCTGCCGGAGGAGGCCCTGCTGAGCTGGGGGTGGCGGCTGCCCTTCCTGCTGAGCGCAATCGTCACGGTGGCGGGCTTCGTCATACGCGCGACGCTTGACGAGCCCGAGGCATTCATCGAGGCCAAGGAGGACAACGCGCTCGTGAAGGTACCAGTGCTGGAGGTCTTTCGGTCGCACTGGGCATCCATCCTGCGCGTCGTCTTCTGCTCGCTGGCCTTCGCGATCGATACGGTAATCAAGGTGTTCGCACTCGCCTTCGCGACGAGGGAGTATGGCCTCGCCGAAAGCACCATGCTCTGGGTGCTGATCGTGAGCCACGTGGGCGCGCTCGTGACGCAGCCGATTCTCGCGATGCTCGCCGACCGCATCGGCCGCCGGCCGGTGTTCATCGCAGGCAACCTCGCATGCGCGGCGATGCTGTTCGCCTACTTCGGCGCGATCCAGGCGCAGAACGTTCCCTTGCTCTTCGTCACCGGATTCCTGTCAGTGGCTGGCGCTTATGCGGCCATCAATGCGGTATACCCGTCGATGTTCGCCGAGATGTTCAACCTCAAGGTTCGCCAGACCGGCATGGCTCTGGGCCAGCAGATCGGCCTGATCGCCGCCGGCTTCGCGCCGAGCGTGTACCTGGCCCTGACCGCGGGCGATCCGAAGAACTGGCTGCCGGTCGCGATCATCTCCGCGGTGATCGCCGGCATTGCCGCCCTCACCGCGCTCCTGTCGAAGGAGACCGCGTTCGTGCCGCTCGACGACCTGGGGTCGCCCATCACACGCAGCCACACGATCGCCGGCGGAGAACACATCGCATCGTCTGCCGAGTCGTCCACCACGATCGGGGTGCAGTCGTGAGCGCACCCATTCGCATCGGCATCGTCGGCTGTGGCAACATCGCCGACAACCATGTGGCCGCGTATCGGGCGGCCGACGGCGCAGAGGTCGTCGCGGTCTGCGACGTCGACCGAGCCCGAGCACAAGCGTTCGCCGACCAACGAGGCATCCCCTCGGCGACCGGATCCGTGGCCGAGCTTCTCGTTCTCGATCTCGACGCCATCAGCGTCTGCACACCGCACCCCACCCACGAGGAGGTCGTCGTCGCAGCCGCGCAGGCCGGCGTGCACGTGCTCTGCGAGAAGCCGATCTCGACGAGCGCGGCCGCGGCCGAGCGAATGATCGAGGCGACCGCCGCGGCCGGGGTCACGTTCGGCGTCGTGTTCCAACGTCGGTTTTGGCCCGGAGCCCAGCGGCTGCACCGCGCGATCGTCGACGGCACGCTCGGCACTCCGATGCTGGGACACTGCCGGGTGCTGCTGCACCGCGGGAAGGAATACTATGACTCCGCGCCCTGGCGCGGCACCTGGGACGCCGACGGCGGCGGCGTGCTCATGACCCAGGCCATCCACTACATCGATCTGCTGCAGTGGTTCATGGGTGAGCCCGTCGAGGTGTACGGCCGCGCTGGCTCCTTCACACTGGCTGACTCGATCGAAGTCGAGGACACGGCTGCTGCCGTGATCACTTTCGCCTCGGGTGCGATCGCCACCCTCTCGGCGACAGTGGCCGCGACGCCCAACCTCGGCAGTGAGCTCACCATCACCGGGAGTACGGGCGCGACCATTAGCATCGGGGAGTACCCCGAAGGATCGGACGCGGATGTCGAGATCTGGGCAGTTCCGGGCGACGAACAGGCGGTTTCGACCCTCGCATCCGGTGGCTTCCGTCCCGACAAGTCGGTGGCCGAGGTGAATGCATCACTGCAGCACCTCCACCGCCGTCAGATCGAGGACTTCGTCGCTGCCATCCGTGAGGGCCGCGAGCCTGCCGTGACGGGTGCGCAGGCGCTGCGCTCGCTGCAGATTGTTGAAGCGGTCTATGTCTCCGCTCGCAGCGGTGAACCGGTTCGGCTGGCCCATCGCGGCGAAGCGCGTATCTTCACCCATCTTCCCGTTCCTTCGGAGGTCTCCGCATGATCCCGCTCCTCAGTATCAACCAGGCGACCACCCGCCCGTATGCGCTCACGGACACAGCCCGCGCGTCGTCCGCCGCGGGCGTCCGTCACCTCGGGCTCTGGCTGGAGCCTGTGGCAGAGCTCGGTGCCGCTGAGACGGTGCGCCTGCTCGACGAGACGGGCATCCGGGCGACCTCCATGTCGCGAACCGGTTTCGTGGCAGACAAGTCGGGTGCCGCGTTGCACTCGGCGCTCGACGATGTGCGGCGGGCGATCGAGCTGTCCGCCGCCGTGGGCGCGCCGACGTTGTCGTTCATCGCCGGCGGTCTCGCCCCGGGGGACCGCGACCTGCGCGCCGGGGCGGGACGCGTGCGCGATGCGCTCGAGGTGCTCGCGCCGGAGGCGCGCGCGGCGGGTGTGCGGCTGCAGCTCGAGCCCCTGCACCCGTTGTTCGCGACCTCCCGCAGCGTCGTCACCACCGTGCGCCAGGCTCTCGGGATCATCGAAGGGCTGCCGGTCGAGAGCGTCGGCATCCTCGTCGACGCCTACGCGACGTTCTGGGATGCTGACCTGCACGACGCCCTGCTCGCCGCGGGAGAGCGCATAGCGGGTTACCAGGTGAATGACTTCGTCCTCCCACTGCCTGCGGAGGACCACATGCTGGGCAGGTTGCTCCCGGGCGAGGGGGGCATCGACCTCGATGCCATCACGGCCAGCGTGATCCAGGCCGGATATACAGATCCCATCGAGGTCGAGGTGTTCCATGAGCAGCTCTGGGCGCTGCCGCTCGAGACGATCATCGAGCGGACCGTGCGGACCTTCACCACAGCGGTCGTCGCCCCGATCACGGCGCGGACCGAGGTTCCCGTATGAGCACCGTTACCGCGATCTCCCTGCCGCGCGCCGACGGTTCCCTGCGTTCGGTGGGCCTGCGCCGGCCGGCCGAACTGTCGACGAGCAGCATGCCGGCCACATCGCGCGTGGCATTCGCAGCCGGACACGTGGTCGCCGACGCGCTCCGTTCGAGCGCGGGCAGTGGGACCTTTGTCGACTGGGACGCAACCCTCGGCATCCGCCATCGACTCTGGGATCTGGGTCTCGGCGTGGCCGAGAGCATGGACACGGCTCAACGCGGAATGGGCATCGCACCCCGCACCGCGCTCGAACTCGGGCGGCGAACGATCGCGGAAGCGGCGGGGCGCGGGGCGAGCGTAGTGGTCGGGATCGCGACCGACACGCTGGATCCGGCGGAGCGCGACCTGTCGGCGATCGGCGACGCGTATCTCGAGCAACTGAGCGAGATCGAGGACGCGGGCGGCCGGGTCGTCCTCATGGCCAGCCGGCAGCTCGCGGCGGCGGCCACCGGGCCGGACGACTACCTGCGCGTCTACGATCGGGTGCTGCGTGCGGCGCGGCGTCCGGTCGTGCTGCACTGGCTCGGCGAGATGTTCGACCCGGCCCTCGCCGGCTACTGGGGCAGCCCCGACCTCGCTGCATCGAGCGGGACTGTGCTCGCGCTGATCCGCGACCACGCGGAGCGCATCGATGGTCTCAAGATGTCGCTGCTCGACGAGGCGCACGAGGTCGCGTTCCGGCGACGGCTGCCGACAGGTGTGCGGCCGTACACCGGCGACGATTTCAACTATGTTCCGCTGATCGCCGGTGATGAGGAGGGGCACAGCGACGCGCTGCTGGGTGCTTTCTCGGCGATTCCGCGCTTTGCGTCGGCATCACTCGCCGCGCTCGACCGCGGAGACGTGGAAGGGTTCCGATCGATCCTCGGCCCGACGCAAGAGCTCAGCCGGCTGATCTTCGAGTCCCCGACGCAGTATTACAAAGTCGGGGTCGTCTGGCTGAGTTACCTCACCGGCTGGCAGTCGCATTTCAGGATGATCGCGGGGTTCGAGACGGGACGCAGCCTGCTGCACCTCGCGCGGGTCTTCGAGGCCGCGAACGAGATCGGGCTCTTCGTCGATCCCGATCTGGCTGCGGGGAGAGCGACCGCGTACTTCCGCGGTGTCGGCGTCGATGTGTGAGCATGCGGGGCGTCGCTGCCTGGGCGTCGGAGCCGCGTCGGGGAGCGGGCGGGCTGACTCATGACCGACTCCTCCGCCCGGCCGCTGCGCGTGCTCGTGGCACCCGACAAGTTCAAGGGCTCGCTCACCGCAGTCGAGGCCGCGGAAGCGATCGCCGCGGGTGTGCTCGATGCGGCCCCCGATGCAGTGGTGCGACAAATGCCGATCGCTGACGGCGGCGAGGGCACGCTCGAAGCCTTCGCCGCGGCCGGAGCCGAGCTCGAGACCGTCGCGGTCAGTGGCCCGCTGGGTACCACGGTCGAGGCGCGCTGGGCAGTGCACGGCTCGACCGTGGTCATCGAGCTCGCCGAGGCCTCCGGACTGCGGCTCGTCACTGAACCCGGGCCGGCGCACGCCCTCACCGCCGACACGAGGGGGGTGGGCGAGCTGATGCGCATCGCCCTCGACCGGGGGTTCCGCGACATCGTCGTCGCCGTTGGCGGCAGCGCCTCGACCGATGGCGGCTTCGGCGCGATCCGCGAGCTCGGTCTGCGGGTGCGGGATTCCGCGGATGCCGACATCGCCGACGTGCGCTCGCTGTCGGAGTGCGCGACCATCGACGTCAGCGGTCTGGATGCAAGACTGGCGGACTGTCGAATCGTGATCGCCACCGACGTCGGATCTCCGCTGACCGGCAAGACCGGCGCGGCGCGCGTGTTCGCACCGCAGAAGGGCGCCGACGAGCGTGCAGTCGGCGCTCTCGAGGATCGCCTCAACGCGTGGGGCCGGGTCCTCGACGCCCATGCGGACGCCTGCGTGAGCGCGATGCCGGGCGTGGGCGCCGCAGGCGGCTTTGCGGCCGCGTTCCTGGCCGTCGGATGTGCAGAAGTGCGATCGGGAGCCGATGAGATCGCCGCCGTCACGGGCATCGAGCGCGCCGTGCGCGAGAGTGACCTCGTCGTGATCGGCGAGGGGTCTCTCGATGAGCAGTCGCTGCTGGGCAAGGGGCCCGTGGCTCTAGCGCATCTGGCACATGCGGCCGGCTCCCGCGTCATCGCCGTCTGTGGACGCAGCACCTTGACTCGGCAGCAGCTCTCCGAAGCGCACATCAGCGTACTGCGAACGATCGTCGAGCTGGAGCCCGATCCGAAAGCATCGTTGAGTCAGGCAGCGTCGCTGTCGCGGAAAGCAGCGGCCCGAGCGACGATCGAAGCGAGCTGCTCCCTCGCGTCGCGCCCCGAGGGCGTGGTGCTTGATCGATGACCGTGCGTAGCTCCGCCCCGAGAACATCAGGAAGGGGCCGCGATTCCGTGCGATCCTTCCTTTGCGGCTGACACCCGATGAGGGCAGCTGGTCGCTAGTATGCGACGTTCGACACCGAAATCGAATCGACGTTCAGTGTGCCCGTCCCTGCGATCGGATCGAATCGGATCTGGGAGATCGTCCCCGTCCAGTTCGGGTTGCCGCCGACGAAGAACGCGTAGTCGGTGTACCCGTCGTCCTGAGGCACGACGAGCGCTGCGATGCTCTTCGGTCCGTCCCAGCCTGGTGACGTCGTCGTGGTCCAGTAGATCTGCGCGAAGTTGTTCGTGCCGTTGTTCTTCATCCTGACTTTGACGAAGCCGTAGCGTGCGGCATCGATACCGAGCGATCCGGGGGAGAAGACATAGGGGTCGGGACCCGTTGCGGTGAGGGTGTTCACGCCGCCGGAGACCGATTGAGTGACGTCGTTGCCCGCAGTCCAACCTTCTGTCGACCCGACGGTGTCGAAGCTCCACGTTCGCGCCGAAGCCGGTGCGGGTCCGCGGTTCGAGACTGAGATCGAGTCGACTGAAACTGTGCCGGCTTTGTCGATCGGGTCGAATCGCAGTTGGGTGATCGTGCCTTTCCAAGCCGCGACCCTGGTCAGGTCGAAGATGTAGGTGGTGTATCCCGGGTCGGTGGCGGTGATCGTCGCCGACACGCTCTTCGCGGCCGTCCACGTCGGGTCCGTCAGCGTCGTGAAGAAGAACTCGCCGCGTGTGCTCGACGAGGAGTTCTTCATTCGCACCTTGATGTACTCGGTGGCGTCGCTGTTGATTCGGAGCCCGCCAGGCGAGAAGAGGTACGGATCGTTCCCTGTCGCATTGATGACGTTCGATCCGGCGGAAACCGACTGCGTCGCCTGGTTGCCGACCGTCCACCCCTCGGGGTTCCCTGCCGTGTCGAAGTTCCAGGAGGCACTGACATGCTCGGCGTCGGTCGGCCCGGACGTGTACGCCACGGTGGGCATCCAGCTCGTCACGTCGCCCGTGTCGGTCGCACCGGCGGCGACCTCGAAGCGGACGACATCGCCTGCGGTGACGGAGAGCCCGTCGATGTAGGTCTCGAAACCGCCGAGGTCGTTGTAGGCGACCGATTTCGATCCGGTCGCCGGCCACACCGCTGTACCGTTGCGGGTGATCTTTGTGATCACCCCGTCACCGCTGCCGATGTCGGACTTGGCGACGCGGCCGCGGACGGAGACCGTGCCGGTCACGGGAGCGGTCCAGGCGCGGGCGACGCTGCAGTCACTGCAGGACTTGGGTGTGGCCTCGAAACGAGACACGTTGGGCACAAGGGTCGTCGCCGAGGGCTGCCACCGCTGCGCGGTCGAGTCGAAATAGGCCAAGTCGGACCATCCCGCGCCGTTCTTGGACTGATACGACCATGCCGATGTCTGCGATGGCCCGAAACCGGCCGACGAGTTGAAGACGCTGGCACGGCTCCCGATCGCGAGGTTGTGCGTGAAGGTGAAGCCGCTGAAGTTCGACCCCTCCTTGTACGTCAGCCCCTTCGGCTCGTGGAACAGGTTCTCGCGGATCGTGCCGGTAGGCGTCGCGTCGTTGCCGTAGCGACGGATGGAACCGTTCCCGTTCGAGACGAAGGTGTTGCCGGAGATATCGCTGTCGGTGAGGTTCGGGGTCGGACCGTGGATGGCCAGGTACGAGAGCCCCGCCCCGGCGTTGTCTGCGATGTAGTTCTCGCTCACCGCGACGCGCCTCGTCTCCGCCTCGAAGTCGATGGCCACCATATCGCTCGATGCGGTGTTGAGGACGTGGGTGAAGGAATTGTTGAAGAACCGCGCGTCGGACACGTCCGCGAGATAGATCGCGGCGGTGCCGGTCTGCGAGGCGCAGCTCGCCTCTCGGTCGAACGAGGAGTTCATCATGGTGACGTACTGCGCTCCGGTGATGCGCATTCCGTCGTCGCAGCCGGACGATGCGTAGTCGCCCTGATTGTCCTCGTGCAGAACGAGGTGGTTGAACAGCACGTTGCCGACGATCCGGATCGTCGGGTCGGTGATCTTGTCGTAGTCGTCGTTGAACCAGTCGAGGGAGATCGTGTCGAGGTTGCGTGTGCCTTCGATCCGGTCGAACGTGAGGCCGTCGAGGACGCGAGCGGTCGCGGGGTTCGATGGAGAGAACGTCTTCGAGGTGAACTCGATGCCGGCGGAGTTCCAGATCGCGTCGCCGGTGGCGGCGTTGCCACTGCCCGAGCCCTGGTGGATGCCGTGGATGTCGTGCAGGAAGAGGTCCTGGAACACCATCTCGCGATTGCCGACTGTGGAGTAGTTCACCAGAATGCCCGTGCCGGCGTGGCCGACTTCCAGGTCGGAGACCGTCCAGTAGCTCGGATCCTTCAGGATGATTCCGCGATCGGCTTCGTCACCGTTGCGGATAATCTTCGGACGCGCACCGGAGCCGTACGCGCCGAGAGTGATCCGATTGGTCGCCGTGCCCTTGCCGCTGAGCGTGAGCTGCTGGTTCCATTGCGAACCGCGCGCGAGAAGCAGCTGTTCGCCGGGGGCGAGGCTCCCCCGTGTGTTCACGGGGGAGAAAGTGCACCAGGGCGAACTCTGGCTCGTGCCGGGCCCCGCGTCTGAGCACGATCCGCCGTTGCTGACGTAGTGGGTGGTGCCGTCCGCATACGCGGGGGCCGAGGAGAGTGGGAGGAGCGTCGCGGAGAGGGCGGCGACGATCACTCCCTTCGCTACGAGTTTCTTCCATGTCGACTTCATCGTCGTTCAGGCCCTTCTTCGTGGGTGGGTTTCATTTCAGGTGGCTGTCGACGGCACGAGCGAGTGTCTCGTCGTCGGCTGTGGCGATCGCATATCTATGGCGTCCGTGCGGATCAGCGTCGAAAGCGTTTGCGCCCGTCGCGGAGACCGACACTCGCCCCGCGGCGGACAGGCGGAACATCGGCTGTAGCGGCGGCACGGCGAGCAGCACCGTCAGCGGATCCCAGCTCTCCCGCCCTCGCCCCGCGCCGGTGAAGTGGCGATAGGACGCTCCCACGACCGACGTCGACTGCTGCGAGACGTGCCGGCCGGATATGACGCTCACTCCAACCTCGTAACCGAGGAAATCGATGGGCGTCGGCCATTCGTCGAGGAACCGTGCGGAGAGAGCCGGAGAGTAGGCCATGTTGAACTCGGTGCCCGTGGGGAATGTGCCGGCCATGGCCACGGTTCGATGGACGCGATCATGCACGAGCTCCCGTCCCGTCAGCGGCGAGAGCTCATCAGGAGGCGAGTCGAGCAAGGCGACGAAGTTGTCGAAGAGGCCCAGTGATATGGCGGTGACCGATTCGCTGGCCGCGCCGGCGAGAGCCCGGCGGTGCACCCTCCAGGCGGGCTCGGGCTCCGCGCTTTCCGCTCGATCGGCGTGCGCGAACGTCTCTGCCACGAAGCGTGCGAAATCGTGGCTGTAGACGGAGTCGTCGCGCCAGCCGAGGTCGCCGATGGGGGCGTCGCAGGCGAGTTCGTCGAGCAGGGCGCGCACGGCCAGCGGGCCGAATCTGCTCGGGGTGTTGACACCGATGGACAGGATCTTCGCGCGGCCGGCGGCGGAGAGCGCGCAGGCGACCGCCAGTGCACCGATATCGTCGACGTCGCTGTAGACGTCGGTCTCGATGAGGAGCAGAGGTGCGCCGTTCATGCCGGTACGACCTTCGCTTCGGTGTCGGCCGCGTCGGCGGAGACCGTGAAGTTCGTGCGTCCTGCGACCCCGTGATGCGACTGATTCGGGAGGATGACGTCGGCGGAGCTGCCGGGAGGGAGGACGACGTCCAGGTGATACCCCGATTCATCCCGTGTCCAGCCCACTTCGATGAGTCCGCGAACGCTCTCGTAGCTCGCACGGACGTGATCGAAGCGATCCGTGAACTGCGGGGCGATCCGGAGTCGACGGAATCCCACCGAGTCCTCTGCCTGCTCGATGCCTGCGACGTGGCGGTAGAGCCACTCGCCGACCGAGCCCAACGAGTAGTGGTTGAACGAGTTCATCTCGACGGTCTGGAAACCGGCATGCTCGGTCCAGCCGTCCCACCGCTCCCAGATCGTGGTCGCGCCGTGACGGATCGAGTAGCCCCAAGAGGGGAACTCCTCCTGGAAGAGCAGCGCGTAGGCGAGGTCGGGGCGATTGATGTCGACGAGCGTGGGACAGAGCAGGCTGACGCCGAGGAATCCTGTCGTGAGCCGAGCCCCTCGTGACTCGAGATCTCGGACGAGATGAGCGGAGAGGGAATCACGATGGCGGTCGTCGACGAGTCGCCATGCGAGTGCGAACAGGTAGGCCGTCTGCGTGTGCCCGCACAGACGTCCGGATTCCTCCAAGAAGGTCTCCTCGAAGAGAACGCGCAGACGGCGTGCCTCGGCCCGATGATGCCGGGCATCCTGGAAGCGGCCGAGTGCGCTCGCCGCGTCGGCGATGAGATCCGTGGAGCGGATTCGGTAGGCGGCGGCGACCAGGGGGCGTGACGTATCCGCATCGACCGACAGCCAATCGCCGTAGTTGTTGCCCACCGCGTTGGTCCAGAGGCCATCCGGGTTCTGCGAGGCGACCCACTCCACCCAGGCCTGCATGCTCGGGTAGTGACGCTCGAGCAACTCGCGATCTCCATAGACCCGGTAGAGATGCCACGGCACGATTACCGCGGCGTCGCCCCAACCCGGAGCGCCGATGTCGAAGTTGTGTGACGTCGGCGGTGCCGGCACGACGTCAGGGACGACGCCACTCGGCCGTTGGCTTGCGCGGAGGTCATCGAGCCAGCGCGTCAGGAACGCGTGCACGTCGCTGTTGTACGAAGCCGTGGGCGCGAAGATCTGCGTGTCGGCAGTCCATCCCAGTCGTTCGTCGCGTTGGGGGCAATCGGTGGGGACGGCGACGAAGTTTCCTGACTGCCCCCAGGAGATGTTGGAGTAGATCTGATTGACCAGTGCCGATGACGTGGAGAAGGCGCCGGCGCGGGGAACATCGGTCGACAGCACCACGGCCGTCACCTGTGTCGGATCCAGTGGTCGGTCGAGGCCGACGATTTCGAGGTAGCGGAAGCCATGGACGGTGAAGACGGGCTCGAAGGTCTCGTCCTCACCGGAGGCGACGACGAGATCCCGTGCCTCTGCGGTGCGCAGGTTCGCTCGGTACACGCGGGTCCCGTCGAGCATCTCGCCGTGGAGAAGTTCCACGACCGAACCCGCACGCTGCCCCGTCAGGTCGAGGCGGACCCGTCCGACGAGGTTCTGCCCGAAGTCCACAACCGTCGTCCCCGCCTCGGTCACGGTGATCCCCACGGGCGTGCGTTCGTCGATGACGCGGACCGGTGGGGCGCTCTGCGCTCGGAGCATCCCGGTGTCCGCGCCGCTCACGACGGCGTTGCGCCAGCTCGAGTCGTCGAACGCCGGTTCGCGCCATCCCGCTGTGCATGAGGCATGGTCGTGGTACTCGCCCATGAGCAGGTCGGCCATCACGATGGATCCGGACCGCTCTCGCCACTGTGTGTCTGAAGATATGACGGTGGTCGTCCCGTTCGCGTGCAGAATCTCCAACGCACAGATGAGTTCCGGTCGATGCCCGTACTGGTCCGCCTGGCTCCGTGCGTTGTATCCGAGATAGCCTGACCACCATCCGTCCGCGACCTGCACGGCGAGCACGTTCTCGCCATCGCGCAGTGCGTCCGTGACGTCGTAGGCCTGGTACTCGATCCGCGACTCGTAGCGCGTCCAACCCGGTGCCAGTTCGTCGTCGCCCGCCCTGAGCCCGTTCACGTGGGCCCGGTGGATTCCCCGCGCGCTGATGTAGAGGCGGGCGCGGATGGCGGGCGTCTCGACGCGGAACGCTCGACGCAGTTGAAGCGGGGCGCCGCTGTACATCGTCCGCCAGGTCCGCGGGAGCGGAGTCGCCAGGCCGGGGTCGAGGGACTCACCGTCCGAATCGAACCATGGTGCCGCGTTGCGGGAGATCCACGAAGCGCCGAGCTCTGCCCATGTGTCGTCCTGCAGTCCCGTCTCGAAGCGCGATGTCGCGGTGCCCGTGCTTCCCGTGTCGTCGGTCGTCGTGACCGTCCAGGTGTAGAAGCTGCGCGGGCGCAGGGCGGGCCCGTCGTATCGATGCTGCACGGCATCCGATGGCACCACCCCGCTGCTCCAGCGGAAACCATCGGGGTGCGCCGGTTGCGGCTCGGCGGTGACGACCAACTCGTAGGTCGCACACTCGGCGTAGGTCTCGGAGCGGAGGCGCCAGGCGAACCAGGGGTGGGTCTCGTCGATCTCGAGGGGTTCGCGGCGGGCGTTCGTCCGCAGATCGTAGGGAATCATCCCTTCACACCTCCTCCGATCGCCAGAGATGACAGGAAGGAGCGCTGCGCGAGGAAGAACGCCAGGTAGACCGGGAGTGCCGTCAGGACCATGGCTGCGAACACAGGGGAGTATCCGTAGATGAACTTCTTCGCCGCAAGGTCGGCCACGCCGATTGGCAGGGTGAACAGTTCCGCGCTGCGGAGAGAGACCAGCGCGTAGATGTACTCGTTCCACGCCGACATGAACGCGAGGATCGCGACGGTGGCAGCGGCCGGGGCGATGAGAGGCAACATGATGTGCCGGAACGTCTGCCATGCGCTCGCGCGATCGATCTCTGCCGCTTCGGCATAGGAGGCCGGTACCGCATCGAAGTGCGTCTTCATCAGGTAGACGCCGATCGGAAGCGTTCCCGCCGCATACGGTGCGATCAATCCGATGTGGGTGTTGAGGATGCCGAGGTCTCGTGAGATGAGGAAGACAGGCAGGAGCAGTATCGGTGCAGGAACCACGAGCATTCCGAGGAACGCGAGGAACACGAGGTTGCTGCCCGGAAACCGCAACTTCGAGATCGCATAGCCCGCGCCGGCGCAGCACGCGACAGACAGGATCACCACGGCAGCAGTGACGAGGAGGCTGTTGAGGAAGTACTGCGGCAGCGGCGTCGTCTCGAACGCTCTGGCGTAGCCGGAGAAGTCAGGTGAGAGCGGCAGACCCCAAGGATCGGAGAGGATTGCGCCATCCGAGCGCAGTGACTGCATGACGAGCCAGAGGAGGGGATACGCGGAGATGAGAGCGAACGCCCAGGTCAGCATGGTCGCTGCAAGCGGGGCACGGAGACCGCGCCGTTTCAGATGGGTGGATGTCATTTGTCGACCTTCCGCCGAGCGATGAGACGTGCTGCGGCTCGGTTTCTCAAGACGGGAAGCAGAGCGACCAACACCAGAACCACGCCGATGACGAGGCCGAGCGCGTTGGCATAGCCGTACTCGTTGTTCACGAAGCCTTGGATGAAGACGTAGAGAGTGGCGATCGTCGTTGCGCCGACGGGCCCGCCGTGAGTGAGGAGATAGACGAGGTCGAACGACCGGAAGAGCTGCACGGTCAGGATGAAGGCAACGAGGACGATCGTCGGGCGCACCATGGGCAGGACCACGCGCAGCATGATCGTCGGGTGCCCGGCGCCATCGAGTTTGGCGGCTTCCATCACTTCTCCGGGCAGCGAGATCATGGCGCCGAAGATCAGCAGCATGGCAAAGGGGATGGTGACCCAGATCTGCACGAGGGAGACGCTGCCGAGTGCCGTGCCCTCACCTGTCAGCCACGGTCCGGCCCAGACTCCGAGGCCCACCGATCGCAACGCGGTGTTGACCAAGCCGTTCTCGGGCTCCAGCATGCACTGCCACAACAGGGCCGTCACCACCAGCGGCATGATGTACGGGATCATGACGAGCAACTGGAGGAATCGCCATCCCGCGACGCGGAGGAACAAGAAGTACGCGATCACGAAACCGATGGCGATGGAGAAGAACACCACGATCGCGGCGAACACGATGTTGCGGCCGAAGGCGGCGTACAGGCCGGGATCAGTGAGCGCGCGGGCATAGTTCTCGGCGCCGACTCGCTGCTTGTCGCCGAACCCGGAGGCGCTCGTGGTGCTGTAGTCCGCGGCGGTGAAGATGGGCCAGAGCAGGAACAACAGCATGAGCACGAGGGCCGGGAGCGTCATGGTGAACCCGAGGGCGCGCGAGGAGCGACGCAAGGGGCGACGGGCGGTTCGAGGCACGGTGTTCCTTTTCCGGGTATCAGGGCGGTTGCAGGGGCTCGGGGCGCGGCTCACTGCGACCGCACCCCGAGCCGGGTTCACTCTGTGACGAAGAGGCCTGCTGTCGCCTGCGCCGCCTCTTCCGGCGTGATCTTGCCGAGGATCAGGTTGGGGAGGATCTCCGTGTTGTACGTGGTCGCGCCTGCTGTCGTGAAGGAGGGCATTGCGGCCTCGTCGGCGAAGCCGTTCGCCGCGGCTTCCAAGTACGCGGTCATCAGGGGGCTCGCGGCGGCCACGTCGACGTCGGTGCTGGGGATCGTGAACTCCGACGCTGCGAGCGAGGTCTGCACCTCCGGGGAGGTGAGGTACTTCGCAAACGCCACTGCGGCGGACTGGTTATCGGAGGAGGCGCTCACTGCGAGGACGTTGGCGCCGCCGCCGCCGATGGTCCGGTTCGGCGTCTTGCCGTCGAGCGCCGGCAGAACATACGATCCGAGTTCGAAGGACGCGCCTTCGGAGACGGATTTCAAGAAGTTCTCCGGCACGGTGATGAACTGGGCGGTCTTGCCCTGGAGGAAGAGCGCGGTCTCGGCGGCGATGTCCGTCGTGATCTGGCTATCGGTCCAGCAGTCAGCCTCAGCCATCTCCTGGATGATCTCGAAGCTGCGGATGTAGCTGGGGTTCGAGACATCGAAGTCGTCTTCCGACTCGCCCTGCATGGTCTGGTCCTGGGCCAGCATCGCCCACCAATTGATCCATGCGGCACCCGTGAGGGACATGGGGATGTAGCCGGCTGACGACAGCGCTCGGCAGTTGGAGAGCAGATCGTCGAACGACGCGGGCGGCGTCACGCCGACCTCGTCGAAGACATCCTTGTTGTAGAGAGAGGCGACGCTGATCGCGGTGAAGGGGACGCCCCAGGTGCCATCCGCCTTGATGCCGGAGTTCGCTCCCGCGAGCAGGGAGGGGATGAAGGTGGAGCCCCAGTCGCTGTCGGCCGTGTCGTCGTAGTCGGGAGTCGCGAGGGCGTCGTCGAGGTCGAGCAGCTGGTCGGCGTCGGCGAGAGCAACGAGGGTGGGCCCCTGCACGGCGAACACATCCGGCAGATCGCCGCTCGACGCGAGAGTCTGCATCTTGGTCGCGTAGGAGTCCACTGCCGTGAAGTCCAGGTTGACCGTCACGTTCGGGTACTTCTTCGAGAATCCGTCGATGAGTTCTTGGTCGGCGTAAGCCCACCAGGTCGAGAACGTGATCTCTCCGGAGATCTCCGACGGATCGGTGACGAGCTCGGTGTCTCCCGAGCTGGGAGCGGTTCCGCCGACGCAGGCGGTCATGAGGAGCGCGGCGATGGTGATGCCGCCGAGGGACGCCAGTCGGCGAGGGGTGCTGCGAAACATCTTCGTTTCTCCTTGCAGGGATATGGTCGAGTGGGATCACGTTATAACGATTCAAAAGAATTATGCAACTGCCGATTCGCTCGGCGTGCGAAACGTTACATTCACGCGTGCTGTTAGAGTTAAAACGTTAAAACAACGAAGACCCTCGTCGAGGCATGTGGGCTCTCCCCCTTCGAGGTCATGTGCGCGGCGGTCATAATCGATCAAACGAACGGAAAGGCGGCATCGTGGGCGCAGTCGGGTTGCGTGAGGTCGCCGCGCGTGCGAACGTCTCAGCGGGCACGGTCTCCAATTTCCTCAACCACCCCGGCCGGGTCGCCCCGGATACTGCTGCCAGGATCCGTTCGGCGATCAACGATCTCGGATACGTCGGCAACAGCGCCGCACGCACACTCCGCGTGGGAGAGAGCCGCACGATCGGTCACATCGCATTCGAAGTGGGCAATCCGTTCTTTCACGATTTCGCTCGTGGTGTCGAGGAGCGCGCGGCGGAGGCGGGGTACTCGGTACTGATCGCGAACAGCGCGGCCTCCGCGGAGCGGGAGGCGTCATACCTCGACCTCTTCGAGTCCCAGCGTGCGAGAGGAATCCTGCTCTCACCGGTAGGGGAGGTCGATTCGCGAGTCGAGAATCTCATTCGCCGTGGTATTCCCACGGTCCTCATCGATCGAGTCGCGGATACCTCGCTGTGCTCGTCGATCTCTGTCGACGACGTCGCGGGTGGGCGCATGGCCGTCGAGCATCTCCTCGAGCAGGGACGACGCAGGATCCTGTTCGTGGGAGGCCCTCTGGCGATCGATACGGTGTCAGATCGCCTCGTCGGCGCGACCAGCGCGATCGAACGGGTCGGCGACGCAGCGCTCGAGGTCGTCGAGGTGGGTTCCCGGACGATCGCGACGGGCCGCGAGATCGGTCGACTCATCCGTGAGCGGCCAGCGGAAAACCGACCGGATGCGATCTTCGCGGTGAACGACCTCTTGGCGGTGGGCATCCTCCATGGGGTCCTCGAAGACCCGGCGATCCGGATCCCCGAGGACATCGCGCTCGTCGGCTACGACGACATCGATTTCGCTGCGGATGCGGTCGTGCCGTTGACTTCGGTCCGCCGCCACGGAGAGCTCTTCGGTCGCACCGCGCTCGACCTCCTCCAGCGTGAGATCGCACGGGGGGACGACGTCAGGCATGAGCGTGTCGTCTTCCAGCCGGAGCTCGTGGCCCGACGCAGTACCGTCGGCTGATGCTTCGGGACTTTGGCCCTGAGGCTGATGCATCGAGTTGCTCTGTCTGATTGCAAGCACTCTACGGGCAGCTCGGGCCGAGTCATCTCTCATCCCGCTGGGGGCTGCACCCGAGTACGGGGCGACCGGTGACGATGAGCGATGTCGCTGGACAGCTCGCAATCTCACGCTCTGCGGTCTCGTTCGCGCTCGACAATGAAGCCCAAGTGTCGGTCGAGACACGCGAGCGTGTCGGCGCCGAACCTGCCGAACTCGGCTCCCGGCCCAACGCGGGCGCATGAGCCCTTACGAGCTCGGCGGGCAGCTCATCGTCCAGCACGTCCGGAAGGATGTCGGCGACCCCGATCGGTTCCGGTCCGTTCACCGTGGTCTCCCTGAGCCTCAAAACGACGAGGGCGCCCTGCGGCCATGTCAACCTTTGCAAGGCAGTCAGCACGGGATTCCCCCGTGACGCCGTCGCCCGCAAGGGGATGGGCGGGTGCACCCTCCCGACGGAGAGCCGCTCACCTTCGAAATCGGGGTGGGTTCCGCATCCACGCAGTCGTGTGCTGAGCTGCAGGTCGCGGCCATGAGCGATTTCAAAGCGGGGGAGTGCGAAACGCCGCACGAGGCTTCGCGGCACCCGCCTATACAGGTGGCTCATACGCCAGGGGCGGAACCGATCACTGGCCCTGGTGCAGCGTTAGAGGACGGCGTCGAAAGGCTCGGGCGCCGGAGTCATAGCGCCACTTGTGACCGTCGCAGATCTGCATCCACAACCGGAGTGAATTTATGCAGGGCGGACGAGCAAGCGGGATCCTGCGCTTTGCGGCTGGCAGTATGAGGATGGTGACTTTTTCTGACGCAGAAGGCGAGCTCGACGAAGCCCGCCCGACACGGCAGCAGGCGCGGAGTTGACGGCTGCTATCCGGGCCGCGACTATTGCGGAGTTGACGGAGCATGGTTATGCCGGGGTGAGCTTCGAGGGGGTGGCGCGTCGGGCGCAGACGAGCAAGCCGGTGCTCTATCGTCGATACAGCTCTCGGGCTCATCTGGTTGTCGATGCGTGGTCGGATCGTGCGCCGTTGACACTTCCCGCTCTTGGTTCTGGTTCGCTCCGTGGGGATCTGATCGGCGGGTGTGAGGCGGTCAGTGAGAGGTTCCAGCGGGTCGATCGACGCGTACCGGCGGGTGATCGCCGAGGCTGACGACGAACTGCTCGAGGTGGTCACGAGGTTCACCTGGCGGCGTCGTCCGACGACACCATCTCGCGGATACTGGATGCGGCGCGCGAGCGGGGCGAGATCGGGGAGGGCTCGATACCGGAGCGCGTGGTGCTCCTGCCTCCTGTCCTGCTCCGTCACGAGTTGCTTTTCACGCGGGACGCGTTGTCTTCTCGTGATCGAGCATGGCTGGTTCGCGGGCCTGATCCACCTGCCGACGACCGGCCCGGTGGCCAGCTTCGTGCCGCTGCTGGTGATGGGGTGCTGTTTGGTCTCGCGATGGATTACCAAGTGTTCCTGGTCTCCCGGATGCGGGAGGAGCACGTCCACGGCAGGAATGCGCGCACCGCGGTCCATGCCGGGTTCCAGGGGTCGGCGAAGGTCGTCACCGCGGCGGCGATCATCATGCTCACGTGTTCGCGGCGTTCGTCCCCGATGGTGACGTACAGATCAAGGCGATCGGCGTGGGTCTGGCGGTCGGGGTGTTCGTAGACGCGTTCATCGTCCGGATGACCCTCATCCCCGCCGTGATGCATCTGCTGGGTGAGCGTGCGTGGGCGCTGCCGGGCCGGCTGGAACGACGTCTCCCCGTCTTCGATATCGAGGGCGATGGACTGCGGCGGGAACTGGAGCTGAAGGACTGGCCGGAGCCGGACTCCGCCCCGGTGATCGCGGCGGAGGATGTCTCGGTCCGAGACGGCGACGACGTGTATGCCGCGAACCTGATGTCCGTGACCCCGAAGTCTCTCTGGCCCGCGGTCAAGGCGATGCTGCACTCGGTCTACGACCACCCGACGCTGTCGCGGTGAACGCGCAGTTCGACCGATTGCTGGACTACGTTGCAGACAAGCTGCCCGCCGCGTTTGAGCACCTCGACGCGGCGCGACCGGACATCCTGGCGTTCACCGGATTCCCCGAAGGGTTCTGGACGCAGACCTGGTCCAACAACCCCAGCGATCGCCTCAACCGCGAGATACGCCGCCGAACCGACAGGGTCGAGCTAGAGCGCCACCACCTACGAGAGCCGGCTGACGCGGAGGCGGGTGCTCACCGCGCTGCCGACCCGGGGGATTCGTGTACGTCTCTTATCGCGGACGTGGCTTTGCCCGACGGCGGCTTGTGGCCTTCAGAGTCGCTCTCGGAGTCTTTCTCCGCCGTCGAGGATGAGGGCGAGTTTTCGGTTCAGCCACTGTCGTGGGGCCATGAGGACGGCATCGCGCATGGCAGCTCGTGCGCGTTGCAGCGCCGCAGTTTCGTCTTCGCGAGGTTTCCAGGAATCAGCCATCTCGATGCGTGACACGCCTGGTTCGGATGTGTGGCCGTCGAGCTTCTCTAGACCGAGACGGTGATCGATGACGGTATCGATGAGGAGCATGGCGTCGGGCATGGGGAATCCTTCGCGTTCGAGGTGGACTGCAAGGCCGAGGAAGATATCCATGGTGCGTTCCGGCATCAGTCCGGAGGAGAGGGCGGTCACGACGCCGGGGTGCTTGGCAAGCGCGTTCCACAGGCAGTCCCCGTACGCCAGCAGCACGTCATGCCAGTTCCCCTCGAGTGCCGGCCACTCGATGCTGTCGACCACCCTGTCCCATGCGAGCGAGAGCATGGTCGCGCGATCGGGCACATGCCGGTAGACGGTTGCGGGGGTGACGTCGAGCCGTTCAGCAATAAGCGGGATGGTGACCTCAGTGAAGCCGATCTCGAGGACGGCAGTGATGATGTCGTCGCGGGTGATTTTCGGTGGCCGGCCGATCAGCGGCTCGCCTTTGGGCCGTCTGCGTGGACTGGGCATGGTTTCAGCTACACCGGTCGGCAGCACCGGGACGCGATCGTGAAGTCTCTCCGCCCGGACTATACGGCCCCGTCCGAGCAGGCGGCGAAGGACCGGTTCGAGGAGTTCACCGCCGAGTGGGGCGAGCGATATCCGGCAACCATCCAGCTCTGGCGCAGCTCCTGGGCGGAGTTCGTGCCGTTCCTCGAAAACGACGTCGAGATCCGGCGGGTGATCTGCACGACCAACGCGATCGAGTCGATTAACGCCCGCTACCGCAGGGCGGTCCGTGCGCGCAGGCACTTCCCGAACGAGCAAGCGGCGTTGAAGTGCCTGTATCTCGTGGCACGGTCGCTTGAACCCACCGGCGGCGGGAGAGCACGCTGGATGATCAAGTGGAAGCCGGCACTGAACGCGTTCGCGATCACCTTCGCCGGACGGTTCGAGAGAACCACTCACTGATGAGAATCGCCGGACCTCACACACCGAATTTCGGACAGGCCCTTCGCAGTTGTTGAACAGCGACCCATTGACGTGGATAACGGGACCGGGACGCGGCGCAGGGTTCTCGACGTCTCTCTACAGGGTCCTCGGCGCGCTGCGGCGAGACTGGCCGCTGGCCTTGGCTGACCGTGCGACGAAAGCGCTGGCCTGCTCGGCGGCGGAAGCCAGAGGGCGGTCATCAGGGTGTAGGTGGCCGCGCGTGGTCTCGACGGAGGCGTGGCCGAGGATGTCCTGGGGAAAATCCAGCGGGATGCCGGCGTCGGCCATCCAGGTCGCCCCGGTGCGCCGGAGACCGTGACGGGTGAGATCGGGCAAGCCGAGATCTCCAGAAGGGTTTCCAAGGCCAGGCGCTCATCCTCGAAAACAAGTCACCTGTGTCCCTGACTCGCCCCGGCATGTCCGGAGAGCTGTTTGCTGGTGTCAGCCGGCTCTTTCAACCGGTTCGTTGCGAGCGTAGTCGAGTTGCTCGACCTCGAGGGGTGTGAGGTCGTCGATGGAGCCATGGGTGCGTTCGGTGTTGAACCAGAGCACCCAGGATGCGGTCGCCGCCTCGACCTGATCGACGTCCCGCCAGGGACCTTCGTGGTGGATGAGTTCGGACTTGTAGAGCCCGATCTGCGACTCCGCGAGAGAGTTGTCGTAGGCGTCGCCGACGGACCCGACGGACGGGTCGATGCCTTCGTCGACGAGCCGGTCGGTGAAGGCGATTGAGGTGTAGACGCTGCCCGCGTCGGTGTGGTGCGTGAGCCCCTCGAACCCGGGGTGACGCCTTCGCGGCGTCGGGTGAAGAGAGCCATGTCGAGGCAGTCGAGCACGAGCGCTGTGGTCATGCTCGTCGCGGCGCGCCAGCCGATGATGCGGCGGGAGTGCGCGTCGAACACGAACGCGACGTAGACCCATCCGGACCAGGTCCACACGTATGTGAAGTCGGCGACCCAGAGCTGGTTCGTGCGGAACCGGGCGAAGTGGCGGTCGACGAGGTCCGCGGGGCGGGTCTCCCGTGGATCCGTGTCGACGGGACGTTTCCTCTTCTCGCGGAGCACGCCGGCGATCCCAAGCTCACGCATGAGACGCTCGACCGTGCACCGGGCGATGTCGTGACCGTCACGGCGGAGCCGCAACCAGAGCTTTCGGGCGCCGAGCACCTTGCGGTGCGCCTGCCACGCGGCGAGGATGATCGGCTTCCACCGCTCATCCGACACGGTCTGGGATGACGGTCCGCGCCCGCGGGCGTCGTAGTAGGTCGATGGGGCGATCTTCACGCCGTGCTGGGTGAGCACAGCGCAGATCGACTCGACACCCATCGGAGCCCGCCCTCGGTGCGTTCCTTATGTTCGTCGATGAAGGCGACTATCGCTTGTGTGGCCGGTCGAGTTCGGCCGCGAAGAAAGCTGAAGCCGCCTTCAAGATCCCGTTCGCCCGCCGCAGCTCGGCGTTCTCCCGCTTCAGGCGCTTGATCTCCATCTGCGCGTCGGTCGTCACACCGGGCCGGTCTCCCGCGTCGACCTGCTCCCGACGGATCCAGGTGCGGATCGTTTCCGGCGACCCGATGCCGAGCATCTGCGCGACCGCGGTCATCGCCTGATACTCGCTCGGATAGTCGGCCCGCACCTCGGCGACCATACGGACAGCGCGCTCACGAAGCTCGCGCGGATACTTACTGGGACGTCCCATAAGACAGATCCTTCCAAGGAATCCTGTCTCCGGACATGCCGGGGCGAGTCACGGAGCGGCTTCGAGCGGAGCTCGTGGTTCGGGGGAGGAGCGTTGCGCATGGCAGTTGGTGCCGCACCGTCTGACCATGGCCACGAGTTGGCCGGGAAACCGCTGTCCGGCGAAGAGATCTTTCACCTGTTGGCGCGCCGGACAACCGACGGTTCCTACCCGCCTGGAACGCGGCTGCGGGATCACCGTTTAGCTGTCGAGTTTGGGGTGTCTCGTACTTCTGTTCGAGAAGCGATGCAGCGCCTCCAGTGTGTGTGGGGTTGGTCGAGGTGCATCCGTACCGCTTCACAGCGGTGACGGAGATCGACGCTGAAGTGATCCGGGAGACCCGTCAGTTCGCCGCGTTGCAGACAGCGGCAATGGCGCGACTCGCGATCCCAAGGCTCGGAGAGGGCGATCGCGCCTGGGCGTCACAGCTCGCCGACGAAGCTGCGGCGACGATTCACGGCGGTGGCGAATGGCTTCCAGCGCACGCTCGGCTACTCGAGCATCTGTTCCGCCGTACCGAGAACCGCTTGTTCAGTTTTCTGCTCGAAGACCTGTGGTTCGTCGTGTTGCGCAACCTCACGCAGACAGACCTATCCATGGATGAACGCGTAGCTATTGCCACAGCTGTGACGGACCTCGGTGCGGCGATCCTCGCAGCAGATGTGTCCCAGGCAGAGGCCGCCGCAAGGCGGATGTTCGGCAACTTCGACTGATCCACCACCGCTCGATAAGCGGATATGGCACAGCAAGACTGGCGCGCGAAGAAAGCGCAAGCCCTCCAGAATTCGGCGAAGCAGTTTCGTGCGAGAGCCCGCGCAAGAGACCGAACCGGAGGTGAACGCCCTCGCCGCTGAGCTGCTCTCGAACAGCGCGCCGCCCGGATCGAAGCCGGCGGCAACGACCACTCAAACGATCTGGCCCGATCTGCTGTGACGCGCAGTCGTCACCGCGCCGCCCCTATCGTGCCGTGACTGTTGCCACGGGGCACCTGAAATGGGGGCCTCGTAGGTATCCCTCTCAGCAACACACCATTGCTGAGAGGGATGCCGCTGGAGCTTCCGGTCCTTGTTTCCTGCGGTTAGGCGAGAGTGGCGGCGATGACGATCGCAGCACCGACGAGCAAGCCGGCGGCGATGCCTACCCCGACCCACAGTCCCGTATGCGAAGGGACGACAGGTTCGGGGAGTGTGAGCTCATCAGTGGACGGGAAAGGCATACCAGGATCATAGCCCCCACCTCGGCCATCGGTATGGTTGGTTCGTGACGGCAGGAGTGCCGGTGGGTTCAGCTCCAAGTGTGGTGGTTCGCGATGCAACGTCTCGGTGGTCAGGGCTGCTTCGGCGAACTTGGCAAGAAGATCAGCTGGGAGATCTGGGACTACGGACGACCGGATCCGCTCAGGTCCCGGTGACAACATCATGACAACGGAAGCTGTGTTTGAGTCCGCCCCAGCCTGATTCTGATGACTCACAACCCGCATGATTCCGAGCCGCAATCGAGACACTCCGGCCATTCCGCGGCGGTCACGTGGGTTCGACACTCAAGGCAACCCCTACCGGGGCCGCAGCCAACTACGACGCTGGCCTCGACACACTCGTGGGAGCGGCAATTTCCCAAGCCTCCCGATGGGAACGAAGCCCGGGGTCAATCACCTCGCATCGTTCGGAGGATGCCGATCTGCGGAGTCGTCAGGCGATTGCCCGGCCGGATCATCTCGGCCGTCTATGCGATCCCGGTCGTCCCCAGGAGCGTACCGATCAGGAAGGTGGCGCCTAGCGCGACCGCGCCGCCGACCACGACGCGGATCGTTGGACGCAGCACGGGGCTGCCCCCGAGACGCGCGCCGAGTGCACCGGTGACGGCGAGAGCGAGCAGCACGACGATGAATGTCGCGGGAATCCGTACGCCTGGCGGGAGGAGCATCGCCACGAACGGGATGATCCCGCCCGAGGTGAACGCGACTGCGGAAGCGAGGGCCGCCCGCCAGGGGCTGACCAGATCCTGACCGTCGATGTTCAGTTCCGCAGACAGGTGCGCGCCGAGGGCGTCGTGCGCGGTGAGCTCCTCGGCGACCTTCCGCGCCGTCTCCGGGGATATCCCCTTGGCCTGGTAGAGTCCGGTGAGCTCTTCGAGCTCCTGCGCGGGCATTTCCGAGAGTTCGCGGCGTTCCGTCGCGATGAGGGTCTTCTCGCTGTCGCTCTGACTGCTCACCGACACGTACTCGCCGAGTGTCATCGAGATCGCCCCGCCGACCAACGCCGCCGTCCCCGCGGTCAGGATCGGTGCCAGGTCATTGGTGGCACCGGCGACGCCGACGACGATCGCGGCGACCGACACGATCCCGTCGTTCGCGCCGAGCACTCCCGCGCGCAACCAGTTCAGTCGCCCTGCGATTCCGGCGGTACGCGGCTCACCCGTGTGTGGTCTCGTGGTGATCATGTGGGCGAAAACCTCCTCCGCCGGTCATGATATCCGGCTGCTCCATTGCACCTTACCCGCTGTGGTTCGCGGCAGAACCTTCGGTCCCCCGCACGGTCCCCGCACCGCCGGTGGTGCGCGGACGTGTCATCGCATCCACTGTCCGGTGTATGCGAGCGAGGGCTCGGGGAGTCCTGCAGGATCTGCGGGGCAGTCGCAGATACTCGAAGTGCCCATCTAGCTGAATAGCCCCATGGCGATCGCATCGATCTTGTCTCCTGCGACGGGGGGAGGTAGCCTAGCAATGATCATGTGACATACAAGTGACATACAAGTGAGGGTTTGTGATGATCGAATTAGCGACGGACCGTGCGTTCACCGATACGAAGAGGCGGATTATCTCAGGGGAGTTGGCAGCGGGGTCGATGATCAGCGAGAATGACGTCTCGACTCGGTTAGGGATTAGCCGTACGCCTGTCAGGGAGGCGTTCGCTATGTTGCAGACGAACGGCTGGATGCGTCTCTACCCCAAGCGCGGCGCGCTCATCCTGGACGTCCCTCCGGAAGAGGTTGATAACATTCTTGGAGTACGCCTCCTGATCGAGGGCGACGCGGCTTCCGCGATCGCGGATACACCCGATCGGCGCGAGGCGGTGGTGAGCCGATTGAGAGCCCACGTGGCGAACCAGGACATGGCTCGAGGTGATGACGATCTTGATGCGTTCCTGGATGAGGATAGCTCCTTCCACCGGGCCATCATCGAAGGTGGCGGCAACGGTATTTTGGTGACGTTCTTCGACACGATCCGCGACCGCCATCACCGCATGATGGCCCGTTCGGTCTGGCATCGTCCGGGGTATAGCGAGCGAGTCGTTGCCGAACACGGCGCTCTCGTGGATGCACTCGAACGAAGCGATACCGACACCTTCCGCGCGCTGCTCAGCGAGCATTTCTCGGGAATCCATGGTCGTGATGCCACCGCCTTCAGCGGCACAGCCACCACCTTCGGGCCGTAACAGGTCGGACAACCTGGGCGCGACGACGTTTCGTGTCGAAATCACTCTCATCGAAAGCAGATCATGACTACCAAGAAGGTTGCGCTCGTCACGGGCGCGGGACAGGGAATCGGAAGAGGAATCGCGCTGAAACTGGCGCAGGACGGGTTCGACATCGGTATCGCGGACATCCCGGCTCAGGAGCAGAAAGGCGAAGCAGTGGCTGCCGAGATCGCTGCGTTGGGCCGGAGTGCCGTGTTCGTGCCCACCGACGTGTCGAGCAGGAGCGATGTCGAGGCAGCTGTCGAGCAAACGGCATCCCGACTCGGCGGGTTCGACGTCATCGTCAACAACGCCGGAATCGCACAGGTGAAACCCCTTCTGGAGGTCACCGAACACGATCTCGAGACGGTCTTCTCCGTCAACGTCAACTCCGTGATCTTCGGCATTCAAGCGGCCGTGCGAAAGTTCGACGAGCTTGGAGTGAAGGGGAGGATCGTGAACGCCGCTTCGATCGCCGCTATCCGCGGCTTCCCCATCCTGGGTGCCTACTCGGCGTCGAAGTTCGCTGTTCGGGGCATCACCCAGGTCGCTGCCCAAGAGCTCGCACCGAAGGGCCACACAGTGAACGCGTATGCGCCCGGAATCGTCGGAACCGGAATGTGGGACCTGATCGACGCTGAGATGCACAAGATCAACGGAAAACCACTAGGGAAAAACCTCCAGGACAACGTGGAGGGCATCGCTCTCGGGCGGATCGAGACCCCCGAAGACGTCGCCGGAGTCGTATCGTTCCTCGCCGGCGACAACGCCGTGTACGTCACCGGGCAGGTCATCATCGTCGATGGTGGAATGCTCTACAACTGACCGCCCTCTCTGGTGAACGCAACGAGATCGGTGATCTCGTGTTCATCGGCGCATAGCCGTCATCTCCGCTCGGCGGCTTCACCCTGGCGGAGAAGTGCTTCCCCAACGTGGTTGACTTGAACAGACTGGGAGCATCGCCATCTCGCTAGAAACGCAGCCGCGCCGGTCAACGTTGTCCTCGGAGATGAGCGGCCTGATTGCTTCAGCGGGAACATCCGGAGGGGGCCACCAGCCAAAATCGCCCCTCACCCCGCTCTCGTCGAGCTTGCTATGAACTGTCGGGTGCGCTCGTGCTGCGGGTTCTCGAAGAACTCCACGGCTGAGGCATCCTCCACGATCTCGCCGCCGTGCATCAGCACGACGCGATCAGCGACTTCGCGCGCGAATCCCATTTCGTGCGTCACGACGATCATCGTCATTCCCTGCCGCGCGAGCTCGGTCATGACTTTCAACACTTCCCCGACGAGTTCAGGGTCGAGGGCGCTGGTGGGCTCGTCGAACAGCATGAGCTGCGGCTTCATCGCCAATGCCCGCGCGATCGCGACACGCTGCTGCTGTCCGCCGGAGAGCTGGGCCGGATAGTGCGCCATCTTGTCGGCGAGTCCGACGCTCTCCAGCAGCTCGCGCGCCTCCGCCTTCGCCGCGGCACCCGACAGTCGCCGCACTGCACGTGGCGCTTCCATGACGTTCTGCAGGGCGGTCATGTGCGGGAACAGGTTGAAGCGCTGGAACACCATGCCGATGTGCGCGCGCTGCGCTGCCATCCCTCGCTCGGTGAGCTCGCGGACGCCGTCGCGATACTCACCGAAGCCAACGAGCATGTCGTCCACCCAGATCTGACCGGCATCGATCTTTTCCAGCCGGTTGATCGCCCGCAGGAGCGTGCTCTTGCCCGCGCCGGAGGAACCGAGCAGACAGACGACCTCGCCCGCGCGCACGTCCATCGTGATGTCGCGGAGCACGGCGTTGTCGCCGAAGGATTTCTTGACCTGCCGGATGCGCACGAGCGCCGTGTTGTCATTCATCGATACCTCGCCGGGAGAAGGGGGGACGCACGAGTGCGTTGCGGATGGCCGTCCGGAGGTTCCGCGGACGACCGCGTCGGGTGCTGCCGTCGAAGGCCCGTTCCAGGTAGAACTGGCCAATGCTGGCGACCGTGACGATGATCATGTACCAGACCGCCGCGGCGAACAGCGTCTCCATCACCTCGAGATTGCGGCTGGAGATGTTCGCTGCCGCCTTCACGAGCTCGAAGTAGGTCACCACCGATGCGAGCGAGGTGGTCTTGAGCATGTTGATGAAGTTGTTGCCGGTTGGCGGGATGATGATGCGCATGGCCTGCGGCAAGATGATGCGTGCCAGCGTACGCATCGGGCTCATCCCGAGGGCATGTGCAGCCTCGGTCTGGCCGCTGTCGATGCCTTTGAGCCCACCGCGGATGATCTCGGCCATGTAGGCGCTCTCGTTGAGCGCGAGACCGAGGAGCGCGGCGGTGAACGCGGTCATGATGGCGTTGGTCGGCTGATCGATCAGCGTCCAGTTCGTGAACGGCACGCCGATCACGATGCGGTCGACCACGAGGGCGAGGTTGTACCAGACGAGGATCTGCACGAGCACGGGGACACCGCGGAAGATCCAGATGTATCCGGTCGCCACCGAGATGGCCACCGGATTGCGGGAGATGCGCATGATCGCGATGATGACGCCGATGATGACGGCCACCAGCTGCGCGGCGACCGCGAGGAGCACGGTGTTCCATGCGGCCTGGGCCATGGTGTCCAGCACGACGTACTGCAGCACGTGCGGCCACTGGATTCGTGCACCGGCCAGCACGATGATGATCCCGGCGACGGCGGCGAGCACGATGATCGCGCTCACCCATCGCCAGAAGTGCAGACGACGGTAGATTCTGGGCGCCGCCAGCGGAGTGCTGATGCGGGCGGTCGGGGGTGATGTCTTCACGGGTTCCTTTCGGGGAAGAGGAGCAGAAGCGGGGGACGGCCGAGACCGTCCCCCGCCCTCACTACTGTCCCGCGTTGATCTCGACCGTCTCGATGGCTCCGGCCTGGAGCCCCCAGGCCGCGAGGATCTCGCCGTACGTGCCGTCATCGATGAGGGACTGCAGCGATGCCGCGAGCGCTGCCCGCAGCTCCGGCGTCTCCTTGTTGACTCCGATGCCGTAGAGTGCCCCCTCGAGCGGGGGCAGGTCAACGACCTCGAAGTCCTCGCCGGAGTTGGCCGTCTGGGCGACGTAGACGAGGTTCGCCAGATCGTTGAGCTCGGCGGTCACGCGTCCGGTCTTGACCGAGTTCAGACGCTGCTGGTCGTTGTTCACGGTGACGACGTCGATCGCCTCGGCACCATCGGCGACGCACTTCTCGCTCAGCGCCAGAGCCCAGGCCTCCTGCGAGCTGCCGACGCCTGCCGTCACGCCGTGTCCGCACAGGTCGGCGGGCTCGACGATGCGGTCGGGGTTGCCCTTGGCGACGAGGATGCCGATGCCGGTCTGGAAGTAGTCGATGAAGTCGACCATCTCCTGGCGGTCGGGGCGATCGTTCATGCCCGCCATCGTGAAGTCGACGCGCTGCGACTGCAGGCTCGTGATGAGGTTCTCGAACGCGGAGTCGTTGTAGGCGACGTCGAGACCGAGTCGCTTCGCCATCGCGGTGGCGAGATCGACCTCGTACCCGATGGGCGTCGTCCCGTCGGCCGCGTAGAAGTTGGCAGGTGGGAACTGCAGGTTGGAGCCGACCTGCAGAACTCCGGCGTCCGAGTACTGCGCCGGCAGCAGCGCGGCGATCTCGGAATCCTCTTCCACCCCGGAGACGATCGCCGCCGCCGGCTGGTCGTCTGCGGTGGGCGCCGACGACTCGTCCGTGTCGGTGGGGAGCGTCGACGTGCACGCGGACAGGGCCGCGATGCCGACGAGGGAGAGGGCGAGGAGGGAAAGACGTGACTTCATTGTGTGTCCTTTCGGGGTGGGGTGGAACGTTCAGAGGGTGAGTGCACGCACCGCATGGAGAAGACGATCGACATCTTCGACCGAGGTGTACGGGGCGATGCCCGCGCGCACCGCGCCGTCGCGCAGATCGGCCCAATCCTCGGCCTCGATCGCATAGAAGCTGCCGCCCATCACGGCGACGTCCGCTCGCCCGAGTGCCGCGCAGACCTCGGCTGTAGTGCGGCCGTCGATACGGAAGAGGACGGTCGGCACATGCGTGCGCGGCGCACCGACGCGCTCAACGCCGTCGATCTCGGCGAGGCCGGCGATGAGCCGCTCGAAGAGAGCATCCTCGTGCTTCGCGACCGCCGCGTAGGAGCGCTCCAGCCGCTCGCGGCGCGTGCCGTCCCCGGGGATGATGTCAGCCAGGAACTCCACCGTCTCTGTCACGCCGGCCAGGAATTCATAGGGCAGAGTGCCTAGCTCGAATCGCTCGGGGACCTGCATGGTCGACGGGCGAAGCTTGTCGGGGACGAGCGCCTCCAGCTTCTCGACGTTGGATCCCAGCACGCCGATGTGAGGACCGCAGAACTTATACGGCGAGCACACGATGTAGTCGGCTCCGAGGGCGGTGGCATCGACGAGCTCGTGGGCCGTGTAGGCGACGGCGTCGACGTAGATCTCCGCTCCGACCGCGTGCACGGCTGCCGCGATCGCCGCGATGTCCGGCGCCGTGCCGTACAGGTTCGACGCCGCGGTCACGGCGACGAATCGCGTGCGGTCGCTGAGCACGCGACGCACATCGTCGACTGTCAGGTCACCGGTCTCGCGGTCGAAGTCGATCCAACGCAGGGTCGCGCCGGATAGCTCAGCGGCGAGCACCCACGGACGCACGTTCGCGTCGTGGTCGAGGCGACTCGCGACGATCTCATCGCCGGGGCCGAGGCGACGGGCGACGGCTCTGGCCACGTCGAACGTGATCTGCGTCGCGCTGCGGCCGAAGAACACAGCGCGCGGATCAACGTTCAGCAGGTCGCCCATCGCGGCACGGGCGCCGCGCACGATGCGGTCTGCGTTCTGCTCGCTGTAGTTGTTTCGACCGCGCTGCGAGACGGGACTCACCATCGCGTCGCGGATGGCGTCGGCGACGCGGGTCGGGGTCTGGGTGCCACCGGGCGCATCGAACAGGGCGCTTCCGGTGCGCAGGGCGGGGAATTGCTGGCGGACACGGGAAAGAGGGTAGGTCGAGGACATGGTCGAACTCCAGGCAGAGACAGAGGCGGCGCGTTCACGCTCCCGCGCGCTCCGGTCACTCCGGGAGCACGCGCATCACCTCAGGGATGACGGGTGGGAGAGACGTCGGTGCACCGATTCATCGGCGTGGATCGACAGAATCGCAGTCGCGATCGATCCGATTGCTACAGCACCGTCGTACGGCGGGCGCATGATCCCCCGATGCGCCCATTGCGCCGCTGGCGGTTCTCGCCGTGCGCTCCGTACATGTGTTTCTCCATCGACTAAGTGAAAGAGCCTGAACTCTGCGCTGATATTAGCACGCGAATACCGACTATCCCCTCTCAAGGCGCGCAGACCTCTCGGCTGTCGTACGGGTGAAGCCGGAGAACAACCGATCAACGCTATGCGCTCCCTCGCCGAACCCGCGGCAGGGACGGCTGTCGCATCGACAGCTTGCTCGACATCGTCGACGACACCTTGAATAGTATGCCACTAGTATCTATGATGTACTTGAAAGATAGGGGAGGGGAAGGCGTGAGCGAATCCGGCGGGGAGGGCAGCGCGTCGGCGTCCGAGGCCGCCTATCACCATGTACGTGCTCAGATCTTGGATGGCGCGTTGCTCGGGGGGAGCATGATGAGCGAGGGGACGGTGGCCGACGAGCTGGGTATGAGTCGTACTCCGGTGCGTGAGGCATTCCTGCGACTGCAAGGGGAGGGGTGGTTGCGTTTGTACCCCAAGCGCGGTGCGCTCGTCGTAGAGGTGAGGCCGCACGAACGCGAGGAGATCGTGCGGGCGCGCGTTCTCATCGAATCGGATGCCGTCGCCCGGGTCTCTGGCGACGCCCGGCTGCGTTCCGAGCTTGTCGAGCGGCTGCGGACGAGCCTCGGGGGGCAACGTGATGCCGCTGCGCGGGAGGACCTTCACGGTTTCGCGACGTTGGACGCTGACTTTCACGCCGCGATCGTCGAGGCCGGCGGAAACCGTCTGCTGTCGGACTTTTTTGCGTCGTTGAGCGATCGGCAGAGGCGGATGACGGCGCGGTCGCTGTGGAAGCGCGCGGATCGCCTCGAGGGGGTCCTCGACGACCACACCGAGCTCGTGCGGCTGATCGATGGTGCGCATAGCGACGCGTTCCGGATCGCGCTCGAATCTCACATCCGGCGTGCACATCGGGAGCTTTTGCCATGAGTATCACGCACTCCCTCCCAATCCCGGCGGCGGGTTCTCGGCACCGCATCCGCCCTTGGATGGCCGTGTGCGCGGCGCTCTTCGCGGTCGGGTGGGGTGGTAACGAATTCACTCCCCTGCTGGTGATGTACCGACAGGAGGACGAGATGACGCCTCTCGTGCTCGACGTTCTGCTCGGTGCGTACGTTCTCGGTATCGTGCCCGCTCTGATCCTCGGAGGCCCTCTCTCCGACCGATTCGGTCGTCGGCCGTTCTTCCTTCCGGCTCCGCTCGTCGCTGTCGCGGGGAGCGTTCTGCTCGCGCTCGGCGCTTCATCGCCGACCGTGTTGTTCGCCGGGCGAGTTCTCTCGGGTGTGGCGCTGGGGTTGGTTATGGCGGTGGGGACTGCCTGGGTGAAGGAGCTGTCGCAGGCGCCGTTCGACACCGGAGCTCGGGAAGGGAGCGGCGCAGGGCGTGCGGCGCTCGCCCTCACAGCGGGCTTTGCCCTGGGCGCGGGGGTTGCTGCGGCGCTCGCGCAGTTCGGGCCCTCACCGCAGCAGAGCCCGTACTTCGTGCACATCGTGCTAGCCATCGCATCATTCTCGCTGCTGTGGCGGGTGCCGGAGAGTAGGCGGACAAGTGATGACGGTCGGCCGTTGCTCGAGGACTTGAAGATTCCGTCCGCTGTGCATCGTCGCTTCCTTTTCGTCGTCGTGCCCATGGCGCCCTGGGTCTTCGGCACCGCGGCCAGTGCTTACGCGATACTGCCTGGCTTGATGATGTCGAAGGCTCCGGGCTTGGAGATCGCGATGAGCGGGCTCCTGTGTGTGATCGCACTAGGATGCGGCGTCGGCGCGCAGCGGATTGCGGGCCGTTTCGATGACCCCGGTTCGGCCCGCGGTGTCGGCTCGGCGCTCGCAGTCACCGTCGTGGGGATGGTGCTGGCGGCCGTCGCGGTCGGTCTCGACTCGTTGGCGTGGGTCGCCGTCGCCGCTACCGCGCTCGGGGCTGCGTATGGACTCTTGCTCGTTGGTGGTCTCCGCGAGATCCAGCGTATCGCCGGCCCCGACGATCTCGCGGGGCTCACGGCCGTGTACTACTCGCTGACCTACATCGGATTCTTCATCCCGGCCGTTCTTGCGCTAGTGGGTGCGTGGCTCCCATACACGGTCATGTTCGTCATCGGCGCGGTTCTTGCGCTCATCAGTTTCAGCATCGTCGCTCTGAGCTGGCGCAGGCACCTTCCGTAGCGCGTCGCCGGGCATCGCCGTCCGGTGGCACTGGCAGCGCGGTTGCTCCGGAGGCAGCCGCCAGGCTCCGAGCTGCTTGCGATCCCCGCGGGCCGGTCGCCGTCAAGGACGCCGTGCAGTCGAGGTGCAGCGGGAGTGGCATGGTGGCGTCTGCGCCCCGGGCGCCTGTGATCGCGCCTCCGCACGGCCGTGCGAAAGATCAGGTTCACCGCGTATCGCGACAGGTCGATCAGTATGGCAGCCATGAGCGGTCCGGTCGCGAGCGGATGGTCGCGACATTGAGGATGCTGAGATCGCGCGTCGCTTTCCTCAGGGGTATACGGATGGACATCGCCATGCTGCATCCAAGATATGGAGGACTCGCCCGAATCGTCGTCGACAGTCTCCCGCGACACGGAGTCCGTCGTCGGCAGTGGGCTATGTCATCATGCGGCGCCCGTAGGAGTTCAGTCCTCGTGACGTATCGGATTCACGAGAACGATGTCGGAGCTCGATTTCTCCGCTGCGCTCCGACGGTCCCAGGCCGGGCGTCGCATGGCGTAAAAGAGCAGCGGAGGGCCGCCCAGTAGCAGCACGATGACCGCGACGACCAGGGGATACGTGACATCGGAGAGCCCAAAGAACCCGGAAGGGCGGATAAAGGCGAGAATGAAGGCTGCGGCGCAGGAGACGAAACCCAAGCCCGCCACCAGTGGCATCACCGGCGTCCGATAGCTACGAACAACCCTCGGCTGCGTCCGGCGCAGCCGGATCGCGGCGGCGAACATCAGCATGTACATGATGAGGTAGAGCGCTGCTGCCATGTCCACCAGGGCGACGAACGCTGTGTTGCCATTGGGGACGAGGACGAAGAGCAGTGCGAGCAACGTCACGATCACTCCTTGCACCGCGAGGATGCCCACCTGCACCCCTGCCTTGTTCCGGCGCTGGAGCAACGGCGGAATCAGCCCCGTCCGCGCGGCGGCGAGCAGACCGCGTGAGGGCCCGGCAATCCACGTCACCACCGAGGCGAAAGCACCGAGTGCGACGAGCAGCGAGACCACCGGCGTGCCCCACGAGATGCCCCAGTGGTCGAAGAAGGTCTGGAAGGCCAGGTTGATGCCGTTGGTCACCCCGAGGTCGGTTTGCGGCACGGCCACGGCGATCGCGATTGTGGGGAGGATGAACACACCCAGGATAAGGATCGTGGCGAAGGCGATCGATCGGGGAAAGCCGCGTCCCGGGTTCTGCAGATCGTTCGCGTGCACCGCATTGACCTCCATGCCCGCATAGGCGAGAACGTTCGAGACCACGAGGACGATCGCGGCGATCCCCGTCCAGGGCGGTATGACCGCTGAGGGCTGCAGTGAGGTCTCGGAGTGTTCGCCCGTGCCCAGCCAGAGCGCTCCGAGCGCGATCAGGAGAACTGCGGGGAGGATCGTGCCGAAGATTCCGCTCCAGCTGCCGACTTTGGCGAAGAGGTTGCCGCCGGCGAGAGTGATGAGAGTCGATCCCCAGTAGAGGACGAGGATGACGATGGCGGTGTAGATCCCGCTCTGTGCGAGATCGGGGTTTCCGACGACGAACGACAGGCTTGCCGCGATGAAGGCGATCTGCGTGGGATACCAGACGACGTTCTGAATCCACTGGAGCCAGATCGCGACGAACCCTGCGCGTTCGCCGAAGGCCTCACGCACCCAGGTGAAGATGCCGCCTTTCCACCCCGTTGCCAGCTCCGCTGCCACGAGCGCGGTCGGCACGAGGAACAGAATCGCGGGGATGATGAAGAGCGTGATGGAGCCCAGGCCATAGGTGGCCATTGCGGGCAGGGATCGCAGCGACGCCACCAATACCACCGTGAGCATTGACAGTTGCACGACCGACATGTAGGTCGTCGCTCCTGCCGCGGGTGCGCCAATCGCCGGCCCTGTGTGGTTTCTTGGGCGGCGGTTACCTGATCGGCCGTACGGATGAGGTTTGACGTGTTCCGCCGTAGGGGCCTGAGTGCCGTCCGCGCGCTCGTCCGGTCCTGCGGACTCGTGGTGAGACATCAGCTCGTCCCTTCCTTGTGCGCTGGGTCAGTGGTGGAATCCGGAGTGTTGGCCTTCGGCGGGCAGCGGGCCTTCGAGGGCATCGAGGTAGGCGACTGCGTCCCGGAGGTCTGCGAGGAACGAGAAGGCGAGGTCGTGGCTGAACCCGTTGCGGACGACGATGCGCTGGACGGTGATGTCGACGAGGTCGGCCGGCATCGGGTACGCGGGCACGAGCCAACCCTTCATGCGGAGCCGTTCCGACAGGTGGTACAGATTCCAGTTCTGTGTGTAACCATCTCGTAGGCGCCACGCGAATACGGGGATGTCCGAGCCGTCGTTCCAGAGTTCGAAGGCCGGAATCTTCGCGATCTCGCTCGAGAGGTACAGTGCAACGTCTTGGGTCGACTGCTGCACGGCGTGGAAACCTGTGCGTCCCAGTCGCAGGAATAGGTAGTACTGCAGGAGGACCTGCGCGCCGGGGCGGGAGAAGTTCAGGGCGAATGTCGGCATGTTGCCGCCGAGATAGTTGACGCGGAAGATCAGGTCGTCGGGGAGCGCGGTGATGTCCCGCCAGACGACCCAACCGAGCCCCGGGTAGACGAGGCCGTATTTGTGTCCTGAAGTATTGATCGAGGCGACGCGCTCGATGCGGAAGTCCCATTCCAGATCCGGCTGCAGGAAGGGAGCGATCATGGCACCAGACGCGCCGTCGACGTGGATGGGCACGTCGATTCCGGTGGCTTCCTGGATGCGATCGAGCGCTGCGGCGATGGCCGCGACGGGCTCGTACATCCCTGTGTAGGTGACGCCGAGGATCGCGACGACGCCGATGGTGTTCTCGTCGACATACTTCTCGAGGCCGTGACCGTCGAGAACCTTATGCTCGTCGGAGATGGGAACATACCTTGGTTCGACCTCGAAGTAGTTGCAGAATTTCTCCCAGCACACCTGCACTGCGCTGGAGAGCACGATGTTCGGCTTCTCGGTGGATTCTCCAGCGCTGCGGCGCGCGTGCTGCCAGCGGCGCTTGAGAGCGAGGCCGCCTAGCATGCATGCTTCGGACGATCCGATCGTCGATGTCCCGATGGTCTCGGTGGGGTCCGGAGCGTGCCAGAGGTCGGCGAGCATACGCCAACACCGCGTCTCGATGGCTGCCGTCTGCGGATACTCGTCTTTGTCGATCATGTTTTTGTCGGCGGCTTCGAGGTAGAGCCGAGATGCGTGATCGTCCATCCAGGTGCCGACGAAGGTCGCGAGATTGAGTCGGGCATTCCCGTCGAGCATCATCTCGTCGTGGACGATCTGATGGGCGGTTTCCTGGAGCGATTCCTCTTCGGGGAAGAGGAACTTCGGAAGCGTCGTCGCCTCTCCCGGCCTGGAGAAGATCGGGTTGAGTTCGACCCGGTTGAATCCATCTTCATGCCGCGCTATGCGTTGCGTATCCGACACTATTTCCTCCTTCGCCGGTTCAGCGCAGGCGGGGTTGCCAACACCTAATTCCAGTGTAGTCCTGGCGATTTGTGCGATGATCGGGGACCGGATTGCGGTCCGCTTCGTCGACTCCCAGCCGACCGAGCACTTCAATCACGTCGCTGTGGAGGCGATGTCCAAAGGCGGCATCAGCATCACTGGCGCGCAGTCGCGGGGCATCGCCCCCGGAGGGGTCGAGCATTCATGGTTGCGGACTCACATGCACGTGTTTCTTGTGAGGCGGTATCCGAGCGAGTTTGTGGCGCGTTGCGATCCTCCCCGTCGGATGATGAAACATGGTCCCGCTCGACGAGGCAGGCGCCCTTCGCTATCGGGAAGGGCGCCTGTGTGCGCTCGGAGAACGTCGTGTTGCGACGACCGCTTGTACTCAGCCCCGGACCGGCAGGGAGCTTTCACGCCGAGTGCGCGCTATAGTTGGCGGGTCCGCCGACGCATGGCGACGAGAATCGCGCCAACGATGAGGGCACCGAAGGCCAGTCCAAGCATCCCACCGTCGGTACTCGATCCCGTCGTGGCGAGGCCTGCGGAGGGAGACGCCACGGTTGCAACGTTGGTGAGTTCGATTCGAACGCTCTCGCCGCCCGAGACGGTGACGGAGTTGTCGCTGAAGATCGGCGTTCCCCAGGTCACCCCGTCTAGCCTCTCAGGTGTGAGCTCCGACAGCTCCACGACGGCACCTTCGGGGATTGCCCCGCTAGTGGCCGCAGTCCCATCGTTGCGCACGGTCACTGTGCCCTCGCCTCGATTGTTCGGGCCGGTTCCGTTCGACCAGCTGTAGTGAACGAGAAATGCTGCATCGGCTGCAACGAGATCAGCACCGTCCCCGACGACCTTCTTGACGATGGAGAAGGTTCCCGTCGGTAGCGTCGGGTTGGTCAGAGTGACTTCTACCGGTGTCTCAGTGGAGATGTCGAAGGTGGAAGGGGAGAAGGAAGGCTCAGCCCAGAAGATTCCGTCGACTGTCGGGGGCGTTGTCTCTTCGAGAGTGACCGTGGCGTTGACGGGAATGGGCGCGCTCGTCACCGATGTCCCGTCGTTCTTGACTGTCATCGTCGCTTGGCCGTCAGAACCGGAGATGCCTCCTGTCCAGGAATACGTCACGGAAAACTCGGTCTCCGTTGGTACAAGGCCGGCGTTCGGACCGCCAACGGTCTTCGTGAGTGTAAAGGCGCCGGTTTGCAGCGCAGTCGGGTTTTCAAGCAGCACCTGGACAGGGGTGTCGCGGTTCATCGTGAAGGTACTCGGCGTAAAGCTGGGAGCCCCCCATATGATTCCAGGGATTGCGGTCGGAACCTGTTCGGAAAGGCTCACAGAGGCACCCTCCGGGATGGGGTCGCTGCTGACCGCAGCGCCATCGTTGTAGACGGTAAGAGAACCGCTACCTTCGGTTGCATCCGCACGACCCCCGGTCCACTGGTAGTCGACCGTGAACGAGGTGTCCTCCGCGACCGCCGGTGCGGCTGGGCCAGTGATTGTCTTTGAGACTTCGAACGTATTCAGCACATAGGTGGGTACCACCGCCGTGGATGTGTCTTCGACCGGAGTGGAAGACACTGTGGTGGTCCCGTTCACAGTCGCGGTGTTCTCGAACGATCCCGCGTGAGCCTCTTCGGCTGTCAGCGGGCCGTACGTGCCGGTACACACGAACGAATCCTGAATCGCGAGAGTCGTAGCCGGACAGACGACGTCGACGATCTTAGGATCGCTGAGGACGATGTTTCGGAGAGCTTCCTCGGATCCGGTATTGGTGACGAGGAAACTGTATGGAACGCGATCCCCTTCCGTGAAGGTCGTCTTCGTCGTTCCGGTCTGCGTCGAGTGATCGACGGATTTGACGAGGCTGATCGCACCGAGGGGATCGACGGTCGAGACGGCGAAGAGTTTCACGAGATGAACTTCATGACCGCCTCCGGTGGACGCCGAGAAGCCCATTTTGAACGTCGGAGGTGCGGGAACAGTCATCTGCACCGTCGAGACAACGGACCCGTCGATCGATACCGTGATGGTGGGGTACGGATCTTCTGCGCTCGTGGGGCTCACAACGATCTCCACCTCTCGGCCAGCATCGGAGAGGTCGGAGCCACGTAGATTCGGGTATGGCGTCGACGAGAGAAGGCAATAGCCCTCCGATCCGTTTCCGGGACCGCGAACTGCAACGCTTTGAGCGGCGGAGGAATGGGAGGCTTCACAGGCCTCTCCGACGTATGGCTGTCGGGAAAAGTTTCCATACACGTCGAGCCCGACGCCGAGGTAGCCGTTTTCGATTCCGTCCTGTCCGGCGATCGTCGCGTACCCCAGCGCGCCTCCGGAACCACCGCCGGTCGGACCGGGCTGGTCGAGCGTGTAGGCGCCGTCTGTGAGAAAGAATCCGATTCCGTCGGCGGGCCCGAGACCCGTGCCAGAGGTCGCGTACTGATATTGGGTGAAGCTGATTACCAGCCCCGCTGACGAGGGGAATGCGCGATCGTAGAGAACGTTGCTCGTCGACCCACCGGAGTTGTCAGTGAGCTGAAGGTACCCGGGGTCCGTGCCCAGCACGGGCGAATCGACGGATTTCCTGCATCCGCCTAGGTTGGAAGCCCCGGCCGGGCTGGCGGCGCCCGCTGGCGCGCCGGTTACGCATGCATCTCCGAAGCCGACCCATCGCGAATCGGTGACGGACGAACCCTCAAAGGTCTCGTTCGTGAGTTCCGAACCGGATGCTGCTCCTGCTGCAGGGACTGCCCCGTACGTGAGCATTCCTGTAAATGCGAGCAATACTGCAAACAGAGCCACGAGCGTCCCGCGTGGACGACGTGCGGACGACAATTTACCGATCCCTGGGGTTTCAAACACTGCACCACTCACATTCCGACACTCCTTCGCCTACCGGCGTCGCTTAGGATCGACGATAACTGCTCCCAGCGCGACGCCGAAATTTCGCGCCTGCTCACCGGGGGGAACTGTTGCGGGGCTCTGTTGATACGTACATGCGTTTCCATCACGCACTCCCCCAAAGTGGGCCCTGTTGTTCGCCAGGGCGGACACGTCGATTCCCGTAATCTGATCAGCGTGAGCCAAGTGCGCGACTTCACCCACACGATCGGCGGCCGCGTGGTCATCGCGGGGATCGGTGTTCTCCTGATCGTGATCGGCGGATTGCTTGTCGTTCGACCGCTCACCGCGGTAGCCGGTCTGGTGGGTGCCATTGCGGTCTGCTCGATCGTAGGAGCGGGGCTCATGGTCGCTGGGGAGCGAGCGATCGGGTGGCGATGGGCGGCCGCTACGGCGCTGGTTTCGGGTGCAGCCCTGTGTGTCGTGTTCTTCCCTGCTGTTGTCCGCTGGCTTCCGGCATTCGTTGCGGTCTTGCTTGTCGTCGGTGGAACGTGGCTCGTGTTCGCTTCCGTCAAGCGCGGAACGACGGTGACTCGCACGACGGGCGTCGCGTATGCGATTGCGAGCATGTTGCTGGCTGTTCTGGTCTGGGTATGGCCGGACGTCGCGACAATCGCGTGCGGTGCCGGATTCGCCCTCGCGATCTTCGGGAGCGGCATCATCCTGCTCCTGCGTGCAATTCGCTCGCGTAACGGGCGCGCCAGACCGCAGAGGCCGGTGCTGCGGATGATCGGCGCACTCGTGGTCCTGGTGTTTGTCATGGGCGCGGCATGGAGTTCGGTGCAATTGCGCGGGGATCTCCCGACCGTGGACGATTTCTACTCATGGGACACGGAGATTCCCGCGGTGCCCGGACAAGTCCTCCGAACCGCCCCTTACGACGGGGCTCTGCCGGTTGGCGTGCACGCAATTCGGATTCTCTACGCGACGACCTACTCCGATGGCTCGCCCGCGCTCGCAAGCGCCGTCGTGGCGTATTCCGATACCCCCGCACGAGAGCCGAGGCAGATCTTGGCGTGGCAGCACGGCACCACCGGAGTAGCGAGAGCATGCGCCCCCAGCGTCGGCGATCAGGCGCTCACGGAGTACGCGATCCCGGGGATATCCCGCGCTATTGACAGGGACTGGGTCGTGGTCGCCACGGACTACCCCGGCCAGGGAACCACAGGGCGGTATCCCTATCTGATCGGCGAGGGGGAAGGTCGCGCGACTCTCGACGGCATTCGCGCTGCGGGCCAGATCGACGGAGCATACGCATCCTCCAGCGCATGGGTGTGGGGGCACTCGCAAGGTGGTCATGCGACTCTTTGGGCAGCACAGATCGCAGTGGACTACGCACCAGAAATCGACATCCTCGGCGTCGCGGCCCTCTCAGCCGCTTCCGATCCACTCGCTTTGGCTGAGCGGATCACCGGTGCCCGTTCCAGCGCGCTCGGCGAAGTCGTCACCTCGCTGGTACTCGTGCCATATGCAGACGAGTATGCCGACGTTGATCTCGGCGCTTCGGTGCACCCCGCAGGCCAAGGCATCGTGGAGACTTTCGCGCGCCGGTGTGTCACCGATGCGACCACCCTCATATCGGTGCTCGTCGGCACAGCCTTGAGGCTCGACTCACCGCTCTACCGGATCGATGTCGGGTCCGGTCCGACTCACGATCGTCTTGCAGAGAACATTGCCGACGGTGTCGTGCCAGCGCCCCTCTTTCTGGGGCAAGGGACAGACGACGAGGTCATCCCCATCGACACGCAGCGGACACTGGATGCACGCCTGTGTGAGGCGCGACGCGCAGTCGAGACCCACGAGTATCCGGGACGCACTCACATGGGAGTGATCGCCGAGGATTCGCCACTCATCGACGACCTGTATAGCTGGGTCGATCTAGTGACCCAAGGTTACCTCCCCAGCACCTGCCCGTGACGTCTGCGGTTTTGGTGAGTCGGATGCTTCGTTATAGCCCTGATGATCCCGGTATGAGGATCAAGTTGCACACGCTGGCGTGGGCGTCTCCTCGCTAGGGGCGCGGCCCCTTGCTCTCCGGCTCGGGAGCAGGAGGAGTGGGCGAACCGTGTGGGCAGCGGGGGAGAATATGATATTGGTCTTGCAGCGTGTTCATCAGTGCCGGATGACTGCCGAGGTCCGTCGGTTCTTCAAGATAGGCGTGCTAGGCCCAGTTTCCTGGGACGTTGTGAACGCGGTCTGATGGTGTTTGACCGTTGACGCCGGTGTGGGGTCCGTGGTGGTTGTTGTGATGGAGCCAGGTGTCGTAAGCCGCGGCCCTGGCTTCCCCGCTGGCGTAACTCGTTGCGTAGGCCCACTCCAGGGCGAGCGTGCGGTTGAACCGCTCGACTTTCCCATCGGACTGCGGCCGGTAGGGCTTGGTGCGTCGGTGGTTGACCCGGTTCAGCGCGGCTGCGAAACGTGTGAGCAGTAGCAGGAGCCGTTTCCGGTCATAACGGCCGACACCTGGATTCCACTGGCAGAGGAACAAGCCTTCCGCGCGACGCCAGAACGCCGCCCCGGTCTCCTTCTGCTCGTCGTCGAGGATCTCGGAGTAGGCGACGCGCGAGTGGTCGTCGACCGCGTGGCGCAGGTCGGCGTATCCGCTGCCGTTGCTCCTGTTGTTGCGCGCGCCGGCCTGTCGCCCCAGTACTCGGTGCCCCCCGCCGTTCGGGAGTCGTCCGAGTCTCTTGATGTCGACGTGCACGAGGTCGCCGGGGTGATCCGCTTCGTACCTGGTCGGCTTCGGGGCGCGGATGGGGGCGCGGTCCCCATTGACGAGTGAACGGCGACGAGACGATGCGGTGCTCGAGGCGACGTAGGGATCCGCGACGGGGGGGGGAGAGAGAGAGAAAGCTGCCGGGCTCTGCGATCCGTGAGTTGTGCGTTGCAGTATCGGCGTGCCCATTCTGGTGGGGTAGACGGTGCGCACTGGAAGCGCTTAGCTGTCCGCCGTGCGCTCTGTCCGCCGTCGACGATCAACGACGCAACGCGCCGTCGAACTTCCGGTGTCAGCGGCGCGTTGGGGTGCGTCACTCGATGTCGCTGCTCTCAGCGAGGTGATCTCTTGACACCTTTCGTGCGCGGGACAGTCCGGCGCGGATCACGGTAGCTGTCCTGCCGAGGATCGATGGGACTTTCTCCTACGTGAACCCGTCCCAGTAGACCAGGCGCACGATCTCCTGGTCGATCGCGGGGAGCTAGGCGATGAGGGAGCGGACGTGCTCGTCCAGTTCGTCATCGCCCGCGGCTGCGGTCTACTGAATGGTGATATCCGCAGCGAGTGTCGCCCGAGCCCTGTCGCTCAACGCGGATCGGCGAATGCGTCCGCGGCGATATCACGACAACGTCTTGCGGGCAATGCCGAACAGCCAGGTTCGAAGCAGACCGGGCTCGACCTTGCTCGTCCAGCTGGATTGCCGGGCTGCGAGGAAGGTATCGCTCACCGGTGCGGAGTTCGTTGCACGGGGCCTGACCCGGTTTCCCGGACACCTTGATCATGTCCCAGCACTTTGAGCTTGTGCCTTTGAGAATCCTCTGGGCGAGTAGCCGTGCGCCCGACGGAATGCGCGGCTGAAGGCGGCGGCGTCGGCATACCCGACCCGGGCGGCGACCTGCGACGCATGCAGGCCCTCGCGCAGCAACCGCCGCGCCCACGACATTCGCGTGCGGGCGCGCCATGTCGCGAGCGTCGTGCCCGTCAGGGCCTCGACGGCGTTGCGGAGCTGGGCGGGGGGCATGCCGAGCTGTGTGGCGAGCTCAGCGGCCGACCTGCTGTCCTGCGGCTGCTCCGCCAGGCGTGCGAGGAGCGCGTATGTCGCATCGACGATCGGCATCGGGATGCTGTTCGGTTCTCCCAGACGCAGGAGCGTCTGCAGCACGATCCTCGGGTCGCCGCCGGTGATGGGTTCGGCGTCCGCGTACGCCCAGGCGGCAAGACGCAGGAGTGGCGCGTGCGCGTCCGTATGGGCGATGAGCCCGGCACCGACGTCGATGCCTCCGGGCAGCCACCCGAGCGGGATGACCGCGGCATCGGCGCCTGCCTGGAAGCCGCATGACGTGCCGGCGGGGAGGCACGCGATGTCGCCCGCGCGGACGAGGGCCGTGCGGTCGTCGAGGTTTAGCTGGACGCTGCCGACCGCGACCCAGATCACGATGTGGTACCCGTTGCGCTGCGGGCCGAGCTCGGCGCCGCCTCGTCGCGCCTCGACGGTTCCGCGGGCCTGCTCGGCGAGCTCGGAGGGCGCGACGCCCCACTCCCGATGGAACGCACGGGCGAACGCCTGCGGGCTCCCGTATCCGTGCTCCGCGGCGACCAGGGCCACACGGCGGCCGCGTCGCAGCTCTTCGGCGGCGCGTCCCAGCACGTGCCTGGTGCGCCAGCGCAGCGGGGTCCATCCGGTCTCGGCGCGGAACCGCCTGGCCAGCACGCTTGCGCCGACCCCGTGATCGGCGCCCACGGTCGCGGGGGAACGCGTCGGGTCCGCGAGGAGCGCGCCGGCGATACGACGCAGATCCGGAGATGACGGCATGGCGGGTGCCGTGATCGCCGCGGTCGGGTGCCCGATCCACCCGAGCACGTCGGCAGCGCGGACGCCGCCGCTGTGGAGCACGCCGAGACTGCGGGTGAATGCGGCCAGGAGCGCGGACTCGGCGTGCGGGGCGACGGCGGCGACGAATGGCGCTCGCGGACCGGCCTGGTGATCCTCCTCTCGGATGCGGATCGGCACGACGCAGCAGCCGTCCGCCCCGCGCACCACCGCCCCGGTGCCTGCGGGTACCCAGAGCGCCTGCCCGGCATCGAGCGACCACCGGGACGAGTCGAGCGTCGCTTCGGCGGAGCCCGCGGAGATCCAGATCAGCGCGGGTGCTCCCGGCCGTATCGCCGTGCGCGTCGGGGCAGAAGGGATCGCCTGGAGGACAGGGGTGGGGTGTGTGGACAAGAATGTGCCGATCCGGGTGCAGCTGGTGAAGTAAGGCCAGCCTAACCTCGATCTAGGAGCGCCCGAGTTCCACGCCGACGACGACGTACGCACCCGCATCCGCGGACGACTGCCCCGCCGGCCTCCGGCCAGGGGGCCATGGGAAGGAATCATGAACATCTACGCATCCGCACGCCGCCGCACGGCGGCCCTGATCGGCCTCGTGCTGGCGGGGGCACTCGCCCTCGCCGGCTGTGCCGCCACCGCCGAGGAGCCGACCTCCGAAGAGGACGCCTCGGCTGCGGCCGCCGAGTGGCCGCGCGTCTTCGAGAACGCAGACGGCACCACCACCGAGATCCCGGCCCAGCCGGAGCGGATCCTGTCCACAGCCGTCTCCGTCACCGGCACGCTGCTCGCGATCGACGCACCGGTCGTGGCGAGCGGATCGCAGGTGGGCGGCGTCTGGTTCGACCAGTGGGCCTACATCGCGGACGAGCGCGACGTGGCCAACCTGTGGAGCGTCGGCGAGTTCGATCTCGAAGCGGTGATGGCGAACGAGCCCGATCTGATCGTGGTGGCCACGAGCGGACGCGATGCGCTGACCGACCAGGTCGCCGACCTGCAGTCGATCGCGCCGACGATCGTGGTCGATTACGGCGCTCAGACCTGGCAGGACCTGGCGGTCGAGTTGGGCGAGGCCACGGGGCTGGAGGCCGAGGCCGAGGACACGATCGCGGACTTCGATGCCCTCGTGAGCGAGACCGCCGACACCATCACGGTGCCGGACGGCACCGCCAACGTCATCTCCTTCAACGGGCCCGGCCAGGACAACCCGATCGCCCGTGCGGGCGGATCGCACGCGGACCTGCTCGAGTCGCTCGGCTTCACGGTCGAGGATCCCGATCCGGCCTGGCACACCCAGGCGCAGGAACGAGCCGATTTCGTGTGGGCGACCTACGAGAACCTGCTGCAGCTGACGAGCGAGACGACGTTCATCCTGTCGGCCGACGACGAGACGGCGACGGGCTTCGCCGACGACCCCGTGCTGGCGAACGTGCCGTCGGTGGCCGCCGGTCAGGTGTACGGCCTCGGCCTGAATTCGTTCCGCATGGATCTGTACAGCTCGACCGAGATCGTCGAGCACGTCAGGGACCTGTTCTCCTGACGGGGATCGACCGGCCGCTCGGGGAGCGGCCGGTTGATCGTGCAACGCCATGATCGACACCACCTCGCCGCCCCAGGAGGCGACGTCCGCTCCGCCACGCGTGAGCCGCGGTCGCCTCGTCCTCGTCCTGGTCGCCGCGACCGTCCTCATCGGCACGCTCGTCGTGCTGAGTTCGATCGTCGGGACCCGGATGCTCGCCCCCGCCGACCTGTGGAACGCGGTGTGGACTTTCGACCCTTCAGACGACGCGCATCTGCTGCTGATGAACCGCCGTCTGCCCCGCGCCGCTCTGGCCTTGCTGGTGGGGGCGGCCCTGGGAGCAGCCGGTGTCGTGATGCAGTCGCTCACCCGCAACCCGATCGCGGAGCCCGGCCTTCTCGGCGTGAACGCGGGTGCTGCGGTGGCGGTGGCGCTGGCCATCGCCCTGGCCGGAGCCGTCGCCCCGATCGCGTACTTCGGAGCTGCTCTCGTCGGTGCCGCCGCCGCCGGGGCGCTGGTGATGCTGCTGGGCGGGGTGCGCCGTGGTTCGGACCCGGTGCGTCTCGTGCTCGCGGGCGCTGCCCTGTCCGTCGTGCTCGGCGCGCTGGCACAGATCGTGATCGTGAACGGAGACGACATGGTGTTCGACCGGTACCGCGCGTGGGCGGTCGGGTCCCTCGCCGGGCGCGACGGAGACGTGCTCCCACCCGCCGCGCTGCTGATCGGGATCGGACTCGTGCTCGTCCTTATGCTGTCGCGCGCGCTCGATGCGGCCTCACTCGGTCCGGAAGCGGCGCGCGCCCTGGGGTCGCGTCCCGCGGTGGTGTGGACGGTCGCGGGGGTGGCCGTTGTCGTGCTCGCGGGAGGCGCCACCGCGGCGGCCGGTCCCATCGCGTTCGTCGGCCTCACCGCACCGCACGTGGCGCGGATGCTGGTCGGCTCCGACCATCACCGCATGCTGCCGACTGCCATGGCACTGGGTGCGGCGCTCGTGCTCGTCGCGGATGTGCTGGGACGCGTGGTCGCACCCCCCGGCGAGGTGGGCGTCGGCATCATGGTCGCGGTCCTCGGCGGGCCGTTCTTCGTGGCGCTGGTGCGTCGCCGACGATTGGCCCCATTGTGACGGGGCTGACCACGACTGTGCCGCCTGGCGGCCGTCGTATGCTGCGGCTCGGCCGGGTCACGCTGCTGGTGCGACCGCGGACGATCATCGTGACGGCGGTGCTCGCCGTCGTGGCGCTCGCCGCCGGGGCGATCGCGATGACGGTGGGAAGCCTGCCGGTGCCTCTGCACGCGGTGCCAGGTGCCGTCTTCGGCATCGCCGACGACCCGACGACGATCCTGGCGGTGCAGGGCGTGCGACTGCCTCGCGTGCTCGCCGCGATCGGGGCCGGCGCGGCGTTGGGGGTGTCGGGATCGATCTTCCAGTCGCTCGCCCGCAACGCGCTCGGATCTCCCGATGTCATCGGCTTCACCACGGGCGCTGCGACGGGCGCGCTGGTGCAGATCGTCCTGTTCGGTGCGCAGCCCACGCAGGTCGCGCTCGGCACCATCGCGGGCGGTGTGGTCACCGCCGGCATCGTGATGCTGCTCGCACGACGCGGCGGTGGCATCGCCGGGCGGCAGCTCATCCTCGTCGGCATCGGCGTGGGGGCGATCGCCGCCGCGGTCAACGGTCTGCTCCTGGTGCGCGGCACCATCGACGCGTCGAGCCAGGCGAACCTGTGGCTGTCCGGTTCGCTCGATGCTCGTCAGTGGAGCCACACGCTGCCCGTGCTCGCCGGGGTCGCCGTCGTGATCCCGGTCGTGCTGGTGCTCTCACGACGGGCGAGTCTGATGGAGCTCGGCGACGACATCGCCGAGCAGCTGGGGGTGAGGGTGGAGCGCACGCGACTCGTGCTGGTGGGATGCGCCGTGGTGCTGGCCGCCCTCGCGACAGCAGCGGTCGGACCGATCGCGTTCGTGGCGCTCGCCGCACCGCAGCTGGTACGCCGGCTGATGCGCACGGATGCGCCGCCGGTGATCGGCGCGGCGGCGATGGGAGCGGCGCTGCTCGTGATCGCCGACCTTGTGACCCAGCTGCTGCCGGTGACGTTCGCGGTGCCCGTCGGCCGGATGACCGGTGTCGTGGGGGGTCTGTATCTGTTGTGGCTGCTGTTGCCGAGCCGAGGCGCGGCCGAGGGAAAGGGGTGGCGTTGATGTCGGATTCGATGGTGGCCGAGGGGCTGACGCTGCGGTACGACGACCGGACGATCGTCGACCATCTGGACGTGACGCTCCCCGAAGGCAGGATCACCGTGATCCTCGGGGCGAACGCCTGCGGGAAGTCCACGCTGCTGCGGGGACTCGCGCGCCTGCTCTCACCCGCATCCGGCAGGGTGATGCTCGGCGGTGATGACGTCAGGTCGTTTGCGCCGAAAGCACTCGCGCGTCGGGTGGGATTCCTGCCGCAGGCGGCGACCGCCCCGGGAGGGGTGACGGTGGCGGAGCTGGTGGCACGGGGACGGTATCCGCATCAGCGGCTGCTGCAGCAGTGGTCGCCGGAGGATGCGGATGCCGTGAACCGTGCGATGCGTTCGACGGGGGTGGCAGGGCTGCGCGATCGTCCGGTGGACGAGCTCTCCGGCGGGCAGCGGCAGCGCGCGTGGATCGCGATGCTGCTGGCGCAGGAGACGCCGGTGATGCTGCTCGACGAGCCGACAACATACCTCGACATCGCCCACCAGCTCGAGGTGTTGGAGCTCTGCCGGCGCCTCAACAGGGAGCAGGGACGCACGGTGGTGCTGGTGCTGCACGACCTCGACCAGGCATGCCGGTACGCCGACCATCTGGTGGTCATGCGGGAGGGGCGTGTGCTCGCGACCGGGGCTCCGGAGCAGGTGATGACGGCCGGGCTGGTCGCCGAGGCGTTCGGATTGGAGGCGCTGGTGCAGCGGCATCCCGTCACGGGGACGCCGATGGTGGTGCCCATCGCCCCTCTCTCCTCCGCAGACGACGAGGCGATCGCATGACGCTGGTGGCCGGGTTCTCGATCGCACCGACCTGGATGCGCGGCCAGGCCTGGCGGCGCGAGGACTCACGGGCGGAGGAGCTGCTGTCGGGCGGTCCGATCATCGATGCCGTGGTGCGCGCCGAGCGTGCGGGCTTCGATCTGGCGTTCCGTCCCGATGCGCTCACGCTGCCCTTGGGCACGATCGGGAGCGATCCCGCGCACCTCGGTCTGGACCCGATCGTGCAGGCGGCGCAGCTGGCCGGCGCCACCCGGCGGATCGGGCTCGTGGTGACGGTGTCGGCCACCTTCTCTGAGCCGTATCCGGTCGCCCGGCAGCTCGTGTCCCTGGAGCATCTGGCTCCAGGACACATCGGGTGGAACGTGGTCACGTCGCGTTCCGGCGACGAGCAGTTCTCGGTCGAGCGTCTTCCGGACTCCGCCGCACGATGGCGGCGGGCCGAGGAGCTGATCGACGTCGTCGAGTCGCTGCGTGCGGGATTCCCCGCGGCGGCGATGCGGGTCGACCGCGATTCCGGTGTGCTCGTCGACGTCGAGCGGGTGCGCCCCACGAATCATGCGGGGGAGAACTTCCGGGTCGCCGGGCCGCTCCCGCTTCCGGTGCCGACGCCGCAGCCCCTCCCGCTCATGGTCGCGGGAGGCGGGGAGTCGACGATCGCGCTGGCTGGACGACGCGCCGATGCGATGTTCGCGTCGGCGATCGAGATCGAGTCGGGGTCGTCGCAGCGCGCAGCCGTCCGTGCCGCGGCGAAGGACGCGGGGCGGCCCGACCGGCCCTTGCTGCTCCCCGGACTGTCTCTGGTGCTGGCCGGAACGAGGGGTGAGGCTGCCGCGATCGAGCGGGCGACGTACCCGCCGAGCGGTCAACGACGAGGCGCGGGACCCCACTGGTCGGTCGTAGGAACACCGGAGGATGCGGTGGCGTCCATCGTCGCTCGCGCGGAAGCACGGGCCATCGACGGCTTCATCGCGTTTCCGGTGGGGTCGTGGCGCTCTGTCGAGCTGCTGTGCGACGAGGTGATGCCACGCCTGCGCGTGCTCGGACTCGTCGGCGAAGGCACGCCCCTGTTCCATGCCTGATAAGGGCGAGGGTAGGCAATTCGATGATCCAAACAGGCTCGCTGAGGTTGGGAGTGCCCATACAGAGGGAGCATCAAAGGTCGGTGGCAGCGGGGGAACAATCGTCTGTCAGATTGACCCGAGCTTGGCAAACGAACCGATGGCGGCGATCACATCGCCCTGGCGGGACCGATGTCCGTGCCCGTGGCTAACGTGAGAACGTAGCAAATTGATGGAGGTCTGTTTGCATGGGTGAGATTCCGATTGCGGTGTCACGGCTCGGTGAGAATGATTCACGCGAAGCGCAGAATGCTCGTGCGGTGAAGTGGCTTCTCGCGCAGCCGGGCGGATCAGTGGTGATCGTGACGCCGCGGCGTGCCGTGGAAAGCGCAAGCCTCAAGCGGCTGATCGCCCAACCGAACGTACGTCACCACGCCTGGCGCGGATTTCGCGGCGGGCACTTCGACGGGCAGCGAGTGCTCTACGCTTGGCCCGATCGCCAGCATCTGAACGACCTGTGGAACGCTGACGCCGACGCCATCGTGGTCATCGAATGGGGCGTCGAGGAGACTGCCGAGTGGATCGAGGACGTGAATCCGATCCAGCTGTTCCCGGGCGAGACGATCGACCCATCGCCGCGTGCGGAGATCACGCTCGAGCCGTTGCCGAATGGCGTGGACGAGATCCTCGAGTACATCGCCGGCATGGCTGCCGGATACTCGTCGGGCCTGAAGTGGAACGAGGAGGACAAACTCAAGGCCGACATGATGAACCGTCCCGAACGCTGGGCCTCGATTACCGTCGATCAGGTACGAGCGACGTGCCGGGCACTCGGAATGCGCGGAGACGATGTCGACACCATCGCGGGCTTCCTGCAGCGCCGAAAGGAAGGTCGACGATTCAACGTGCGATCTTCTTATCGCACGTTCCAGTTCAACTGAACGCGTGGGCGACCGCTATCGTCGCCTGCCGCGACGCTACTCATCGAACGAGTCATTAGCCAACCATCCGTCGTCTACAGGTCGGAGAGGAAATGGGGAGACAGACGCGTTGTAGTAGGTGTGGTGATGGACCCGTTCTCGCGCGTCAATGCGGTTGAAAGACCGATCGCGCTCGTCGCGGGGCGACCCGGGACGAGTGAGGTCGAACATTCGGCGGCGGCCTCGTCGACGCGATGGTCGATCATCAGCCCGAACTGGTCCCGCGCGGACTCCTTCATCGACGGCTCTACCGGGCCGCCATCGGGGCGAACAATGAAAGCCCTGTTGTGCGATCCACGAGCCCGCTCACCATCAGGCCCGCGGCCGGTGATCGAGCCGTAGCCGTGAGTCACGGCGGTGCAATTTGCTGGAGCCATAGATGCGGCGGATGTCTACGCAAAGAGGTCGGACGGGCCACGGTACTCGAGCTCGACCGTGTCGCCGACGCTGGTCGCGGTGACTTTCAGTAGTCCCTGGCGACGTGGGCTCAGGCGCGCGGTCAGCACGCCAACTTGCCGGGCATCTGCTGTCTCGAGCACGGTTGCTCCGTTGGTCTGGGAGAGAGCCCGGTATGGCTCGCCGAAGCTCGGCTGGTAGCCGGGCATCCACGTCACTATCGACTGGTGCACCTCGTGAACCCACGTTCGCTGGCGGGAAGTGACGCTGCGCATGGCGAAGCTCTTCCACAGTTCGTGGGTGGTCGGAGTCGGCCACGTAATGCCTCCGGCTGCGAGTTGTGTCGCGTCGGACGTCATCCACTCATGTAGCCCGCCAAGCGTCGAGAACTTGGCTCCAGTCGACTCAACTGCGGCGAGCGCTCCCGACCGAGAGGCGAAGCCTGCACGCATCAGCGTTGACGCGGCTCTGTTGAGTGTGCCGGCTTCGACGGCGGCGACGCTTAGTCCGGTCTCCGGACCCGATAGATCCCAGGGGAATGCATCAGGGTCGGGATGCGCTGTAGCGCGGACACGGACGGCTTCGAGTGCCCACGGGAGTCGGTATGCGAGGGTGTCTTCGATGAACTCGGCCGTTTCGAGGCTGTCGTCGGCCGCGATTTCTGAGACTGGGCGCCCTCGCAGCCACCCGACCAGAATCTTCTCCCAGTTATCCGGTCGAGCCTTCGGAGTGAAGGGGAAGATGTCGAGCACGATCCTGGCGAAGCGGGTGATGGCGTCGATCGCTTCTTCATCCATGCCGAGTTGGATGGCCGCTTCGACGATTTGCAGGTGACGGTTGAGGTGCTCAGCATGTGAATCGAGTTCCCGGCCGGTCGCAAGCCCAACGCCGGCCAGGTAATAGCCGCGCCGCTGGTCCGGAGTCGTGTTCCGCCAGATCACTCCAGCTCGGGCCACGAGACCTGTCCGCAGTGCGTTGCGCACAGGTTCCTGATAGCGAGCGATCGTCCGGGCCCACAGCGACGAAGCGAGAACAGCATCGAGCGCGCTACCGAGATCGGCCTCCGTGATAGATGAGTCGCTGAGCAGACCAAGTATCGCGCAGTCCAGACTTGCGAGCTGGCCCGGCCAGGACTTCATAGCTTCGCTAGTGGTCTCTTCGTCCTCGGTCGCAATGACGGGGAAAGACCAGTCGGTAAGCCCTGTCACGTACTCGGTGAACTCGCCCCAGTCGACCTTACCGAGACTGTCGGACATCCTCTGGAGCAGGGTAGCGAGGAGTCGGAAGAGTCCGCTCTGCATATCCCGCAGCTGGGAATCCTCGACGAGCTGTTCCCAGTTCTGTCGTGCTCGTCGGGTGGGCTCGAACATCGGATGCACGACAAGTCCGGACGAATCGACGAACGCTCGTCCGGCGCGGCCAACGATATTGCGGAACTCGGCGGCGTCGATGATCTTCCGGTTGCGCCACAGACTGTGCACCACAAGCGAGCTCGCCGACAGGTTCAGTCCCTGCGCCAGCGTGGGGGAGGAAATCGTGATCTTCAGTTCTCCCTGTTGCAGAAGCTTCTCAACTTCTCTGCGGTACGGCCCGGGCAGAGAGCCGTGATGGATGGCGACGCCCATACGCAGGCAGGCAAGGAGAGGATGGTCGGCTCCGAACCACTCTTGACCGATGCTCAGCGCGGTGTTCAGGACAGTCGGGTCGCCATCGAAGACGCTGCGGAGCGCACCTTGCCTGGTCAGCTTGACAATCAACTTGGCAAACGCGTTGACAGAGGTCTTCAGCGGGCAGAACACCAGTACAGTCTGGCCGTCGTCGACCAGCCGCCAGGCGGTGGCCAGCGTCAGTTCTTGCGCGTCTTTCGGGAACGGGAGCTTGCGTTGCTTGCTGGGAACGGTCTCCGCGGTGAGGAACCGGGGCACATAGGGTTCCTCACCGCCGACAGTGATGTTCAGCCTCGCGTTGTCTTCGCGCCAGACGACCTCTCCGTACCGCAGGGTGGTGGGACGCCAGTCGCTGCTGATCAGTCCATCGGGTTCATCGTCTGTGAGCCAATCGACGAAGTCCTTCACCTCGTCGCCCTCGGGCAGGATCGCTGAGAGGCAGATGATGCGACGAGTCTTCGCATCGGGACGGCGGAGGAGGCGCTGGACCTGGACCTCGTACCGGACCTCCCGCTCGTTCGCGCCGATCATGTGTCCCTCGTCGAGCACGATAAGCCCGACATCATTGAGGAGATCCGGATCGTTGCGCAGCGCGAAGTCGAGCTTCTCGGGAGTCGAGACCACAATGTCGCGCTCCTGGAGGATGCTCTCATCGACATCACTGACCCCAGTGGTGCCGTACAAGGATGAGATGGTCTTGCCGAGGGGGACGAAGGTGCGCTCCAGTGCGGTCTCGGTCTGTGCGGAGAGCGCCCGGAGCGGGGTGACGAACACCACTCGTTTGCCTTCGGCCAGGGTCGCGAGGATGCACAGTTCGGCGATGCGAGTCTTGCCGGCGCTCGTGGGCAGGGAGAGCACGAGATTGTCTTGGGTGTTCAGGACCCGTGACGCAGCTTCCAGCTGGGAGGGCCAGAGGTCGATCTCGGAGCGGCGTCGGCGGAACAGCGAGGCGATGAATGTGGCGCGCAGGCGATCCCAGTCGCCAGCGTCCCCGTCTCCCGGGCCGGTCGGCAAGACCACGTGGAAGCTGGACTCCCACAGACCCCGGAGCAGGTGGATCGCCAGTCGATGACACCACCACTGTGGCACCATGCTCAGAGCGGCCACGCCGCGCATACCGACCTGCAGTCGCGCAATGGCGCCCGTGAGAAGAGTTGGCTCGCCACGTTCGAACGCCAGCATGGCCACGCTGATCGCGCCCATGAACGCGTCGGTCAGGGCGGTATCGACGACATCCAGGACATCGGCCCCGCCGTCGAGGTCGTTGTTCCTGTCGCTCGGGTCGAGCGTCGAGCGTAACTCCGCGGCGAGGTTTGCATCTGTCGTCTTTTCATCTGCGCGGGTTTCGGAGACGAGGCCCGTCAGCGTGTCAAGATCCCGGAGCATGAGCAGAACCAAGCATCTCTCGATGGGCGAGACGTTCTGATCATCGCGCGTCGCGGTCAGAAGTGAGTATGCCCGTGCTGAGTATCGTGCGAGGTGAAAGCTGGCTGCAGCGACCACGCGATGAAAGCCCAGTTCTGGTGTTGCCTCCCCTCGGGCGATGACGGATTCGATCGCTGCCGCTGCGTTCTCGAATGCCCGCCGGGACACGTCGGTAGATCCCTCCAGATCGCTCAGCTCCAGTCCGTGCTCCAGTAGCGCGTAACCGTAGGCGAGAAGATCGTGGCTCAGTAGGACGTCAAATGGGGGAGCGTCCTCCGGGAGAGCCCCATCGCGCCATATCATTGCGCGCGCTTCCCCGCGGGCGAGGAGTCGTCCACGGAAGCCCGGCGCCGTTGCCCGACCGATCGCGGTTTCGAGATCCTCAACGCGCCCGGGCATCACAGATCACCTTCTCGAAGACTCGACGGATGAACGCCTGGTGCTCTGGGACCTGTAGCCCCACGCCGAGTCGGCGGATCTTGCCCGTGTAGGCGTTGGTGTGATTGCGCAGCAACTTGAGAGGGTTGTTGCCGGAGAACGTGAACAGCAGGTGCAGTACATCGCTCGGTCGGATACGTGCGCGAAGTTGGGCTGCGAGGATCTTCACGTGCAACTCCGTCTCGCCCACCTCGCGCAGACGCGCGGCGACGAACATCAGTGCATGGGGCGTCGGCAGGCCGTGATCGCTCAGCAACGCCGTCTCAGCCTCGTCCAGAGTCGAAGTCGACAGACTCGCGCGACTCTTCGCCTCACCCTTGAGGAACTCGAGCTTGTCGTCGTCCACCAGGCGAACGCCGAGGAGATCATCGCCGCGCATGGGCATATCGCGGCTGTCCTTCCACCGCAGGCGCGCGATCATGCGATAGCCGAGTTCTCGCGCCACATATTGGGTGCCAAGGATCTCTCCGAGTTCGCCCGACCGGGTCCGCTTGCTGACCGGCAGCTTTCCGCTGAGGACTTCCGCCGCCTCGGGCTTGCCGAGCTCGCGTAGCATTGCCGCGATCTCATCTGCAGAAACATAGTGACGGGGCACAGCGGCAGCGGCCCATGTCACCCCCGCGTTCACCGCGGCTTCGTCGGGCGGCACCATCCTCACAACTTTGTGAGGGCCGACGTCCTCCCGCGTGGTGGTCACCCACGACTTAATCCGAGCCATCCGAGCAGTCCTCCAAAAGTTGCCTGGTAAAACGAATCGTCCGGCCTGCAGGGCGCGTGAGCTTGCGCATGATTAGCCATCGGTGGAAATGATGCGGCTGGTCGGGGTGACTTCACTGGTCGGCGCCGATGACTGAGAATTGCGCGCCGACGCTCCGACACGTCGCCTCTGCCTCGAGCAGGAGGGTGCTGAGCTGCGCGTGTCGACCCCTCAGGCTCGGAGTCGCACCTCCGGTGTCGATCTCGTACTGGCCCCTTAGCGTGTGCGGGTGGAGCACCACGACTCGGCGCCTGATCTTCCTTCCCCTGCGGAGGAGTTCGTCCGCGAAGCCGGAGGCATCGAGGCCAGGGTCTTCCTCGTTCCAAACTCGGGCATTCGCGGACAGCGCTCGGAGCTTCGCGGCGATCGCTTCCGGTTCTGCGTAAGCGAGGTTCTTGATTGCCTGGGCGATGACCACCTCGTACTCGCTCACTGACAGCCCACGATCGGAGTCCCCGCTCTTGCCACCTTTCGCGTGGATGAAGGTCAGCAGGCTCTCCCCGTCATCATCGAGCGGTGCTAGATGAAGGAAGTCCGCGATCTCGCCGCTCCCGTCATCGCACAACAGGAGTCCGGGACGCCCTTCGCCCCACCGGTCGTACGCCCAGCTGAACAATGAGTCGTCACCCATCTCGCCGATGCGAGAGAGGTCAGCCGCGCGCCGATCGGTCGCACCCAGGCGGATCGGCTTCTCCTTCGTGACGTCCACTGCGCGCGGCGTTGTGAAGTCGACCCACTCCCACCCCGTGAATGGTACTGCTGAGTAGTGCGGGAGGTACGCCACTTTCCCGGACACCACGTGGCCGTCGGAGTAGCGAATCTTCCCCCATCCCTCCTCCACGAGGATGGTCTCGATAGCCTGCTCGTAACTGTCGAGCTCGTCCGTCTGCCGCGCCGGAACGACCCTCAAGGCAACCGTGTTCGATGCCTGCGGGTATCGGATCTCGAGCATCACATCGGTGACGGGGGCCCCTTGTGCGACGAGATGAACCACCATGTGAACGGTCCGGTCTCCGGTGTCATCGTCCTCGATGATCTTCGAGTCCGTCGTGTCGAGGTCAAGACTCACCCGCTCGAGTAGAGCAAAAGCGTCGGCGGCCTCCGACGTCCACGAATCGCGTTCACCCTGAGGCGCCCAACCGATCTCGTCCGGAACTCCGAGTTTGTCCAGCGACCCGAGTGGCTGTGCAAGCTCGGCGATCGGGGCTGCTACCGCTGACGCGCCCGAGAGTAACTTCAGCGCCCACTCCGTTCGCGCACAGAAGTCGGCGAAATCTGCCGGCTGGCCCAGCCAGATCCGATGCTTGGACGGCGATAGACCGATCGACTCGTAGTCGCCAACTCCGAGCGGTACTCGCGAGCGACCGGACGAGAAGTGGTAGGTCTGATCGCCGAATTGATCGATCACCGAGCGGACGTTGAGCCCCGTGAGCTGCTTGCTATCGGCCTTCGTCTGGACAGGATGGTGCAGGCCTTTCATCCAGACCGTGGGCATCGCCCAAGTGCTATGGGTGAACGCACCGTTGATGAGATCTGCAGGCATCGGTCTTACCTTCGTCACGCTTCCGTCTTCCACGGCGCGCACAACCCGCCCCCAGTCGGACGGATGCGAGGTGTACACGGCGATCGAACGTGCGCACTTCACTACGAGGACGAGGTGCAGGACGTCGTTGAGGACTGGACTGTCGTGACGAGCGCCGGGGGGAGTGCTGATTGCAGGTCCGCGCCACCAAGAGGGGGTATCGCGTACGCGGTACACAAATCCCTTTCCCTCGACGGACGCTTTCGTGAACTTCTCGACCGCGTGCACGCTGCGGGGTTCGCCCTGCTCGCTGTTCGGACGCCCCGAGAACACCGCATTTCGGATCTCGGCGAGGAGCGTGGCCACGCTCCGGTTCGCCGAGCCGGCCATGAGCAGGCCGAGCGACAGGTACGGCCCGAAGTGGGATGGGTCGATCGTCATGGTTGAGAGCATATGGGAGCGGTGGTGCTCAGGATGTACTGTGGCGGGCCGAACTCGACCACACGGACGCGAGCCGGATTCACCATGGCCGTTATCCGGCGCTCTGCGGCCCGTGTTTCCTTCTGCTCCTCGCCTTCGTCGCGGCAATGTCCGAGGCTCCGAGCAGGATGGTCCAGCGGCAGAGCTATAGACAAAGAACGACCGGCCGCTTCGACGTTGAGGTGACAAGCTGTTGCGCGTTCGGGAACGCGTGTGGACAGAATCGAGAGCGACTAAGCGTTTGAACCCTCGGGGCGCTATGCGGGGCGCGATCCTGGGAGAGCGCCGCCCCTCGCTCCACGCACTCCGCGAGGATGGTGAGCTCGTCCTTGCGAAGCGCGCGGCCGCCAGGCATTCGGACCTGAAGGACACCGGCATAAGACCGCCCCCGGGGTGCGCCCCTATGGCTGCCAAGCGCCGAACCGACCGGGATCTGACGCACGGCGACGCGTAGCATGAAACGCGCCCTCTGCGCGGGTGGAGACGCCTAGAAGATTGGGGGAGATACACGATCCTGCTACCAACGGCCCATGGGCCGCAGGTTCAAATCTTTGTAATCCGGAATCGATGCATGCCGCGTCTATCAGCGGCGTAGTCGCGCCTCAGCTTCACTGGTGTAGGTGCTCGATTGCGTGCGTCGCCCGGCACTCCAGCTGTACTCCGAGCCCGTTCGGCCACCCGACAGCCAATCGAAAGTTGTCTCTATAGTGACGTCATCGGATATGAGATAGGACGTTCCGGACAGGTTCGCGTATGACACGGTGATGTTCGGTGTGGTCCGGGATAGCCTTCGAAGGCGTTCGGCAGCGCTCTGCTCCACGCGAGACTCCTCGGCGATGATGATCACCACACTGGTGCCGGTGCGTGCTCGATCCCTGAGGTACCTACAGAACGTTTCATTCACGACATCGCCGCGTGCTGACTGTGAGGCGATGAGCAGTCGCCTTCTCGAGTGCAACACCGCTTCCAGCAGATAGTCGAGGTGCTCGATGGATAGCACGTCGGACTGCCCCGCGTCGGGCGTCGCGTTCATCCCGAACCGGGGATCGGGAATGAAGGGGGGACGTGCGACGGCCATGTGAAGTTGCCCCGCGGCAGCGGTGGTCTGGAGCGCTGATTCATGGGCAACTGAGATTTCGTCGTCGACATACACGGCCAGCTCGAGCTCCTGCGATGAGCTGTCTCCAAACACGAGCAACTTCGCTGGAGCCCAGAGATGGCGCCGGCCAGCAAGCCTGTTGACCCGAAGAATTGTGGAGCGCCGGCCAGGCACGATTCGATTCAGATCAGCGATCTTGATGTCGTTTACGCCAATCGCGGCGGTGGCTGCGGCGGGAACGAGCGTCAGTCCTCGCTGTGTTGCTTCGCGGCGCCTCATGAGGGTCGACTGTGGGTAGGCAACGGGCTGCCAGGCGAGCCGGTCGAAGACGAAGGCAATCTCTTTGATCTCTGGCTGCGTCGCAGTCAGATCACGATTGAACGCCATTCCCTGCGCAGTCAGGGTGAACCGTGTCGAGTCTTGTCGGGTGAGGTTGCCCGCGCTTGTTTGGCGCACGGCTGCATCGAGGAGGAGATCGTGTGGCAGGCCCATGTACTTCGCGACGTCGTCGATCGTGTCGACGCCCGTCGCTGTGAAGCGAAGGAGGAACTCATCGATTGCCGGCAGGCTTCGCCGGTCTTGGATCAAGACGTCCGTGCGGAGAAGGGATACAGGCAGAGCTGCGTCCTCAACACTGAGCAGCTTGAGTCCCGGTCGCGCGTCTGAGTATCGGCGGAAAATACTCGTGTAGGTCTGGATCATTTGTCTACCGGCCTGAGCTCGCACTCTCCCGGGTGGCGCTCGACATAGTCGAGGACCTTCGAGAGCCCGCTGTCCTGGGACCTTATGAACTCGGCGTCGCCGATGATCGACAAGCCGAAACGTGCCCGGGAGAGAGCCACATTGATGCGGCGCCAGTAATCCGGACCAAGGAATCCTAGACTCCCTCTGTCGTTACTGCGGGTTACTGAAAAGAAGGCGATGTCTGCCTCCCGCCCCTGTACCGCGTCTACGGACATCGCCGTCACTGAGAGGTTCTTGAATGATCCGGCCGCGAGACGGCGGCGGATGTCGGCGACCTGGCTCATATATGGCGCAATGGCGAGAACTCTGAGCTTCTGGCCCGATTGGGGACGAATGACTCCTCGTTCGAGTGCCCGGTCGAGGCTGAGAATCTTCTCCACCATAAGTTTCGCCTCGGCGCGGTTGGCTACAGAGGTCCCCGCAGCACTTGCCTCCCGGCGTTCGTTACCGAGGGAAGAGGTATCGATCCATGTCACTGGTGCGCCAGCCCAGAGATCGTATCCGGGTAGGCCATCGTTACGCGGCGACTGAAGAAGGCCCTCGTAGAAGCACTCCGAGATCATCGCACCTATGGGGTTGATCATTCGATATTGATGTTGAAGTAAGACCTGCGAGTCAGCTGGCAGATGGTCGACGAGCCGTTGAAAGAGAGTTTCGGCGATGTCGGACGGCGTCAGGTTGTGTTCGGCCAGGATCCCGGGGCTCCGAACGAGATCTTCGTCGCTTGGAGGCAGTTGTCTGGTGTCGCCCACCACGATCCACTGCTTGGAACGCGACAGAGGAATCAAGGCTTCGGTCAACGTTGCCCGCGAAGCTTCGTCGACGATGCAGACGTCAAACTCTGTGTGGGCAACGGCCTTGTGGCGCAGGAGGCCAACGCACGTGCCGGCGACGACCGATGTGGTCGCCAAGAAAAACTCCGCGATGTCCTCGTCTGATTCGATGCGGTCAATCCACTGGGCCTGGAGCTCAACGCGAGCTAGGAAGACCTGCGCGTGTGGCTTCCCGGTGAGGATGGCGGCGAGTGCTTCTCGCGCACCGACGGGCGAAAGGTCGCTGTCCAGTAGGAGGTCGCTGCCGAGGAACGCCTGAGCGCCTCTAACGTGTTCTTTAATGCGTTCGTTAAGGTGCTCGATCCGGCCCTGGATGTCATCGGGTTGATCGACCGGTTCATCGTCTTCAAGGCCCGTGACGGAACCTGTCGATACCGGTTTCTCGTTGAGCCTGGATGCCAGAAGGAGGCGTTCGGTCCCAAGGGTAGCGACTTGTTCCAGGAGGACTGCAGCGCGGGCGTGATGCACAGGGATGTCGTACTTGATCGCCTCCTGCTCGATTGTTGCTTGAGCTCGTTTGCGTATGTCGTCTGCCCAACGGGGGAGTCGGTTCTCAAGGAGTAGTGAGTGAACAGCGGGGTCTACCGCTGACTGGTCGGATCCCGCCAGACGGACGATGTTGGTGAGGCCCACTTGGGAGATTCGTTCGAGCGCGTTGTCGACTGCTGGGTTGGTCTGCGATGCGATGAGTATGCGTTTTCGTGGGTCGCTGCGAAGCAACTGGTAGACCAGCTCCGCGATGAGTCGGGTTTTGCCTGTACCGGGAGGCCCTTCGATGACCATAAGCCCAGAGTTGCCCAGCGCGAGTTCAATCGCACGCTGCTTGTCGGCGTCCATGTCAGAGTGCCAACTGGTGACGCTGTGCCGAACGGGGGAGGCACTCGCCGAGGGGTCAACGACAATCTCGCGGATCGTGCTGTTCGGCACCTTGCCGTCGCGGATGAAGTTGAGAGCTGACCTCTGCCGTGAGAGAGCAATCGTGCTCGGGGCATCAAACGGTCGGAGGGTGCCTCGCGGCGGGATCGACTTCGCCTTCCTCCGAAGCAGGATCGTCAGATCCTTCCCGTCCTGTTCGACAACCTCGCCGCTGACACCGCGGAAGGGCTTCTCGGGAGAGATGGCCTCCCAAAATGTGCCCACGAGGTCGATGTCGGGCTCATTCAGGAGTGCGAAGGTGACCCGGCGTTCCACTTGTCCGCAGTGTCGGTATGCCATGGGTTGGGCAGACCCACGCGCGAGTTCGGCGCGGGCATCGAGGATGCGGCTCCACAGATCGAACAGCTCGTTGACTTCTGTGTCCGCGTGTGGGGAGAGCCGGGCGTCGAGATGGGCTTCGAGTAGGCGTTGCAGCGCCTGCCATCCACGCACTGCCGCGGCTGGATTTGTGGGTCGTCTCAACTCCCATCGAAAGACGGCTGGAAGCTGAACCGACCGGCGACGTTCTCGCTCGATCGTTTCGAAGTCCCGATGGGAGGCCGCGCTGATCGTAAGTGGGTCACCGTCTCGCCGAGGAGCCGATAGCGAAAATCGGTAAGAGGCGCCGTAGAGGAACATCCAGGAGCGATCAGGTGCCCCTGACTCTTGAATCCCGAACTCGGCGTGGATGGCTCCTTCGAGATCCTGGGCGACCACTGATTCTGCTGTTGCCCCCGGCGCGCGTTGTTCCAGGTCCTGACGTGCGCGACTGCTGAGACTGAGCCAGAGAGTGTTCTGACGTTTCCCGGCGTCGTCCGCTATCAGGTGCCAGGCATCCTCGAGGATGCCCTCAAGCTCCGTGGCCGACGACGGCCGCAGGTTGGGATCGAAGTCGACGCAGCGTGCGAGTATGTCGCGGACGCCGTCAGGAACGCTCGCGGCAATCAGTGCAGGCCGGATCTGGTCATAGTCAGAGATTGGTCCACCTGTCATGCATCGGATGGCGAGCACCCCGAGGCTGAAGACGTCGCGAACGTACGGTCTACGCGTCTCTTCCTCGGGCGGCGCGTAAGGGACCGAACGGAACCGTCTGACCGTGTGGGTACTGGGCGGACCCGACGCTTGGACCGTAGCGATCCCAAAATCGGCGACAAGGGGGCGCTGTTCAGCGTCGACAAGGATGTTGGCCGGTTTGATATCGCGATGCTCCATGTTGTTGAGATGCGCATACGAGATCGCGGAGACGATCGGCCGGAACATGTTGATGTAGAAGTCGTCCCAGCGGTCCCAACTGCGTTCCAACAACAGTTGATCGAGACTGGAGTCGACCCAGTCGAGCACAACGTAGGGGGTCTCGGTGTCATCGACTCCCGAATCCCGAATCCCGATAATGTTTGGGTGAGACAGACGCTGGAGGGCTTCGGTCTCACGCTCGAACATCCGCTTGGCGAATTCGTCTCGCCGTGGCTGGATGAACTTCACCGCCACGTAGTCGAAGGCCTTCAGATCAAACGCACGCACGACGGTGGACTGATTGCCTTGCGGAATCTTCGGCCCATCACTCTGAAGCGCATACTGCTTCTTGAGCACCTCACCCATGGATCTCCTCTTCAGACGCTGTAACACTATCGACAGTGTCGGACAGCTCGCGCGTGGAGAAATCGGTGGAGACGAGCCCGTCACGGACTCGCCAACATCGGGGCGCGAGAGATCGGGTCGAGAGACCGGGGGCAGGCTTCGTCGCCTTCAAGCAGCGCTAAGCGTGTCTCAGATGCCGGCACGCGGCGGAGGATTTCTTCCTCAGTATTCTGCTGGGTCACCTCAGCGCATGCGACTCGTTATCAAGGACCCGCTCGCCTTTCGCGATGTCGTAGTGTGGACCGCTTCATCCGGCGGCGTCTCGAACGAGTGCGGGCTGAACTCGGTCTTGAACTTCTTTCGACGGAACGCCGTCACCGGCGGGAGCCGATCTTCGATGCGTGGGATCGCTTCAAGACTGCGAGGTGCTCGGATCGTGGCTGCTGCTCTGTCAGCTCGTGGGCGCTGCTGTCACCGAGGCTGACCAGCGAGATCTCGCCGCTCGGGAGCTTGCAGAAAGAGCGACAGCTCAAGCCCTTGCCCACACAGCGTTATCCCGAGCGTGTGTCGAGGTCGCTCGGCTGCGCGGCTCGTTTGAGCATGACCCCGGCGTACGCTCACTCGCCGATCTGCGTAGTCGCTACGGTGCTCTGTAGGAGGTCTATCAAATCGTTCAGCGTGTACTGTCCGACATCCTGTTCGCGATCGCTTTCTGGCACATCGACGATCGAGACAGTCGCGACGGCTCCCGCGGTCTGTTTTCTGCTCTTGCAGTGGAGGATTAGAGCGACTTTGGGGGCAGTGGCGTGGGCACTGAACATCCAGAGCGGGTGCGGGATGGCATTCCGATGTGCTTGCTCCTCGCGACATCTGGTGCAACTGCTCGATCTTCTATTTCCCTGTCGTCTCGTCCGACGGCAGGTGAGCGATGCGGTCTTGCAGGTAATTGATCCTTCCGTGGACCGCCAGGAGTCAGCCAAGGATCTCGAAAAACTCTGGAGGCGCCGGGTCGCGGAAGGCAGCGGCCGGAACTCCGCACGCGCCGACAGCTGTGTCAAGACTCGTCGTGGTGCAATGTTCCCTCTCCTCGACGCACCGCTAGAGCGCTCTCGCGGCGCGTTGCCCGGCCACTGTTGCCTGAGCGTGCGCGGTGCCATCGAGTGTCGTGGTCACACGGCCGATGAGGCGCTCCATCTCGAGAACTGATACGAGCGCGTGAAGTGTTTCACGATCTGTCTCGTCGAAGCCGCCCGACGAACCGTGATTGACGAAGTGCGTGAGGAGCTCGTCGTGCAGCCCGTCGACATCGATCCCTCGTTTCCTCAGAACCGCCAACCAGACTCTCGGACGCAGCCTTGTGATTGTCGTTCCGCCAAAGGACCTCGAAACCTCAACAAGTCTCTGGTCAGCGAGGGAGGAGATGGCCTCTTCAACAAGCTCATGACTCAGGTCGAGATCAGCTAGCCGCTCAAGCAGCTGCCTCGAGCCGACTGATCCAGCGCCGTTCTCGAGGATCATGTCGACAGTCGCGTTCATCACGGCATCGTCCACGGGGTTTGGTAAGAGCTTCGGTGCGCGGCGTGAGTAGGCTGGCGGAGCTCCGAGTGGAGGCGCGACGTCTGTACTGAACAGCGTCCCGGAAATGTCTGAGACGACCCCCTGCGGCCCGAGCGACGCGAGGGAGCTGTAGCGCAGATGCTGCAGCGCGGGTGGCACTTCCACGTCGTCGATCAAAACGGGGATGATGCGTGTCCCTCTTTGAATCCGTCGGATCACTCCGGCGTCGAGCTCCTCAGCGACCCACGGCTTGGTGATCGAAGTGTTCGACAGAACAACGATGAAGACGTCCGCTTTGTCGATGCCGTGCGCGAAGACCTTGTCGACGAGTGAGTCGCCTGCTCGGATTTCCCACTCATCGACCCACGCGTCTATTCCCGCGGCTCGAAGGTTAGTGGCGAACTCGGTCACGAACCGTCCCTTGTCCTCGCTGGCGTGGCTTATGAAGGCTTTCGGTGCGTCGGGCATGCGCTCAGGTTAGCCGGACCGGCGGACACAAAGCGTAGTGAAGGAGAGAGTCTCGGTTTTTTCGGACGCCCGTGCCCTGGCGCCCCGGTGCCGGCTCGACCTGCCTGTGTGCCGACGTCGGCACGCACCTTACTGAGGGGTGAAAACGATGCCACCAACTCCGCAAAAACTCTAGAGAATCTGTGGGCGACTACCAAGAGCCGGGACCTCGCCGGGACCTGATGCATGCAAACCGTGCAATCCATGACGTGAGATGGGGTCCTCTGAGGGGCAGAGATGCCCGGAAAATCAAGGAATCCGGTCGAACCGTCTACCTGGGGGTCAAGGGGTCGCAGGTTCAAATCCTGTCAGCCCGACACAGAAAGCCCTGATGAGACATCAATCTCATCAGGGCTTTGTCGTGTCCGGCAGCAAGCTTTTCAGCCATTCGCATACGGCATCACAGCCCTGCCCGTCCGGTCGCCCAGTAGGGCTTGGTCGTGACGGCTCGGCGGTCGAGGAGTCCGTGGCCCACGAGCATCCGGCGCTGCTGCTGAAGGGAGCCGGCGTGTCCGAGGAGCAGCGCGCCGTGGATTCCGTTGAGGCGGCCGTCCGCGACAGCTTCTTCGAGCCACGCCTGTATCGCGGTTCCCGGCTCCGTGCGGCCGGGGAGGAGCTGAAACTGGGGCCATCTCTCCCGCAACGCAGCAACGGAACTCGGAGCGGTTTCGAGCGCCACAATCGATGACGGAACGGCGCGAGCGTAGGCGTCGATGGTGCCGAGTGCTGACCCGTCGCCGAGGATGAGGCGTGGGGCGGGAGGAAGTCGCAGCGGTCGGTGCTTGGTGGCGACCAACGTCACGTCTTCTCCTCTGCGCAGCCGGCGTACCCAGGCGGTTCCTGGTCCGTCGGCGTCGAGAGCGACGAGGATGCCGAGCCGGTCATGCCCGGTGACGCGGTAGGCGGTGTAACGACGTGCCTGGGTTGAGGTCACCATGATCTGAATCTCGTGACCGGGTTGCCAGCCTCCTGTGGGTGGGCTCGCCCGGAACTCGATGTCGAGGAAACCCGGCGCGGGCGCCGCGATATCGAGAACGTGGGCGGAGTAGCCGCTCAGTGTCTGGGCGAGCGTGCCGACCAGCGCGGGAAATGTGGGCATGCGGGTGCTCCGGCAGTCATTCGGTAAGGGGCGGATTCGTGTCGGCAGTGGAGGACCGCTCAGCGTGCGGTCATGGCTCCAGGTCGACGACGAGTTCCACTTCCATGAGTGCCTCGGGTGCGAAGAGGGCGTGGACGCCGATCAGCGTGCTTGCGGGCGGTTCGCTGCGCCCGTCGCGAAGCGGACCGACGACGTCGAGGAGCAGCGCGGGGTCATAGTCGACGACATAGACGGTCTCTTTCACGATGGCGTCTCGGGAGAGGCCGAGTTCATCGAGCGTGACGTCGATGTTTCGTGCGATCTGCTCCGCCTGTTCCCGGTGGCTGCCGATCCCCGCCCACGTGCCATCCACCCGTTGGGAGACCTGCCCGGAGATGAAGGCGAGCGGTCCGGTCGCCCGGACGATCTGGCTGGTGAACCCGGGCGCCCCGTGCAGGGCGGCGGGGTTCGACCGGTGGGCGGTCATCGGTGGGTTCCGTCTGCCGTCGGAGCGCCGCTGATACCAGAGAGGCCGTATCCGTCGGGGCGGACGATGATCGACCCGGCCGGGGGAAGGTCATCGGCGCGGATTCGCACCGCCTGGACATCGACAACCGGCGCCTTGCTGAGAACCGCGGGCATCGAGAGGGGAGGATGACCCGGCACGCTCACGCGGACGAAGTGTCCGTCGGACAGTGCGCGGTGCACCGATGATCCGTCGGTCAGCGGCAGGTCGGGAATCCGTCGTCCCACCCAGGAATCCGCCTCCGCCTCCGCAGCCAGCGGCTCGGGGTAGGAGACCGAGAAGCCGGACACCTCTCCGGCCATGGCGCGGTTGGCCTCCGGAACCGCGAGCAGGCCGCTGACGACCTCGCGGAGGGAGGCGTTCGCGGGGGTGAAGGTGGATACGAGCTGATACTGGGCGACAGTGTTGGCGAACAGTCGTTCTCCGATGGGTCGTCTCTCGCTCTCGTAGGTGTCGAGGAGGTACTCGGGAGCGCGGCCGGTCGCGGTCAGTGCGAGCTTCCAGCCCAGGTTCATCGCATCCTGCACTCCCACGTTCAGTCCTTGACCGCCCATCGGTGCGTGGATGTGTGCGGCGTCTCCGGCCAGGAGGATCCTGCCCGCGCGGTACGTGGAGGCAAGCCGGGTCTCGTTGGTGAAGCGGGTCAGCCAGGAAGCGTCGCGCGCGCCGAAGTCGCTGCCGGTGGTCCGTCGCAGCGACTCGCTCAGCTCGTCCAGGGTGAGGGGCTCATGCTGCGGTACGTGACGGCGCGCGGTGTCCAAGACGATGACCCGCGAATGGACGCCGTCGCCGGACGGGATAATGTTCGCCCCACCGAACTCGTTCTGGCCGCCACCGAGCGGCGCGCCGGCAGGAAGGTCGAGTACGACATCACCCATCGCGATGGAGTCCGTGGCAGGCAGCCCCGGGAAGTCGATCCCCGCGGTTCGACGCACGATGCTCCGCGCACCGTCCGTGCCCACCACCCACCGCGACGAGACCGCCGTGCCGTCCTCCAGTGCGAGATCGACCCGATCGCCGCGGTCTTCCACCGCCGTGACGAGCGCGCCGCGCCGCACCTCGACGCCGACCTCGAGCGCGTGTGCCTCGAGGATGGCCTCGGTGCGCGACTGCGGGATGAACAGCGTGAACGGGTGCGGCGAATCGAATGATGAGAAGTCCAGGCGCGTATCCAGGCCGGCGAAGTGCCAGGTCGGCATCGGGCGCCCGACTTCCAGGAAACGCGACGAGAGTCCGCGCAATCCGAAGGTCTCCAGCGTGCGCCCGTGGATCGTCAACGCGCGAGACTGGGTGACCCGCTTCCGTCGTCGCTCCAGCAGCACGACGCGCGCTCCGCCCAGGCTCGCTTCGGCGGCCAACCAGAAGCCCACCGGACCGCCTCCCACGACGGCGATGTCGTAGCCAGAAACCTGTTCCCTTACATCGTTAGTCATACCGGGAGTATTGCTCTAACAGTGTTAGGCTGTCAAGCGGAGGGATGCAGATGGACCGTCAAGAGATCGTCGATGCCGCGCTGGACCTGCTCGATGAAGGGGGCGAGGCAGGCGTCAGCATGCGAGCCGTCGCCACCCGTCTCGACGTCAAGGCGCCCTCTCTGTACTGGCATTTCCGCTCGAAACAGGATCTCCTCGAGGCCATGGCGGATGCGATCGTCGCCGAGATGGGAGATGTCGCGGTCGGCGACGGCGATCCTTCCGAGCAGCTCGTCACGCTGTTGGCTCGGTTCCGCACGTCGTTGCTCGCCCATCGCGACGGCGGCAGGGTCTTCGCCGGCACCTTCGCGCTCGGGCCGCACGTCCTCGACCTCAGCGAAGCGGCCGTGCCTCTGCTCCTGCGCAGCGGCGTCGACGATCCCGGTGATGCGTTGGATTCCTGGTTCAACCTGGTGCGGTTCACGGTGGGGTCCGTCATCGAACAGCAGTCCGCTGTCGATCAACCCCATCAGGTCGACCGCCGTAGCCTGTTCGAGCAGCTCAACGCAGAGAGACCGACGATGCTGCGGGTGGCCGCACGCATCTTCGAGCCGGACGAAGACCGACGATACGAGCGGGGAGTGCGACAGCTCCTGCGCGGCGCTGATTCACCTCGAGCCTCGACGGACTGAGCTCTCTTCTCGCGCGAGCAGCGGCACGCCATCCGCGCTCTCGAACCGCCGCAAGCGCTTCCCGTCAACTGCCGGCGGCATCGAACAGCAACCTGTCGACGACCTGTTCGCGCCGGGCTGGCCATGCGCTGATGTACCTCAGCAGATCCTCGAAGTGAGAGAACGCGACGACCGCCTCTTCGAACTCGGGCTCCGTCCCGTGGACGACTGCTCCGTCGTCGCGCACGGCCACGTACTCGTACCCGTTGCGAACGGAAAGCAGGATAGGGAGGTGACGCTTCCAGAATCGGGAGACCGTGGCCGCCTCGTCATCCGATGTCGTCGCCTGGAGGCTCAGCTGTTCCCACTCGTTCCACGCGAACGCGCCCTCGGCGTCGGTCGAGTAGTCGTCACGGGACAGGAACCACACGGTGTCGTCTGAGTTCGACAGCACCGAGAACGAGGACGCCCAGCGGATCACCGTCTCGGGTGCGGTGTGCAGCGCGGCGGGAATTCCGTCTTCCGCGGACGTCGACGGCTCGTACGCCCACCCGGCGCCCTGCAGGCATCTGATGGCACTTCGGAAGAGTTCCGTCATGCCCCCAGGCTGCCGAGCAGCTTCTTCGGGCAGACGATCACCACGTCGCGCCGGTGTTGGCCCAATCCAGTGTCGACAACTTCGCCTCGATCTTTTCGAGGCCGATGGTCCCGCATCCGACCAGGGTGAGCCTGCGCAGTCGGGGGAGGTCGTTGATGGCGGCGATACCGGTGATCTTCTTGCAGTACTGGATGTTCACGATCTCGAGTTGCTGCAGAGTGGCGAGCTCCGAGATGTCCCCCAGAGAGGTGAGGTTCTTCAGGCGCAACGACTCCAACTGGGGGAGCGCGCTGATCCCGGTGAGGCTTGTCAGCGTGCGTCCACCGATCAGTCCGAGACGGCGAAGCCCGACCGGTTCGACGAGACGGAAGATCTCCTCGTCCGTGGGCACGTTCAACAGGTTCAATTCTTCCAGCGGGAGTTCGAGCGCCTGCCGCACATTGTTCAGAGATCTCTGCGGGTAGAGGGAGAGAGCGCGGAGCCGGGGGAAGTGCTCGTTCTTGAAACGGAAGGGTTCGCCGACGTAGAGGGTCTTCAGGTTCGGCACCACGACATCCGGCCACACGAGGGTCCGATCGCTGATGTGCACCGAAAGCTCTTCCAGGCTGTCAGGGAGATCGCCCTGCCGCAGTTCGGTGACGACGGTGGGGAGGACCTTTCCTGGGCCGATGCTGAGCGATCTCAGATTCGTCATCGCCGTGATGATCTCGGGGAGACGATCGATGGGCCCCTCGAGGGGAGACCACAGGTGCACATCGGTGACGCGAGAGAGATGCTCGGTGTCGTAGGGCTGGTCGTAGAAGACGAGGTCCCTGTCCGGCACATCGAACTGGTCCTGGTGCGCGCTGTGCAACACCATGGTCCGCTTCGTCGTTGACACACTCATCCGCTCACCCCTGAATCCGTCGGCTGTCGTCGTCGCCACGACCAGATTACCGGCGCGCGCTGTCGTCCTTCCGGCCGCGGCGCGCCGGTCCCGCAATGCCTGCGCGCGCATCAGGTGCGTCCCGGTGGTCGGGATAATGGAGGGGTGACATCGAATCAGGAGGTCGTGACCTACGACGGATTGCCGGCCTCGGCGGGTGGTGCGCACTCGCTCCGCACGAAGAATCCCCGTGCGGCCGCCGAGCGCGTGCAGGCGTTCGTCGATGCCACCGTGCTGACCGTCGGTGCGCCGGAGATGTCCTTCCAACTCTGGGCCGGAGGCCCGCCCGACGTCACCGGCCGCTTCGAATCGTTCGCGGCAGCGCACTTCGGCGGACCGCAGAGTCGCCAGCGCACGCACACCCAGTGGCGGGTTCGCTCAGAGGACGTCGATGCCACGCTCGACGCCCTCAGCGGTGCTGACTCCGGAGCGGTGACCGGCCACGGTCATCCGCTGGCCTCGCTGGTCTGGAACGCGCAGGTGGCTCTGATCGACCCCGAGACAGGAACGTCGTACGAGGGGATCGATGCCGATGCGTTCGGCCGGTTCGCGGTAGATGGTTACGGGCGCCTCCTCGGTACGTCCGGGGTGCGTGCCACGTTCGGCACGACCGCCTCCTCGCTCTCGCTCTGGCTCGCCTTTCCCGCCGATGATCGCTTGCACGATGCCGCCGCTCACGTGCAGCAGCATCTGCCTTTCCGGATGTCGACGAAGCACTGGCGTCGGTGGCGTGCCACGAAGGATAGGCAGTCGTACCGCGCGGCCAAGATCACATCACCGCTGGTGTCATGAGCACGCCGTCGAAGCTCCATCGGCTCTGCGTCTTCATGACGCCCGCGGATGAAGCACGGTTCAGCGACGCCGTGCGAACCAGTCTCCCCGCGGTGAGGTTCGTCGACGCCTCTCAACAACCCGAGACACCCCTCCCGACGTTTCGCTCATCACTGAGCGAGTGCGCGGGCCCTCACGTCACACTCGTGGATACGAGCATCATCTCCGAGAGCACCTTTCATCGTGACTATGTGGTGCGTCACCCGTCCGGTCGGGGGTGGGTGTACGCGATCGTCGGTTCCGGTCTCGCGAGCCTCGTGCGGTCACGTTCCGAGGATGACAGCCTGCGGAACGGCGAGGTGCGGGCATCCGTGCCGACCGAAGACGCTCGCACCGCCGAGTACATCCGTGAACTGACGAACCTGGTGCGCGCCGGCGGGACGGGCGTGTTCGCTGTCGACCCGCTCACCGGTGACACCGCGCGTCGCGCGGAGAGGAACTTCGTCGCCTGGCCAGACGCCGCATCCCGTTTCGGGGCGAGGGCGGCGCCGTCGCTCACGAATGGCCCCACGGCGTGGTTCACCGTCGATCGCTGACGGGATCTCGTGCGGGTGCGCCGGGAACGTGGAAAGCGCGGCTGCGATACTCTGTGACCCGTGGGATTCCGGCCAACAGAGACGCCTGCTGACGTGCAGGAGCTTCACGTTCCGGTGTCGGAAGATGCACCGCATCACTTCCCCACGGCCACGGTGGTGCTCGACAGTCGCATCCTGCTCACCTCCTGGGTCGAGGGCCGCGCGACGCACCGACTCGGCATGCTCGACCTGCACACCGGGCAGTGGCGCATGTTGCCGGGGCTCCGCGGGATGCTGCGCGACGCGCTCGTCCTCTCCGGTGACCGTGCGCTGGTGCTGACCGACCACGCTCTGACCGAGATCGACGTGACCGCCGTGGAGACCACTCGGCGGTTGACCGCGGGGATCGGCAAGTACAACACCTTCCTCCGCCGCGAAGGAGACGACGTGGTCGCTGTCGGGAACTCCGCCGCGGCCATGGAATCGCTGGTCTCGTTGTCCACGATGACCCTGTGGAAGCGGAGGCGTCGGAGTCCGCATCCGCAGGACACGATTCCTGAGGGGGCTGCGCGAGCAGGCGCTGCCCGTCTCCTGCATCACGGGCCGGAGCTGCTGGTCGCCGCCACGCAGATCCGCGAGTCGGCTCCCCAGCGCCTCCTCGTGCTCTCTTCGGAGGATCTCTCGGAGATCACCTCCGTCGACTTCCCGCTCGGACTGAACAGCGCGCACGTCGTCAGTGACGGCGTGATCGCTGTGGGGCCGGACATCGGACGCGCCCGCACCCTCACAGTGATGCCGGGGCTGATTCCTCGCGTCTCGGATTCGGGTTCTCTGCCCCTCGCCGAGCTGGTGCTCATGGCGAACGAATCGGCCGCGGATCTGCGGAAGAAGAGTGCCCGCCGGAATCCGCCGCGCACCGTCTATCGTGACCACCGGCTCGAACCGGGCGACGAACTGGCTGCTGTGACCGGTCGACGTATCACCCTGGAGAACTGCGTCGCGGCCCGAGCCACGCACCGCCACGAGCGCCCCCGGATCTCGCGCGTGCAGATCACCGACCTCGAACTGCAATCCAGCTCGCTCAACGGCGCCGTGCTCGAAGACGTCACCGTCGATGGTCTGCGCTGCCCGCATGGCTCCGGGTTCCTCTTCGGCTGCGAACTCCGCCGCGTCACGCTGCGCGGACGCGTGCGCGGACTGATCCTCAACCCGACCCTCGACGACCCCGACACCGAGACGACCGCTCGCTATGCGCGCTGGCACCGCGAACGCATGCAGGACCCCGAGTGGATGCTCGACCTCACGGACGCCACAGGGGACATCACCATCCGCGGATACCCGTCACGATTCATCCGCCGCAACCCCGAACTCCAGGCCGTCGTCACTGCCGAGGCCGCGCGCACTCTCGACTGGCGTGCAATCGATCCGGGACGCTCTTCGCTCAGAATCGCTCTCCAGGAACTCGTCCGATCCGATTGGGAAGACGTGACCCTCATCGCCGACACCCATGGTGCGCGCGCCGGCGACGACCTCCGCTACATCCGGCAATTGCGAGCGTCGGGGATCGCTCGCGCAGACTAGGGCGGATCCCCACCTGAGGGCACGGGATGCGGGATGGTGTCTCCGCGTCAGAGCTCTACGGGTTGCGAAGCCTGTGTGCGGACTCGGGTGCCTGGGTCTGTCTCGACACGACCTCGCCTCGTCATCCCCTCGGCGCCGACCGCCTGGCGCACATCATCACGATGCTCGTCGATCGCGGGCATCGAGACCAGCTCCTTCTCAGGGCCGACACGACGATTGCGAGCGCCACGGCCCCGCGGCCCTGCTCTCGAGTGTGGCCCCGCGCCTGTAGGAGACGGTGGATCCCGACTCGGTGTCACGGCTCCTCGTCGCCGATCCCGCCCACGCGTGGGCAATCGCGGGGTGACGCGGAGTCCTCTGCGAGTCGGCGAGGGGCTCGAGTCCGTGGCGGCCGGCGCGCCCCGCATCCGCCGCTGTCAACCCGATCGGCGCACTGATGTTCGCCCCGTAGGGTGGGGCGCTCGTGCCATCCGGCCGACGAGCAGCCCACCTGTATCGAGAGAAGGCGACACGCATGACAGACACTGCATCGCGCGGACGAGTGCGCGCTCACGCGTCCGCCATCCGACGAGCGGCACGCCAGGCGACGGAACCGGCTCGGCTGCTCCTTGTCGCCAAGACGGCGCTGGCGGTGGGGCTCGCATGGTGGGTGGCACCGCACATGCCTGGCGTCGTGGACGACTATCCGTACTACGCACCGCTCGGGGCGCTGATCAGCATGTATCCGACGTTGATGGGGTCGGTGCGCTCCGGGTTGCAGACCATCCTCGGGCTCGCTGCCGGCATCGGACTGGCGACGCTCGTCATCCTGACGGTCGGGCCGAACTGGTGGACGATCCCCGTCGTCGTCGGTCTCGCCGTGCTCATCTCCGGGACCGGATGGTTCGGATCCGGCCGCGAGTACGTGCCGATGGCCGCTCTGTTCGTCCTCATCATCGGAGGCCAGAACGCCGATGACTACTCGCTCGGATACCTGGTGCAGACCGCGGTGGGCGTGACGATCGGCCTGCTCGTCAACGTGCTGATCGCTCCGGCGCCGCTCACCGCGCAGGCCGCGGCACGTGTCGATGCCTTCCGCGCGCACCTCGCGACGCACCTGCACGACATCGGAGACGCGATCTCCGCGTCTTGGCCGCCCGAGCGCGACCAGTGGGCGGATGATGCGGCGTCGCTCGCCGACACCACCCGGGAGATCCGCACGGCCCTGGCGGATGCCGACGACAGCCGCCGCGGCAATCCGCGTGCCCTGCTCACCCGCGCCCGACCGCGTGATGTCTGGGCCGAGATGGATGCGCTGGATGCGATCGCGCACCACATCCGTGACATCTCGGATGCTGTCGCCGACACGATCTGGGAACGCCCTGCTGCCATCGAACTCGACCCCGTCCTCCCGGATCCTCTGACCGCAGCGTGCCACGCGGTCGCCGACGCCCTCGCGTTCGGTGCGGACGACACCTCAGAAGCGCACCTCGCCCGGGGTCAGGCGGCTCGCGCGCTGCGGCACCTGCTCGAGACCGTGGACGACCGCACGATCGAAGTGCACCGCTCGATGGGGCCTGGCGTGCTCACGGCGATGCACCTGCGACGGATCCTGATCCTTGCGCGGCCGGCGCGGGAGTCGGCGGAAGAGACCTGACCCGCCTCACGCCCCGGCGTTCTCCAGCAACCCGCGCGCCAGACCGCGCGCGACCTGGAACGGCTGCGCGAACGTCTCCATCCCGACCGTGACGATGGCACCTTCGTAGAGCAGCATCATCGCCCGCGCCATCGACGCGGCATCCGTCACTCCTGCCTCCCGGCAGAGGTCGGTGAAGACGTCGAGCAGCCATGCCTTCTGCCTGGCCACCTCGGGGAACACGGGGTGCCCGTCGTGCCCGTCGCCGATCTCGGCGCGCGCGTTGATCGCGCTGCAGCCCTTCGGGCTGTACTCGTCCGACCACGTGATCGCGGCGTCGAAGATCGCCAGCACGCGGGGGATGCCCGGGGTCGCCACGCGCGACAGGTGATCGGCGACGTGTACGCGCCACTTCGCGTCCCTGTGCTGCAGGTACGCGACGACCAACGCCTCCTTCGAACCGAATCGGTCGTAGAGCGTCTTCTTGGTGACGCCGGCGGCCTCGGCGATCGTGTCGACGCCCACCGCGTGGATGCCGCGCTCGTAGAACAGGCGCGAGGCGGCGTCGAGCACACGCGAGGCTCCGGGGGTGAGCGGGGCGAGCTCGGGAACGGAGGTGGCCATGCGTCGAGTATACCAACCTGTATAGTCGTTCCAATGAGTAAACAGATCGGTGTACTTCGGCTCGGCGTCACCATCCTGGCCTCCGCGGCCTTCGTCGCGACCTGGAGTTCCGGCTTCCTCGTGCCGGCCATCGCCACCGATGCCTCTCCGCTGACCCTGCTGGTGTGGCGGTTCGTGCCGCTCGCGGTGGTGCTGATCGTCGTCGTGCTGGCATCGGGCGCGGCGCGAGGCGTGCCCCGAGCTGACATGCGCCGTCAGGCCCTGATCGGCATCTTCGCGCAGTTCGGCTACTGCGCCGCCGTGTATGCGGCGGTCGCGGCCGGTGTCGCCACCGGTACGACGGCGCTGATCGATGCCGTGCAGCCCCTGGTCGTCGCGATGCTCGTCGGGCCGCTGCTGGGGCTCCGCGTGCGCGCGGCGCAGTGGGCGGGCCTCGTGCTCGGTGCGCTCGGCGTCCTGCTGGTGGTGCGCTCACAACTCGGCGGTTCCGATGCTCCGCCTTCGGCGTACCTGCTGCCGGCGCTGGCGATGGTCTGCCTGATCATCGGCACCTTCCTCCAGCGGCGCTCCGCGGTGCACACCGGAGTCCTCCTGACGCTCGCGATCCACGTGACCGTGACCGCCGTGGCACTCCTGCTGATCGCCGCGTTCGCGGGAGCGCTCGTGCCGCCGGCATCCGGGTCGTTCTGGATCGCCGCAGCGTTCTCCGCAGCCTTCCCGACTCTCGCCGCGTACGGCCTCTACTGGTGGCTGCTGCGTCGTGTCGGGATCACCGCGCTCAATGCGCTGCTGTTCCTGGTCGCTCCCGCCACGGCAGCGGCGGGAGCGCTCCTGCTCGGCGAGCAGCTCACGGTGGTGACCCTCATCGGATTCGTGTTGTGCGGCGCAGGTGTGGGCGTGGTGCTGGCGAGCGAGTCGCGCGCATCACGCCCTCGTGACCCGCATTCGAACCCGCTCAGGCGGCGGATCGCGAGCGACGAGCCCGCGACATCGCGATGATGAGCCCACCCGTGATGAGCGCGAGGACAGCGAGGATCGGCGACAGCCCCACCTCGGCCCCGCTCTCGGCGAGCTGATCGCCAGAGCCCGTGTCTCCCGAACCGGGTGCCGGGGCCGCCGGCCCTTCGGAGATCGCCGCGGGGGCGACCGTGAGCTCGTACGTGACCGTGGCGTCGGGCTGCGTGCCGTTGGTCACGACGACGGTGACGGTGTACGTCCCCGAGGTCGTCGGCTGGCCGCTGAGGACACCGGTGGTCTCGTTCAGCGTCAGCCCTGGCGGGAGCGACCCGGAACCGACGGTGTACGTCGACGTCGGCGTGCCGGACGAGGTGATCGTGTGCGAGTAGTCGGTACCGACCACCCCGCTCGGCGGCGCGGCAGAGGTGATCGCGGGGCTCGTCCGCACGGTGCCGGGCGCTGTGGTGCAACCCGTCGGCGCGGTGATCGTGTTGGTGTCGAGCGTCACGGCACCGGTGCGGGCGAGGAGGCGGCCTGTCACCGTCGCCGCCGTCTGCGCGGTGACGGACACATCCGCCATCACGGTGCCGACGAACTGCGCACCGGTTCTGATCGTCGCGGAACTGCCGACCTGCCAGAAGACGTTGCAGGCGCTGGCGCCGTCGGTCAGGGTGATGATCGCGCCCGAGCCGATCGTCAGGGTGGAGGCGGCTTGGAAGATCCAGACGGATTCGGCCGTGCCGGAAAGCGTCAGCGCGCCGGTCAATGCGAGTTCGCCGCCTGAGTACACGCCAGGAGTCAGCGATGCGCCCGTCAGATCGCCGAGGCCGGAGGTGAGCGGAGTCAGTCCCGCTGCCACGTTGTACGCCGTGGTGAGGTCGGCCTGCGCTTGAGCGGCGACCGCATCGGTCTGGTGCAGCGTTCCGTTCACGACGGCAGGTGGGAAGCCGGTCACGGCCGTCTCGGGGCTCAGCCCGACGTCGCCGTTGAGGACCGACGGTCCGGTGTTGGTGACGGCCGACGCGGCAAGGACGGCGAAGGGGGTCGCCGTTCCGAGGTCGATAGGGCCGTCGATGGTCGTCGCGGCGTTCGCCGACGAGGCGGAGGAGAGGAGAACGAGTGCCGCGAGCAAAGAGGCAGCGACGACTGGGGTGCGTCCGCCGATAGGGGACATGACGAGCCTTCCGATAGGGAGGGGCATCGTCATCAACAGGGTCAACAGGTCCGCGCCTAGTCGTAGGTCTATCAGTACGGCGAGTTCAGCGACGGCGGGCCGGGAAACTGACAGCACAACCGTGACCTCCGCCGATCTCCGCACCCGGAGCGGCGGGGAGCCGAGAACCACGGGGCGCGGTTCCCGGCTCGATCGCTCAGCCCATCGCGGAGACGTTCTCCGTGGGGGCCGTGCGGTCAGGTCACGATCCGCAGCGGATTCTCCAGCAGTGCGACCAGCGTCGAGAGGAATCCGGCGGCGGCCGCGCCATCGATGATCCGGTGATCCGCCGTGAGTGTCACGCGCAGGCGTCGGCGCTCCACGACCTCGCCGTCGATCAGTGCGAGTTCGTCGCGGATGCCTCCGACCGCGAGGATCGCGCCCTGCGGTGGGTTGATGATCGCCGTGAAGTGCTCGATGCCGAACATGCCGAGGTTGCTGATGGTGAACGTCCCGTCGCTCATCTCGGCAGTCGTCAGCGTGCGGTCGGCCGCCTTCGCGATGAGTTCACGGGTCGTCGCGGCAAGGGTCGAGACGGCGGCGCGATCGGCGTCGCGCACCACGGGCACGACCAGTCCGGCCGGTGAGGCGACGGCGATTCCGATGTGGATCCGGGAGTGCAGGAGGGTCTGCCCTCGCCCCTCCGGAGCGTAGGAGGCGTTGATCTCCGGATGCTGCCGCAACGCGATGGCGGTGGCGCGCACCATCAGGTCGTTCACGCTGATCTTCGTCGGTGCTCCCGCGTTCGCGTCGTTGATCTGCGCCCGCAGCGACAGCAGCTCCCCGACATCGGCGGATGCCGTGGCCGTGAAGCTCGGTACCGTCGTGGCGCTCGTCGTGAGCCGCGACGCGATGGCCTGTCGCACGGCATCGAACGGCACAGGCAGCGGGTCCCGGTCGTCAGAAGGCGTGGCGGACGAGGCCGTGGAGTGCACGTAGACCGCGGAAGCGCCTACGGCCTCCAGGTCAGCGCGCACGATGCGACCGCCGGGACCGCTGCCGGAGACATCGCGGAGGTCGACACCGCGCTCCCGGGCGAGCCGACGGACCAGTGGGGTCGCCGCTCGGCGTGCGGGCGCGACATCCGCGGGCGCAGGTGCCGGTGCCGGAGCAGGAGTGGGTGCCGGTGCGGCTGCGGCTGCGGGAGGAGACGGAGCGACTTCGTCGCGGCCGTCATCCAGTCGTGCGATCGGCGTGCCGATGGCGACGTTCTCGCCCTCGGCGACGAGGATCTCGACGAGCACTCCGGCGTCGTAGGCCTCCTGTTCCATGAGCGCCTTGTCGGTCTCGATCTCGACCAGCACGTCGCCGGGCGATACGGAGTCGCCCGGCTTCTTGCGCCAGGCGGCGATCGCGCCCTCCGTCATGGTGTCGGACAGGCGTGGCATGAGGATGTCGATCATGGTGACCTTTCAGGCTCGTCGGGCGACGGCGTCGAGAGTTTCGCGGATCGCCGTGATGGCGTCGTCCACGGAGGGGAGGGCCGCGGTCTCCAGCGGCTTCGCGTACGGCATCGGAACCTCCGCCATCGCGACACGGCGCACGGGGGCGTCGAGCCAGTCGAAGGCGCCGTCGGAGATGGTCGCGGCGATCTCCGCGCCGATCCCGTACGTCAACCAGTCGTCCTCCAGCACGACGGCGCAGCTCGTCCGGCGCACCGAGTCGACGATCGTCTCGCGGTCGAGCGGGCGGAGGCTGCGCAGGTCGATCACCTCGACGTCGATGCCTTCATCGGACAGGCGCTCTGCTGCTTCCCGGGCGACCATCGCCATGCGCGAGTAGGCGACCACCGTGATGTCGCGCCCGGGGCGGGCGACCACGGCCCTCCCGATCTCGGCGGGCTCGATGTCGTCCGGCACCTCTCCGGTGGTGTTGTACAGTGCGAGGTTCTCCAGTACCAGTACCGGGTCGTCGTCGCGGATCGCGGCGAGCATGAGCGCTTTCGCATCGGCGGGTGTGGACGGTGCCACGACCTTCATGCCCGGCACGAACGCGTAATAGAGCTCGACGTTCTGCGAGTGGGTCGCGCCGAGCTGCTGCCCGCCGCCACCGGGAGTCCGGATCACCAGCGGCGCGCGCGCCTGCCCGCCGAACATGCCGTAGATCTTCGCGGCATGGTTGACGATCTGATCCAGCGCCAGCAGAGAGAAGTTGATCGTCATGATCTCCACGACCGGTCGCAGTCCGACCATCGCGGCACCGATCGCGGCGCCGGTGAACCCCTCTTCGGCGATCGGGGTGTCCCGGACGCGCTGCGGGCCGAACTCCTCGAGCATGCCGGCGGTGATCTTGTAGGACCCTTCGAACAGGCCGATCTCCTCACCGATCAGGAAGACGGCCGGATCACGGAGCATCTCCTCGCGCAGCGCGTCGTGGAGCGCCTGGCGGTAGCTGATGACGCTCATGCCATCACCTCCGTGTGCGCGGCGGACGGTCGGGGCGGCGCGGGGAACAAGGCGTCGCCAGGGAGGCGACGCGAGTCGTTGGGCACGGCCGTGGCGTAGGTGTAGTCGAACAGGGTCGAGACATCGGGGTGTGGACTCGCTTCGGCGAACGCGGCGGCAGCGGATGCGCGGGCGATGGCCTCGCGGTCGATCTCGGCGATCATGTCGTCCGTCAGGAGGTCGCGCTCGAGGAGCCGCGTGGCGAAGGCCGCGATCGGATCACCGGCCTGCGCCCGCGCGGTGTCATCTGCACTGCGGTATCGCGCGGGATCCACGACCGAGTGGCCCTTCATGCGTCCGGTCATCGTCTCCAGGAGGTAGGGGACGCCCGCGCGAGCGCTCGACAGTGCCACCCGCATCGCCGCGTGCACCGCCGCAGGGTCGTTGCCGTCGACGCGTGCAGAAGGCATGCGGTACGAGGCCGCGCGCTTGTACAGTTCCGGCTCGGCGGAGGACTGCTCGACCGTCGTGCCCATGCCCAGCCCGTTGTTGTTCACGACGTAGACGATCGGAAGGCCCCACAGTGCGGCGATGTTGAGGGATTCGTGGAAGGCGCCGATGTTCGTCGTGCCGTCACCCATCAGGCAGACGACGGCCTCGGTACCCGCGCGGTACTCGATCGCCAACGCGGTCCCGGTCGCCAGTGGCACCTGACCGCCGACGATGCCGTAGCCGCCCATGAACCGGCTCGCGATGTCGAACATGTGCATCGACCCGCCCCACCCCTTCGATACTCCATCGCTACGGCCGTACAGCTCCGCCATGATGCGTTCGGGTGCGATGCCGCGGGCCAGCGCGTAGCCGTGCTCCCGGTAGTTCGTGTAGACGTAGTCGCTGTCGTCCAGTGCCCCCATGACGCCGACGACGGTCGCCTCCTCGCCGAGATTCAGATGGCAGTAGCCCCCGACTTTCGCCTCGGCGTAGGCGCGTGCTGCCCGTTCCTCGAACCGGCGGATCATCACCATCCGTCGGTAGAACTCCTGCGACAGCTCGTCGGAGCTCGGAGGCGACGGCGGTCGGGTGGAGGTGCGGGGAGCTCTGGCTTTCGCGGACATGCGGGTTCCTCTCGTCCGGTGTGACGGGGCGCCCGCGGGGTGAGCGGACGCCTGTTGCGCCGCTGCCACGGCGCATCAGTAATGATACGTATTCCGTCTCATTATAGAATGGAAGAGGCGAGAGAGATCCACGAGGGGGCAGTATGGCGGCGGAGCACGCTCAGGCACCGCGGAAGCGGGGTCGACCGACCGAGGCGGAGCGCGCACAACGGCGCGATGACATCCTGGATGTCGCCGTGCAGCTGTTCACCGCGCGCGGATTCCATCAGGTCACGCTGGACGAGATCGCCGCCGAGGCGCATGTGACCAAGCGGACCATCTACGCCTACTTCGGCGACCGCACCGAGATCTTCCTCGCGAGCGTCGAGCGGTTGCGGGATCGTACGGTCCACCGCGACGACGCCGGAAGCAGCCTGGACGAGCTGGCGGTCACGATGGTGCGCGCGCTGCACTCCGATGAGGCGATCGGACTGCACCGACTGATGATCATCGAAGCCGCGGCCTTTCCCGAGCTGGCGCGACGCTTCTACGACGAGGGCCCGCGTGCCTACATCGCCGCCCTCAGGGACCGCATCCCCGAGGGGCAGGATGCCACCGCATCGGCACTGTTCGCCCTCCTGCTCGGAGAGCCGCATCGTCAGCGTCTGCTCGGGCTCGCACCGGCGCCCAGCGAAGCCACCGCGAGGCGGCACGCACGTGCCGCGCTCGCCCAGCTCGGCCTCTCCCCAGCGACACCCTGAGCCGTCTCACCGCAGGATGACGAGCTCCTGCGTGGCGCGGGTCATCGCGACGTAGCGGTCCACGGCGCCGGTGACGCCGTCCCCGAACTGCTCAGGTCGCACGAGCATCACGAGGTCGAACTCGAGTCCCTTGGCGCCTGCGGGGGTCAGCGAACGGACGCGTGGGGTGGGCGCGAACGACGAGTCGCCGATCACGCATGCGATTCCCTGCGTGTGCGTCGACAGCCACTCGGCGAGGATCTCCGAGAGGGCCGATGCCGTGGTCACGCGCACCGGGATGCCGCTGTCTCGTACCGAGGCCGGCACGTTCGCATCGGGGATCGCCGCACGGATGCCGGGGGCTGCCACCGCCATGACCTCGGACGGCGTGCGGTAGTTCACTCCGAGGTGCGCGATCCGCACGTCGCGGAGACCGATCCGCTCCAGTCGCTCCACCCAGCTCTCCGTGAAGCCGTGGCGCGCCTGCGCGCGATCACCCACGACCGTCAGGCTGCGCGAGGGGCAGCGCGCCAGCAACATCCGCCATTCCGCATCGCTGAGCTCCTGCGCTTCATCGACCACGATGTGCGCGAACGGACCGGCGAGTTCATCCGGCGCGGACACCGGAGGAGTATCGACGCCGATGAGCACGTTCCGGGCGTCCTGGCCCTTGAGGATCGACATGACCTTCATCTCGCTGTCGTCATCCTCGATGAGGTGGTCGACCACGTGCGACATCTGCTCCTGCGCCGAGGCGATCACCGCCTGTCGGCGATGCTCTGCTCGCGTCGCCTCCGGGTCGCCGATCCGGCGGTGCGCGGCGTCGAGGAGCGGAAGGTCGGCGTCTGTCCACGCCGTGTCCGCTTCTCTGTGCAGGAGGGCGATCTCGGCGGCGGTCAGGGCGGGGGCGCATCGTCCGAGGAACTCCGAGTCGCTCCACAGGCGACGGACGATCGCCGTGGGGGAGAGCAGCGGCCAGGCGCGCACGAACGTGCCGGTGAGCTCCTCGTCCTGTCGCAGCCACCGCCTCACGGCGTGCGGAGGCACGTCCTCGTCGTGGATCTGATCGGTGAGCATCTCGAGCAGTTCCTCCCACACCTCGTCTCGCGCTGCGTTGTGCGTGGAGGAGGGGTCGGGGGCGGAGAAGGCCTCAGCCCACTCCTCGCTGCTCAGCCACAGGTCCGCCCAGGGGGACTCCAGCCTCAGGGCTCGCTGAGGGGGCTGCTCGGAGGCGGAGGTCGCCGCCTCGATCAACGCGCCAGGATCCAGAGCCTCCTTGAGCCGAGCGACGCGCGGGTCCGTCTCACTGACCGCGTCGTGCCCCTCCGGCACGAGGTCGCGAAGCGTGCTCAGTCGGACGCTGTCCTCGCCGAGGCTCGGCAGCACATCCTCGACGTACGAGAGGTACTGGGCATTCGGTCCGACGAGCAGCATGCCGCCTCCGCCGTGCGTGAGGCGCGGTTCGGCGTAGAGCAGATGCGCCGCGCGGTGCAGGGCGACGACGGTCTTGCCCGTGCCCGGTCCGCCGTCGACGACCAGCGCTCCCGGCGACGGTGTGCGGATGATCGCGTCCTGATCGGATTGGATGGTGGACAGCACGTCGCGCATCCGCGAGGAGCGATCGGAGCCCAGGCTGGCGATGAAGGAGGACTGGTCGTCGAGTGCGTCCGGATCGCCGAACCCGTCTTCCGTGAGTGCCTCGTCCCAGTAGTCGGAGATGCGACCGTCGCTCCAGCGGTAGCGGCGGCGGGACGAGATTCCCCGTGGATCCTCCATCGTGGCGGCGAAGTACGGTTCGGCCGCCGGAGTCCGCCAGTCGATGAGAAGGCGTGTGCCGTCGTCGGCCGCGAGGCCGGAACGACCGATGTAGAGCGGCGGGCTGCCGTCGCTCGGCGTCATCCTCCCCAGGCAGAGGTCCAGCCCGAACCGGTCGAGCAGCCGCAGTCGGCTGCTGAGTCGACGGATCTCCAGGTCGCGATCGACCGCCGTGCTGCCGGTGCCGGCATGCGTCTGTCGTGCGGTGAGGAGGCGCGCCTCGGTCTCTTCGCGCTGCGCGCGCAGGGCGTCGGCGATGCGCAGGAACTGCGCGCGGTCGGCTTCGATGAGTGCGGATGCCGTCTTTCGGTGTGAAGAGGGCGGCAGCTGGAACGGGTCGAGGAAAGTCGTGGGCATGGGAGTCTCCTTCGCGCTCAGGCGGTGAGGGCGTGAGCGAGGATCGATCCTGCCCCATACAGGGGGTCTTGTGGCAAGCCCCCCTGTCGGAGATATCCTGAAAGTGGAGGAACTTCGTGTTCCTCTTCTTCGTGCCCGGGCGCGGGGCGACATGCCGACGTGACGATCGGCAGACGGATCCGCGGACGATGTCGGCGACCCGAGATCGGTGCGCGCCGTGCGGCCGACGGGTTACGGACGCGAGATGGCGGGGATTTGCCCTCTCGAGTTTCCGCCCCAGACGTGTTCTCGAGAGGGCGCACCGCCCAACCCGGACGGTAGGGGAGGCGGCGAAGATCTCGCTGCTCTCATCGGCCGATTCCCCAGGTCTCAGCCTGTAGCCCCCGCTACGCATAGCAGAATATCGCGATTTCGTCTTGTCCGCCATTTGGGGGACAAACTTTTTTGAGAAATGTGTTCGTCACACAAGGTGTTTGCCGCGACGGCCTGCGTTCCTAAGGTGGAGACATGGACAGAACGCTCGTGTGGACAGCTCAGGTCGCCATCCCCTCCGGCCACCGGGTCGAGGTGACCGAGCAGGCCGATCCGCTCACGCAGGAGCCGGTGCTCCTGTCTCTGGTCGACCTGGACACCGGCGTCCGATACCGGCGCGTCGAGGATCCACGGGGCGAGCTCGCGCGGTGGGTGGGGCGGGTCCTGGAGTGCACCGTGATCATCGGTGATCGCAGCGCGCGCACCATCCTCACCGTCGATCCCATCGGGCCGGGCGCGGTGGGAGCCAAGGTGGCACTGCGCGGAGCGGATGCGGCGGCGGACGCGGCGAAGGCGGAGGCCGACCGTTGGGGTGGGAGCGATCGCCCTCCGGCCGAGGAGCCCGAGCGGTTCTGGTGACGCCGCCTCGCTCATCGGAAGTCCCGTGAGCGATGGGTCAGACCCGTGCGCAGATCCTCGAAAGCGTCAGCCAGCACGTTCACCACACCCTCGGGTGAGCGCTCCAGGATGCCGCGGATGATCAGCGCGGGAGAGTCGCGAGCGACGCGGCGGTAACGGTTCCACACCCCGGTCGAGCAGACGACGTTGACCAGACCGCTCTCGTCCTCCAGGTTCACGAAGGTGACGCCGGCGGCCGTCGCCGGGCGCTGGCGGTGCGTGACGAGTCCGGCGACCTCGATACGGCGGCCCACCTCGTGCTCCTGCAGATCCTGTGCCGTGAGCACCCCGCGCTCCGTCAGTGCTGAGCGGAAGTGCGCCATCGGATGATCGTCGGTGGAGACGCCCGTCGCCCAGAGGTCGGCTGAGAGCTGCTCGTAACTGGTCTGATCGGAGAACAGCGGCGGCTGCACGGACACCGTCGTGCCCGGCAGGAAGCGAGCTCGGTCCTCGGCGGCGGCCCCCGCAAGCCAGATCGCCTCTCTCCGCTCCAGTCCGAGACAGGCGAAGGCTCCGGCGGTGGCGAGAGCTTCCAGCTGCGCAGCCGTGGCATCCGTGCGGCGCACCAGATCATGCAGGTCCCGGTAGGGGCCGTTCTCCTCGCGCTCGGCGACGATCCGCTCGGCCAGGGGCGCGCCGATCCCGCGTACTCCGCCGAGTCCCAGCCGTACGGCATACCCGCCGTCTCTGCGGTGGGCGACGGCCTCATCGGGAGCATCCCTGTTGAAGCGCAGCGTGGGCGGCTGCGGATCCGCAAGGCAGGAGTCGAGACCGGTGGGTGAGCGCGGCGTGGCCGCGGTGAGCGGTTCCATCGTCTCTGTCGCCCCGGAGGTCTGCAGATCGGGGCGCCGTACCTCCACGCCATGCCGCCGCGCATCGGCGGTGAGCGTCGCCGCGGAGTAGAAGCCCATCGGCTGGGAACGCAGGAGTCCCGCCAGGAACGCCCCGGGATAGTGCAGCTTCACCCAGGAGCTGGCATAGACCAGCAACGCGAACGACAGGGAATGGGACTCGGCGAAGCCGAAGTTCGCGAATGCCTGGATCTGCGCGTAGATACGGTCGGCGTCGTCGCCGACCAGCCCGCGCCTCGTCATCCCGGCGTAGAGCTTCGCCTTGACCTTCTCGATCTTCTCGAGGCCGCGCTTGGAGCCCATGGCCCGCCGCAGCAGATCGGCTTCGTCGGCCGTGCAGTCGCCCACGGCGGTCGCCATCTGGATCAGCTGCTCCTGGAAGATCGGGATGCCCAGGGTCCGCTTCAGGATGTCCTCCAGGTCGGGGTGAGGGTAGGGGATCGTGAAATCCACCGGCTTCTCACCGCGTGCCACCCGCTCCCGGTTCTCCTCGTCGTTGCGGTCCTTCGCCATCTTGCGGCGCACGAAGGGATGCACGGCTCCGCCCTGGATGGGGCCAGGCCGGATCAGGGCGATCTGGATGGTGAGGTCGTAGAAGCTCCGCGGCTGCAGGCGGGGGAGCAGGCCGATCTGAGCGCGGGACTCGACCTGGAACACCCCGATCGAGTCTGCACGGCAGAGCATGTCGTAGACGGCGGGCTCCTCCTTCGGGATGGTCTCCAGGGTCCACCTCTCACCCGTGGCCTCGTGGATCAGGTCGAAGCAGTGCTGCAGCGCGGCGAGCATCCCCAACCCCAGCAGGTCGAACTTCACCAGCCCCATCCACGCCGCGTCGTCCTTGTCCCACTGGATGACGGTGCGATCCTCCATCCGCGCATGTTCCACCGGCACGACCTCGCCCACAGGACGGGCCGTGAGCACCATTCCGCCGGAGTGGATGCCGAGATGGCGGGGTGCCTTCAACAGCTCGCCCGCGTACTCGATCACGTTCGCGGGGATGTCGTGCTCGTCGGCGACCTCCAGTCCCGTGCTCCAGCCATCGACCTGCCGTGACCACGCATCCTGTTGGCCGGGGGAGAACCCGAGAGCCCTGGCCATGTCGCGCACGGCGTTCTTCGGCCGGTACTGGATGACGTTCGCGACCTGCGCGGCCCGCTCGCGCCCGTATCGGCGATACACCCACTGGATGATCTCCTCACGCCGACGGGAGTCGAAGTCCACGTCGATGTCCGGCTCCTCTTGGCGGGTGGTCGCGAGGAAGCGTTCGAAGGGGAGCCTGTAGAGGATCGGATCCACGGCGGTGATGCCCAGCAGGTAGCAGACGGCGCTCGCCGCAGCCGACCCTCGGCCCTGGCAGAGGATGCCACGTCGCCGTGCCTCCGCGACGATGTCGTGCACGATGAGGAAGTACCCGGGGAAGTCCTTCTCCTCGATGACGTCGAGCTCGCGGCCGATGCGGCGCCGACCGTCGTCGTCCAGACGCGGGTACTTCGTGGGTACGGCCTCCCAGACCAGGGAACGCAGCCAGCTCATCGGAGTATGTCCCTCCGGCACCTCCTGCTGTGGGAGGGCAGGGCGGGCCCGGCGCAGGGGGAACGCCGACTCGGCAGCCAGCTCGAGGCCGTAGGAGATCGCTCCGGGGTAGCGCCGGAAGCGCGCGGTCATCTCCGCACCGCTGCGGAGGTGTGCGCCACCGTGAGCGGGGAGCCAGCCGTCGAGATCGTCCATGCTGCGCACTGCCCGTACCGCGGCGACGGCCTCTGCCAGCGGGGCGCGGGACGGTGTCGCATAGTGCACGTTGTTCGTCGCCACCACCGGCAGATGCATCCGGCCGGCGAGTTCGGCGAGGACGTCGTTACGGCGGGTGTCCTGCGGGTCACCGTGGTCGAAGAGCTCGACGGCGACGTGATCCGCGCCGAACAGGTCGACGAGCAGACGGAGGGGGGTTTCGGCATCCCCGTTCTCCAGTCCCCGACGCACGCTGCCCTTGCGGCATCCGGTGAGGATCGTCCACTGTCCGCCCGCGCTCGCCGCGAGCTCCTCGAGGTCGTAGACAGGGCGCCCCTTCTCAGCACCGCGCAGTTGGGCGGTCGTGATGGCCCCCGACAGCCGGTGATACCCCTCCATGCCGCGAGCGAGGACCAGCAGATGGTCGCCCAGCGGATCGGGGGTGCCCCGCTGGGGAGCGGGCAACTCGAGCGACAGCTCGGCGCCGAACACGGTCTGCAGAGGTGCCTCCATGAGGTCGGCCACCTCGGCGAAGCGGGCCGCCCCGTAGAAGCCGTCGTGATCCGTCAGCGCCAGAGCCGTGAGGCCGAGGCGTTCAGCCTCGGCCAGGAGCTCCTCCGGTGATGAGGCGCCGTCGAGGAAGGAGTAGGAGGAGTGCGCGTGCAACTCGGCGTAGGGCACGGCATCCGCAGGGCGGATGACCGGGGAGGGCGGGGTGCGCTTCCGGTGCCGACTCACGGGGCCGGGATCGACGCGGACCCCACGGGGTTCCGCTGCGGTCGGATGCGGCGGGAGATCTTCTCCGCTGAGCGTGCGCTCCAGCTCGTTCCATGACAGCGGTGGATTGTGCCAGCCCATCAGCGGTATCTCCCTTCCGCCCACCAGCGCTCGCCGGTGCAGAACACCAGCCAGGCGCGGTCGTGGTCATCGACGATCTGCAGCCGATGGCCCTTCTTCCCTCCGTCTTTCGCCCATCGGTGCTCATGGATCGGCCAGGGGCCGGCCCACCCCTGCACGGCGCTCCCGTTGATCCGTGCGGGGGCTGCGGAGAGCGCACCGCGTTCATCGACGCTGATGGTGCCGCCGTCTGCCGCATCCACTCCGATGGGGCGCGGGGGACGGAACACCTCGGCGGGGAGCGGATCGGGCAGACTCCCCGGCCAGGGGCGAGCGGGATCGCGCGGAGCGACCGTCCGCTCTCCCCACGGTGTGAGCACCTGTCGGTCGGCGAGCCACCGTCCACCCGAGAGCGCGGCGGTGACCACTCCCTCGTGGCCGAGCATCGTCTGCACGCGGGAGACGGCATGGTGCAGGCGTTCATCCGTGCCGGAACCGAACAGGCCCGGCTGATGATGGGCCGCGTCGTCCACGGCGACGGGCACGATGCGCACCACGCAGATGCCACCGAACGCGCGCGCCTCGTCGACCGGATCCTTCGCGTTCTGCGCGCCCCAGGCCTCCAACTGCCACCGGATGCGGTCGACCAGGTCGGAGGCATCGAAGCAGGTCGGATGCAGCCAGGTGCGGGAGAACACCGCTCCGTTGTCATCGGTCAGATCGATCCGGACCTCGGTGCACACGAGCGAGGCGTCGCCCAGGGCCACCAGTACCCCGTCGGCGCTCTGCCGCACGGCGAAGGCCACCTGGTCGGCGCCGGCCAGAGGCGTCTCGAACTCCACGCTCCGCACGAGCTCGGGATCGGGCGGACGCGGGGTCAGCGGCCGGGAATCCGCGCCGGCGGCGAGAGCATGCAGGCGTGCCCCGCGCTCACCGAAGCGGTCTCGCACCTCGAGCGCCGGGAGTGCCGTGAACTCGCCGAGCGTGCGTACGCCCAGTCTGATCAGGAGGTCGGGGATCTGCTCGTCTCGCAGCACCTGCACGGGGTAGGGGGCCAGGAAGTCCTTCGACAGCCCGGCGGGGACGACGGTGCGGGGCCGAGGCCCTCTGGCGGCGATCTCTGCGGTGAAGGGGCCGTCCGCGACGCCGATGCGCACTTCGGGCAGACCCGCCTCGGTGAGGACGGCGGCGAGTGCGTCCGCGGCCTCCGCCTCCCCACCGTGATAGCGGGAGACCCCTCTCGCGCGCAGTACGGCGAGTCCGGGGCGGAGCTGGGCGACACCGGGCGCGTGCTTCTCGATGAGCTGCAGCACGGGAAGGAAGGCGCGCTCGTCTCGGGCGGCATCGTGGGGCAGGACCTGCAGCGAGGAGAGGTGTCCTTGCGCGACCCGTCGACGCTGCCCTGACCGCACCCCGTGCTCCCGCGCAGAGGCCGTGCACGCCACGACGGTGTTCGCCTGCACCAGCGCAGTGGGCGGGTGCGGCGGTGGTCCGCCGAGAGCGGCACGCAGCGGCCAGTCGGGGAACCACAGCACGAGGACGCGGAGCGGTGCGTTCATCCGGCCTCCGCCCAGAGGGAGAGCTCGCGGTCGAGGACGGTGTTCCGCGGGGAGGCCTCGGGGGGCAGGGAGGGCAGTGCGGTGAGCTCGGGTCCTCGCTGCGCCTGCGCGACGCCCTGCAGCTCGGAGCCCAACGCCTCGACGAGGCCGCGGCTGCCCGGGAGTCGCACCTGCACACGGGAGGGCTGGGGAGCGCGCCTGGTGCGGGCGGTCACCGTGACCGTGCAGTCGGAGAGCAGCCCCCAGCCGGCGCCGAGGCCATGCCAGTGCGGGCCGTCGATGCGGATCGACCCTTCGCTCTGCGGCCACTCTCCTGCGGAGGATTCGGTGACCAGCAGCGTGCAGCCGCGGTCGCGCAGACGTGCGCTCAGGCGGGAGACGTCGGCATCGCGCGCGCGGCTCCCCGGATGGACGACGATCAGGGGGACGACCTCCGCGAGGGCGGATGTCGCGGCGAGCCAGCGGTCGGCGGGCTCGGGGACGAGGATCAGTCGGGTGAGGTCGATGCCGAAGGCGGCCGCGGCTTCCACGCCGAGGGTCGGCATGCCCACGACCGCGCTCCAGTGCCCCTTGCGGGAGGCGGCGCTGAGCAGGGCGAGCACCAGGCTCGGCGAGGGGGAGACGGTGTATGCGGTGCCGGTCAGCAGTCCCTCCTCCGGCAGCAACGAGGCGAATGCGGGGTCGAGGGGGAGCAGCGCATCGTCACTGCGGCGGCGCTGCATCCTGCTGATCTCACGGCGTAGCCGCAGCACCTCTCCGGCGCGGGAGTCGCCCGTCGGAGAGAGCGCGGTCACCGCTTCGAGCCCGATCCCCATGTTTCCATCCTCGAAGATATATTCGAATAAAGCAAGTCGTCTCGATCACGCTAATTCGTACATCCGACATCGTGAGAAGGGGTCGTGGAGAACGCGCGATCCGGGTCATCGGTGCGGTTATCCACAGCCGTCCGGCACCGCAGGCGACCGTTCTCTAGCCTGCGGACATGGATCTGCGCACCGTACTCGTGGCCCTCGTGCACCTGGCTCTGGCCGGTATCGGAGGATGGCTGGTCGTGATCGATGCCCGCACGCATCGCCTGCCGAATCGGATCGTGCTGCCGACGCTGGCGGGGCTGCTCGTCCTCGTGCTCCTCGACGCGGCGGGCACCGGTGAGACGCACGGCCTGATCCGCGCCCTCCTGGGAGCACTGATCCTCGGCGGTTTCTACGTCGTGCTGCGTCTGCTCAGCCCCGCGGGGATGGGCGGGGGCGACGTCAAACTCGCCCTCGTCATCGGACTGGTCCTCGGTTGGCACGGCTGGCAGGCGCTCGCCGTGGGAGCCGCCTCGGCCTTCGTGCTCGGTGCACTCTACGCACTGGCGCTGATCGCGCTCCATCGTGCGGACGGCGCGACCCGCATCGCCTTCGGGCCGTGGATGATCGCCGGCGCTGCCGTGGGCATCGTGTTCACCTGAACGGAACACCGCCCGCCCTCGCCTCGTCGGGGGAGGTCAGGGCTAGGGTGAAGTCATGGCACTCGCGCGACTTCACGGCGGCCCGCTGGACGGGCAGATCATTCCTCTCGGCGACGCGGACGACAAGCTGATCGTCCCCTACAGCGAGACGCAGGTGGTGTACAACCGCCGTGGCGAGCCCGCGAACACCGGCACCGACGACGGTCCCACCGAGATCGACTACTGGTACGACGAGGCTCTCGAGGACATCAGTCCTTCGGATGACTGAGCCCTCTCGCACGGTCGAGGTCGAGCGCAAGTACGACGTCGACGTCGCCACGCCCCTGCCGCTCTGGGAGGGGATTCCCGGGGTCGACGCCGTGACGACGGGCGAGGCCCGTGCGCTCGATGCGCGTTACCTCGACACCGAAGACGGTGCGCTGGCTCGCGCCGGGGTGGCATTGCGCCGCCGTACCGGAGGTCCGGACGAGGGCTGGCATGTGAAGGGCCCGCGTGAGGGCGACGGCCGTCTCGAACTCGGCTGGCCGCTCGGCGAGGGCGAAGACCTGCCTGAGGCCGTCGCGACCACGATCGCACGCTGGACCACTGCGCCGTTGCATCCCATCGCCCGCATCGAGAACGACCGCACCGCCTATCTCCTCACCGGGTCGGCCGGTGTCGTGGCGGAGTTCGTCGACGACCGCGTCCGCGCCACGGATCTGCGCCAGGGCGTGCAGCGCGAATGGCGCGAGTGGGAGATGGAACTGGGCCCGGCCGCGCCGGCGGATGCCGCGGGCAGGGAGTCCTTCTTCGCGGCGGTCGAGCACGCGATACGTGCGGCGGGCGGACGAGACTCCGCCTCCGGCTCCAAGCTCGCACGCGCCCTGGGATTCTGACCCGAGGTCGTCCGGCCGCGGCGTCGTTGACCACCGGTCTTCGCAGAGGTGCCGACACGGCGCAAGCCCCTTCCTCGATGGGCTCAGGGGTGCTTGAGTGACATCATGAGTCGCCCTGCCGTGTTGAGATCACTCCAGACGATCGTTCCCGACACCGTGCTGCGGCAGGACGAGGTCCGTGACGTCTTCGGCTCGCAGCCCGACCTCGGGCGGCTGGCCCAGCGGATCGTCTCCACGTCCTTCAACGTCTCGGGCATCGACACCCGGCACACCGTGATCGACGAGTTGTCGCTGACCGCGGTGGCGGAGAACCCGGTCTTCTTCGACCGCGCGACCGGCGGCCTGCTGTCTCCGAGCACGAAGACACGCAACGAGGTCTACGTCCGCGAGGCGTTCCCGCTCTTCGTCGCTGCGGCCCGTCGCGCGGTGGAGGCGGATCCGGACATCTCGGCGAGCGACATCACGCATGTCATCACCGTCTCGTGCACCGGCTTCTTCGCGCCCGGCCCCGACTACGAGATCGTGCGCTCCCTCGGGCTGAGCGACGGCGTGCAGCGCTATCACCTCGGTTTCATGGGGTGCTACGCGGCGATGCCCGCACTGCGCGCGGCGAGCCAGTTCTGCGCGGCCGATCAGGACGCGGTCGTCCTGATCGTCAGCGTCGAGCTGTGCACCCTGCATCTGCGCTCCTCCGAGGACCCCGATACGATCGTGGCCTCCTCGCTGTTCGCCGACGGTGCGGCGGCCGGCATCGTGACCGCGCGGTCCCTCGCGACCGCGCGGTCCCTCGCGACCGCGGTGCCCGGCCTGCGGCTGGACGGGTTCCACACCGCGATCGCTCCGCAGGGCGAGAGCGACATGGCCTGGATGATCGGGGACTCCGGGTTCGAGATGATCCTGTCGACCGCCGTGCCGCAGATCATCGGCGAGACCATCATCGATGCTCTCCGTCCGCTCTACGCCAGGGAAGACGGCCTGATCGCGGCCTTCGACGGCGGGACGATCGGCGAGAGCGTCGAGCACTGGGCGATCCATCCCGGGGGCCGCAGCATCCTGGATCGGGTGCAGGAGCGGCTGCACCTCAGCGACGCGCAACTGCATCCGGCCAGGGAGGTGCTCCGCGAGAACGGCAACATGTCCAGCGCGACCGTGCTGTTCGTGCTGAAGCGCATCCTGGAGCAGGAGGGCGCCCAGCCGGGTGAGCGCGTCGCCGCCATGGCGTTCGGTCCGGGACTGACCGCCGAGAGTGCCCTCTTCACCGTCGACCGGTCAGGGACCCGTGGGGCCTGACCTGTCGGCCCGGGCGGTCGATGCCCGCGAGCTGATGGACGAGCCCGATGCGGATGAGCGGATGCTCGGTCTCACCTACGACCGATTCCGCCTCGTGAACGCCCTGGTCTCGCGCCCTGGCGGTGTCTATCGACGCGACATCCGGGCCCGCGCCCGTCGCGGTCGCATACGCATCCTCGATGTGGGAGCAGGTGGGGGAGACCTGTGCCGCGATCTCGCCCGGCGCCTCCGCCGGGACGGTCTGGCCGCAGACATCACGGCGCTGGATGCCGATGAGCGGGCCATCCGGTGGGCGGCGGCGCACGACGACGGCGCCGGGATCGGGTACCGCTGCGCGCTCGCGGACGAGCTGGTCGGGGAAGGCGCGCAGTTCGATGTGGTGCTGTCCAATCATGTGCTGCACCATCTCTCCGCTGCCGAGCTGTCGCAGCTGCTCCATGACACCCGGACGCTCGTCGGCGAGTCGGGGGTGGTCGTGCATCACGACATCGCGCGGGCCGGCGCGGCTTACGCACTCTTCCGCGCCGCCACGGCGCCGTTCGCCCGCACGGTCCTGGCCGGGACCTTCATCCGCGAGGACGGGTTGATCAGCATCCGCCGCTCGTACACGCGGGAGGAGCTCGCGGCCGCTGCCCCGGAGGGGTGGTCGGTACGCGCGCGGGCGCCCTTCCGGCTCGAACTGCGGTGGGAGCCGGGCGATGCCCGACCATGAGGTCGTGATCGTGGGTGCAGGCCCCGTCGGCCTGCTGCTCGCCTGTCTGCTCGTGCAGGACGGGGTCGATGTCGTGGTGTGCGAGCGGCGCGCTGCGGCCGATCCGCGTACGCGCGCGATCGGCATCCACCGGCCGGGGCTGGATGCGCTCGATGCGGTGGAACTCGGACCGTCGGTCCGCCGGGAGGCGCTCCGGTTGGACGGCGGTGATGTGATCAGCCGAGGGCGCACGCTGGCCTCGCTCACCTTCACCTCCGATCGGCCGGTCCTCGTCCTCCCGCAGCAGCAGACCGACGCGCTGCTGCGGGAGCGGTTGAGACTGCTGTCGCCCGCCGCACTCCTCTCTGGGCACGCCGTGCGGACGGTGCGTGACGAGGGGCCGTTCGTTCGCATATCCGTCCACACGGGTGACGGCGTCCGCGAGATCACCGGGGCGCTGGTCGTGGCGGCAGACGGTGTGCGCAGTGCGCGACGCGAGGAGCTCGGGATCGCCTGGCGTCCCCGCGCGGGATCCGGCGCCTACGCGATGGCAGACGCCGCAGACCTCTCGGGCGACAGGCGCGCACGCCTGTACTGCGAGCCCGACGGTCTGGTCGAGTCCTTTCCGCTGCCCGCGGGTCGGCGGCGCTGGGTCGTGCGTCAGGGATCCACGGGAGCTGAGCCGGTGACCGCTGCGGCGTTCCTGGCCGTCGTGGAGGCCCGCACCGGTGTCCGGCCCGATGTTCCGGACGAAATGGCGCCGAGCGTCTTCGACGCCGCTCAGCACACGGCACGATCCCACGGACGGGGACGGGTGGTCCTGCTCGGCGACGCACAGCATGAGATCAGCCCGATCGGCGGGCAGGGCATGAACCTCGGGTGGATGGACGCGGTGCACCTCGCCGAGAGGATCGTGCGCGATCGCGACAGAGGGAGCTACGACTTCCGCGGCTACGGGCGGCGCACGCGACGATCCGCGCGGGTCGCGCAACGGCGCTCGGCCTTCTACATGTCGATGGGCAGACCGTCGAACGGGATACCGCTCGCCGCGCGGGACGGTCTCATCCGCTTGCTCGGCAGCCGCCCGCTGCGCCGGGCGAGTGCGGGTTTGATCACGATGCGGGGTATCTGACGCAGAAGGCCCGATCCGCGTGAGCGGACCGGGCCTTCGTGATGCGGATGGATCAGAAGTTGATCATGTGGCCGGCGAGACCGTGGAAGCCCTCCTGCAGCGCTTCCGACAGCGTCGGGTGCGTGTGCACGTTGCGTGCCAGCTCGAGCGCCGTGAGGTCCCACTTCTGGGCCAGGGTCAGTTCCGGCAGGAGCTCCGACACGTCCGGACCGATCATGTGCGCGCCGATGAGCTCGAGGTGCTCGGCGTCGGCGATCAGCTTGACGAAGCCGACGGGCTCGCCCAGGCCGTGGGCCTTGCCGTTGGCCATGAACGGGAAGGACACGACCTTGATCTCGCGTCCCTCGTCCTTCGCCTGCTGCTCCGTGAGACCGAACGAGGCGACCTGCGGCGAGCAGAACGTCGCACGCGGCATCATGCGGTAGTCGCCGAGGGTCTGTGTCTCCGCGCCGCCGATGGTCTCGGCAGCGACGACGCCCTGGGCCTCGGCCACGTGAGCCAGCTGCAGCTTGGCGGTCACGTCACCGATCGCGTAGATGCCCTCGACGTTGGTGCGCATGTGGTCGTCGATGTCGATCGCACCGCGCTCGGTGAGCTTCACGCCGGTGTTCTCCAGGCCGAAGCCCTCGATGTTCGGGGCGAAGCCGACCGACATGAGCACCTTGCCGGCATCGATCGAGCTCTGCTGCCCGTCCTTGCCGGTGTAGGTGACCGTGACGGAGGAACCGTTGTCGACGATCGTCTCGACCTTGGTGGAGGTGAGGATGTCGACGCCGTAGTTCTTGTACTGCTTCGTGATCTCCTTCGACACGTCGGCGTCCTCGTTGGGGAGCGCGCGGTCGAGGAACTCGATGATCGTGACCTTCACGCCGTAGTTCGTCAGGACGTAGGCGAACTCCATGCCGATGGCACCGGCGCCGACGATGACGATCGACTCCGGCAGCTCACGGGTCATGATCTGCTCTTCGTAGGTCACCACGTTCTCGCTCAGCGTGACGCCCGGGAGCAGTCGCACCTTGGAGCCGGTCGCGATGATCACGTTGTCGAACGTGACCTCTTCCGTCGAGCCGTCGGCCTTGGCGACCGAGATCGCCTTGGGGCCGGTGAAGGTGCCGCGACCGTTGTACTCGGTCACCTTGTTCTTCTTCATCAGGAAGTGGATGCCCTTGACGCGGCCCTCCGCGACCTCGCGGCTGCGATCGAACGCCTTGCCGAAGTCGATCGTGAACTCACCCGAGATGCCGAAGAACTCGGCCTTGTGGTTCAGGGTGTGCGCGAGCTCCGCGTTCTTCAGGAGGGCCTTGGACGGGATGCAGCCCACGTTGAGGCAGACACCGCCCCAGTACTTCTCCTCGATGATGGCGGTGGACAGGCCGAGCTGCGCGCTGCGAACCGCAGCGACGTATCCACCAGGACCTGCACCGAGGATGACGACGTCGTAATGAGGCATGCGTTAAGCCTATCGCTCCGAAGAGGGGTCGGAATCGGTCGTGGAGCCGTTCCGCCGGGCGCGAACGGTGTACCAGACGATCAGCGCCGCGATGACCGCGATGCCGCCGATCGACAGCGCCCAGATCCAGGCGGACGCGCCGGATGAGGAATCCGCCTCCGCTGCCGGAGCGGTGGTCGCATCCGGGGCGGTGGTCGGCTCCGATGAGGGAGTGGTCGTGGCCGGAGCCGTCGTGGGGGTGGCGGTGGGCGTCGATGCGGTGCCGGTGCTGACGGTGAAGAAGAACTCCTCCGATGTGGGGTGACCGTCGCTCGAGACGACCTTCCAGATGACGTGGTACTCGCCGGCTGCGGCTGCGGCCTGCAGAGGCTGCGTCACGATCGCCCCGTCCACGGTCGGTTCGCCGTCGGTGACCGAGTTCCCGTCCGCGTCGGTCACGACGACCTCGGTCGCTCCGTCGCCTGTGATCAGCTTGGCGCTGAAGGTCAGCGTCAATTCACTCGGAAGAGTGTCGACGGTGCTGTCGGCCTCCGGAGACGACGACACCAGGGCGTCGTGCGCGGAGGCGGCGAGGGGTGAGAAGAGCACCAGGAATGCGGCGAGGAGGGTCGCGGCCAGCGCGACGGGGACGACGGGGAAGCGACGGGCTGTGGTCTGCACCCTCCCAGCCTATGAAACTCCGGTCGGGGATGGCTGAGTGTGAAGGCGGCCTCCCAGGAGGGCTTCGGAATCCGTTAGTCTGGATGGTGAGGAGGGCACAGTGACAGACAGCGACAGCCGACCGGCAGGTGACTCGGCCATTCACCGTTCCGGCGAACAACGACATGACGTGACGCAGACGTTCGGACACGATTCGGACCTGTCCTTCGTGCCGTTCGGCGTGGAACTCACCGATGTGGAGCAGACCGCGATCGCGGCGCTGCCTTCGGGATCCGCGCTCCTTCTGGTGCGTTCCGGCGCTCTCGCCGGTGCGCGGTACCTCCTGGACACGGACGTGACCACGGTCGGACGCCACCCCGAGGCCGACATCTTCTTCGACGACGTGACCGTGTCCCGTCGTCATGCCGAGGTCACCCGCAACGGAGCGACCTTCGAGATCATCGACCAGCGTTCCCTGAACGGCACCTACGTGAACGGCGAACGCGTCGACCGCAGCCCGTTGGTGGACGGATCAGAGGTCCGTGTCGGCAAATTCCGCCTGAACTTCTTCGTGTCACCCGTCGATCGCCCCACGGCGAACATCTGATGGCGGCCTCTCCCGCCCGCGAACGCTCTGCGTCCGCGGGCCTGTTGAGTATCGGCCAGGTGCTGGCCAGACTCACACCGGAGTTCCCCGAGCTCACCTCCAGCAAGCTGCGCTTCCTCGAGGTCCAGGGCATCGTCACTCCCTCTCGGACTGAGTCCGGATATCGCAAGTTCTCCACGGCGGACATCGAACGGCTCCGTCTGGGTCTCACGCTGCAGCGTGATCACTATCTCCCGCTGAGCGTCATCCGTGAGCAGCTCGACGAGGCGGATGCGCGCGGCGAGGGTGCCTCCCTCACGCCGCCTCCCTCGATCGCGCCGGCGCCGCGGCGCTACCGTCGTGACGAGCTCCTCGCCGCAGCAGGGGCCGGCCCTCAGCTGCTCAACGATGCGATCAGCACGGGCGTCATCACGGCGCAGGAGAACTACTCGGAGTCGGTCGTCACGCTGCTGCGTGGTCTCGTGGCGCTCGACCGTCACGGCATCGAGCCCCGGCACCTCCGCTCACTGCGCCAGGGCGCTGAACGCGAGGTCGCGCTCATCGAGTCGGCGATGTCGGCTCTGCTCCGCCGGACGGATGCGACGTCGCGCGCCAAGGCGAGCGAGCTGGCGCCTGAACTGGCCACGAAGATCGACGAGGTGCGCTCGCTCTTCGTCAAGGATGCGTTGTCGCGGGTCCTTTCGTAACGAACTGATTGCGACACACCTTCGGCGTCGCACGGATGTCATTGCTGCTGCCTGGGCACTGCTCTACCGTGGAGATAACCGTTCCAGGGAGGAATTCAGATGAATGCGGATGAGCTCGCAGGAGACCCGCGCTTCGTGCCCGAACTCCTCTTCACGGACGGTCTTCCGGCCATGGACGACGAGGTCGGCTATCGCGGAGCCGTCGCGGCCCGTGCCGCCGGTATCACCTACCGTCAGCTCGACTACTGGGCTCGTACCGAGCTCGTGGAGCCCACCGTGCGCGGCGCCAGCGGCTCCGGTTCGCAGCGTCTGTACGGCTTCCGCGACATCCTCGTGCTCAAGCTCGTGAAGAGCCTGCTCGACACCGGCATCTCGCTCCAGCAGATCCGCACCGCGGTGGAGGAACTCCGCCGGGCCGGCATCCGCGATCTCGCCGGAACGACTCTGATGAGCGACGGCGCCTCGGTCTACCTCTGCACCTCCAACGACGAGGTCATCGACCTGGTCAGCCGGGGGCAGGGAGTGTTCGGCATCGCCGTGGGCAAAGTCCTGCGCGAGGTCGAGTCGACGCTCGTGCAGTTCGACGCGACGGTCCCCGACCCGGTGGACGAGCTCAGCGCCCGTCGATCCCAGCGTTCCGCCTAGAACAGCTTCCGCTTCACGCAGAACGGCCATCCTCGATGAGGATGGCCGTTTCGCTGTGTGCGCGTGTACTGGTCAGTTCTGCGTGCCGTTGTCCGCGACGGCGATGCGTCCGGTGCGGATGATGCGGTCGAGAAGCTGGTCGAAGTCCGCGGCGAGCTCCTGTGCGGAATCGCCGGGCCAGATGTGCAGGGGCTTCGCGGCGCCCTGGGCCTGCTGCAATGAGGTGCGCTCGGGGAGCTGGGGCGAGAGGACGAGCGGCCCGAACATGTCGCGGAGCTCCTTGATGCGGAACTGGTGCTCGATGGACTGCGGACGCACGCGGTTCACCACGATGCCGAGGGGCTGAAGACGGGGCGAGAGGCCGCGACGGATCTCCTCGATCGCGCGGAGGGCACGGTCGGCGGCGGCCACGGAGAAGAGACCGGGCTCGGTGACGACCATGACGCGGTCACTGGCCGCCCACGCCGTGCGCGTCAGGGCGTTCAAGGACGGTGCGCAGTCGATGAGCACGAGGTCGTAATCGGCTTCGACGGCGGCGAGTGCCTCCTCGAGCTTCCACACGTCGCGCACGCTGGGGTGCGGCCCGTCGAAGTTGATCGCCGAGGGGCTGCCGATGAGGACGTCGATGGTGCCGGGGTGCACCTTCGCCCATCCGCTGGAGGTGATCGCCTGTCGGACGACCTTCTCCTTCGGATTCGCCAGGACATCGGCGATGTTGAGCCGACCGGCCACCTGGATATCCATCCCGGTGGACACATCGGACTGAGGGTCGAGGTCGACGACGAGAGTACGGACGCCCCGGGCGAAGGCCGCTGAGGCCAGGCCGAGGGTCACGGTCGTCTTGCCGACGCCTCCCTTGAGAGAGCTGACGCTGAGTACGTGCACGGACTCCACGTTACCTTCCCCTAGGCTGGGGGAACACTCAGCCCCGCCCCATGTGCGTCGAAAACGCCGCACATCGAGCTTTCAGAGGTGTGCATGTTCAAGAAGATCCTTGTGGCCAATCGCGGCGAGATCGCGATCCGTGCCTTCCGTGCGGCTGTCGAAGTCGGAGCGAGGACCGTCGCCGTCTTCCCGCACGAGGACCGCGGTTCCGTGCATCGGCTGAAGGCTGATGAAGCCTACGAGATCGGCGAGCGGGGTCACCCCGTCCGCGCCTACCTCAGCGTCGACGAGATCATCCGTGTCGCGCGCGAGTCCGGCGCCGACGCGATCTACCCGGGCTACGGCTTCCTCTCCGAGAACCCGGAGCTGGCGGAGAAGGCCGCCGCGAACGGGATCGTCTTCATCGGGCCCCCAGCTGCCGTGCTCGAGATGGCCGGCAACAAGGTCGAGGCCAAGCGGCACGCGATCGAGGCCGGCGTGCCGGTGCTGCGCTCCACGGAGGCGTCGGACGACGTCGAGCTCCTCGTCTCCCAGGCGGCCGAGATCGGGTTCCCGCTCTTCGCGAAGGCGGTGGCGGGTGGCGGCGGTCGCGGGATGCGGCGTGTCGCGACCGCAGACGAGCTCGCACCGGCGCTCGCTGAGGCGATGCGCGAGGCAGCGAGTGCTTTCGGTGACGCGCGCATGTTCCTGGAGCAGGCCGTGGTGCGGCCCCGCCACATCGAGGTGCAGATCCTCGCCGACAAGACCGGCGAGACCGTCCACCTGTTCGAGCGCGACTGCTCGGTGCAGCGTCGTCACCAGAAGGTCGTCGAGATCGCTCCGGCCCCGAACCTGGATGACAGCATCCGCACCGCCCTCCACGGCTACGCGGTCGCCTTCGCGCGGTCCATCGGCTACGAGAACGCCGGTACGGTCGAGTTCCTGCTGGAGACGGCGGGGGAGCGCGCCGGCGAAGTGGTGTTCATCGAGATGAACCCGCGCATCCAGGTCGAGCACACGGTCACGGAGGAGGTCACCGACGTCGACCTCGTTCAGAGCCAGATGCGGATCGCCGCCGGGCAGTCCCTCGCGCAGCTGGGCCTGCAGCAGGAGAACCTGCACGTGCGCGGTGCGGCGCTGCAGTGCCGCATCACCACGGAGGACCCGACCCAGGGATTCCGCCCGGACACGGGAAAGATCACGACATACCGCTCGCCCGGTGGAGCCGGCATCCGTCTCGATGGCGGAACCGTGCACCAGGGCGCGCAGATCAGCCCGCATTTCGACTCGATGCTCGCCAAGCTCACCTGTCGCGGGCGTGATTTCCCCGCCGCCGTGGCCCGTGCGCGCCGCGCACTGGCGGAGTTCCGCATCCGCGGTGTCTCCACCAACATCCCGTTCCTCCAGGCGCTGCTCGAAGACGATGCCTTCATCGCCGGCGATGTCAGCACCTCGTTCATCGACGAGCGCCCTGAGCTCCTGCGTGGGCGGGTGTCGAAGGACCGTGGCACGAAGATGCTGAACTGGCTCGTGGACGTCACCGTCAACAAGCCTCACGGTGCGCATCCCGGTGCCGTCGACCCGCGGACCAAGCTCCCTGCCGTCGACCTGACCGCGCAGCCTGCCGCCGGTTCACGTCAGCGACTGCTCGAGCTCGGCCCTGAGGGCTTCGCGCGCAGCCTGCGTGAGCAGACCGCCCTGGCGATCACCGACACGACCTTCCGTGACGCCCACCAGTCCCTGCTGGCCACACGGGTGCGCACGAAGGATCTCGTCGCCGTGGCGCCGTACATCTCGCAGCTGACCCCCGGTCTGCTCTCGGTCGAGGCATGGGGTGGCGCGACGTACGATGTCGCGCTCCGGTTCCTCGGCGAAGATCCCTGGGAGCGTCTCGACAAGCTGCGGGAGGCGCTGCCGAACGTCGCGATCCAGATGCTGCTGCGCGGACGCAACACCGTCGGATACACCCCCTACCCGACGGCCGTGACCGATGCCTTCGTGGCAGAGGCGGCGGCGAGCGGCGTCGACATCTTCCGCATCTTCGACGCGCTCAACGACGTCGAGCAGATGCGGCCGGCGATCGAGGCGGTGCGCCGCACCGGCACCGCGGTCGCCGAGGTGGCGCTGTGCTACACGGGAGACCTGCTCAACCCGGCCGAGGATCTCTACACACTCGACTACTACCTCGGGCTCGCTCAGCAGATCGTCGACGCCGGAGCGCACATCATCGCGATCAAGGACATGGCGGGACTCCTGCGTCCTGCGGCCGCCGCGAAGCTCGTCGCTGCGCTCCGCGAGCGTTTCGACCTGCCGGTGCACCTGCACACCCACGACACCCCGGGTGGTCAGCTCGCGACTCTGCTCGCGGCCAGCGCGGTGGGAGTCGACGCCGTGGATGCGGCATCCGCCCCGCTGTCGGGGACCACCAGTCAGCCCTCGCTGTCGGCACTCGTCGCCGCACTCGCGCACACCGAGCGCGACAGCGGCATCGATCTCGGGGGAGTCTCCGACCTCGAGCCGTACTGGGAGGCTGTCCGTCACCAGTACGCGCCGTTCGAGTCGGGTCTGCCCGGCCCCACCGGCCGTGTCTACCACCACGAGATCCCGGGTGGTCAGCTGTCGAACCTGCGCCAGCAGGCGAAGGCGCTCGGTCTCGCCGACGACTTCGAACTCATCGAGGACATGTACGCCGCGGCGGACCGCATCCTCGGGCGCGTGCCGAAGGTGACCCCGTCGTCGAAGGTGGTCGGTGATCTCGCCCTGCACCTCGCGGCCGTCAAGGCCGACCCGGCCGACTTCGAGGCGAACCCCGAGAAGTACGACGTGCCGGACTCGGTCGTGGGCTTCATGGCCGGAGAGCTGGGCGATCTGCCCGGTGGATGGCCGGAGCCCTTCCGCACCAAGGTGCTCGCCGGTCGCTCCGTGCGCCCCGGCGTGACGGCCATCACCGCGGACGATGAAGCGGCCCTCGCGGGGGACAGCCTCACCCGGCGTGCGCGACTGAACACCCTGCTGTTCCCTGCGCCGACTCAGGAGTTCACGCAGATGCGCGAGCTGTTCGGCGACCTCTCGGTGCTCGACACGAGCGACTACCTCTACGGTCTGGTGCAGGGTCAGGAGCATCTGATCGAGATCGATCGCGGCGTGCAGCTCTACGTCGGGCTCGAAGCCATCGGCGACGCCGACGAGCGGGGCATGCGCACCGTGATGACGACGCTGAACGGCCAGCTGCGCCCGGTGTTCATACGTGATCGCTCCATCACGGTGGATGCACACGAGGTCGAGAAGGCCGACACCTCGGTGCCCGGTCAGGTGGCCGCTCCGTTCTCGGGCGTGGTGACGCTCAAGGCCGAGATCGGTGCCGTCGTCAGGGCCGGGGAACCGGTCGCTTCGATCGAGGCGATGAAGATGGAAGCGGCGATCACCTCGCCCGTCGATGGAGTCGTCGAACGCCATGCGATCGCCGAGACGCAGCAGGTGGATGCCGGAGATCTTTTGGTCGTGATCCGTCCCGCGCACTAATCTTGGGCGGGCGAGGGCCGCGCACCAGGTGCGCACCCGAGGCCCGCACAGGCTTGGAGCGACACCGTGACCCCGAAGAACACTTCAGAACCTCTCGATGAGAACTCGCTGGGGGTGCTCGATGACGCCGCGTCCGTGGACACGGCGGTCATCGGCATCCTCGGCGGGACCGCGCAGGTCAATGTCGTCCTTCCGCAGGACGAGGACGACGACCCCGATGATGAAGGGGTCCTGGACGGCGAAGTCGTCGCCGACCTCATCGTCGACGAGGTGTCCATCGAAGGCGTGAAGATGCCCGATGCGGTGTCGCCGACCACGGCGATCTCGCCGCTCGAGGCCGAGGTGGTCGCTCCCATCTCTGCGTCCGCCGCGTCTGCCGCGAAACCGGAACCGCATCCGCTCGTCTCCGAGACCGTCGGCACCGGACTCCTCAAGTCGGCGTCGAAGGCGAACACGACGAAGAAGGCGAAGAAGAAGTCGTCAACAGTGGAGAAGCCGGCGCCCGCAGAAGCGGTTCCCGAGACCGTCGCTGCCGAGGTGACGGTTCCCGAGGCCAAGGTTCCTGAGGTGAAGGCTCCCGAGGTGAGCGTTCCCGAACCGAAGGCTCCCGAGGTGAAGGCTGCCGAGGTGACGGTTCCCGAGGCCAAGGTTCCTGAAGTGAGCGTTCCCGAGGTCGAGGGTCCCGCCCCGTCTGCGCCCGCCACGCCGCCCGCCGAACCGATCGCCATGACACCGCCCGCAGATGACATCGTCATCGATGCGGTGATCGACGAGGCGCCGGCGACGCAGGTGCCGGCCGCGACGCCCACCGAGACCATCACGGACGCGGTCGTCGTCGACGAGAAGACCTCCGCAGACGACGAAGCCGCGATCGCCGCGCGATTCCTGGCCAGAGCAGACGCCGATGCGTCGGCCGAGAAGGTGACGTCCGCGTCTGCCGCATCCGCGCCGATCGAGAAGGAGACCACCGCCGTGCCCACCCCCGAAGAGAAGGCGGTCGTCACTCAGCCCACGCGCGCCGCAGCGCGTGCGGAGGTGACGCTGACCTCGAAGCGACTGGACGATCTGAGCGAGTCGGGGCGGGAGACCGCCGACCTGCTCACCGCCGATCGACTGCTCGATCCGCACCGGGTCGCCAAGCCGGAGCCGGAGGGAGCATGGAGCCACTTGCTCTACTCGATGTCCGGTCGTCGCATCAACATCGGAGACGGGAAGCGTGCCCGAGAGCGCAAGGCGCTGACCGCCCGGATCGCGGCGCCTCTCGTGGGCGGCGCTCGCTTCGTCCCCGTGTTGTCGCGCAAGGGCGGCGTCGGAAAGACGACGATCACCGCGCTCCTGGGCATGGCGCTCGCGGATGCGCGGGAGGACCGCGTGATCGCGGTCGACGCGAACCCCGACCGCGGTACGCTTGCCGACCGCGTCGTTCGTCCGCACCACTCGAAGTCGGTACGCGACCTCGTCCGCATCCACGACGAGGTGAGGGGCTACCACGACATCTCGGCGATCGTCGCACGAGATGCGACACGGCTCGACGTCCTGGCCTCGGACTCGGACCCCCGTATCGCCGAGGCGTTCAGCGACGACGACTATCGAGACGTCGCCGGCGTGGCCGCGCACTACTACTCGCTGGTGCTCACCGACACCGGAACCGGGATCGTGCACTCCGTGATGGCCGCGACGCTCGATCTCGCCGATCAGATCGTGATCGTGTCGGGGCTCAGCGTCGACGAGGCCCGACTCGCCTCCGAGACTCTCACCTGGCTCGAGACGAACGGATATGCGGAGCAGGCGCGCGACGCGATCGTCGTGCTGAACCAGTCGACGCCGGGCGCTCCGCTCGTGCGCCTGAACGAGCTGGAGTCGCACTTCGCCACCCGCGCCAAGCGCGTGGTCCGGATGCCGTACGACACCCAGATCGCAGGGGGCGGCACGATCGTCTTCGCGAACCTGCAGCCGGAGACGCGAGCGGCGGCGCGAGAGCTCGCGGCGCTGCTGGTCGAGGGTCTTCGGGGCAAGGCCGCCTGATGACCGTTCGCGAGATCCGCATCTTCGGCGACCCCGTGCTGCGCACCGTCTGCGCGCCGATAGATGAGATCGACGACGGAGTACGGGCGTTGGTGACCGACCTCATCGACACGGTCGAACTGCCAGGGCGTGCCGGTGTGGCCGCTCCGCAGATCGGAGTGGCGCTCCGCGCCTTCAGCTACAACATCGACGGCGATATCGGCTACGTGCTCAATCCGGTGCTGACCGAGGTGCGAGGCGAGGCGGTGCCGACCGGTGAAGGCTGCCTCTCCGTGCCTGGCCTGTGGCATGACGCCCTGCGGCACCCGTGGGCGCGCGTCGAGGGTATCGATCTCGACGGACAGCCGATCGTGATCGAGGGAGAGGGGCTGATGGCACAGGCGCTCCAGCACGAGACCGATCATCTCGACGGCAAGCTCTACCTCTCGCGCCTCGACGCCGAGACCCGGCGGACCGCGATGCGCGAGGTCCGCGAGAGCGCCTGGTTCTGAGCGGCGCGTCCCGCTGACACGAAAGGGCCCCCTGCGCGCACGCACAGGGGGCCCTTTCGAGGTGAAACGGGAGATCAGCCGCCGATCGCGACGTTGGTCGTGGAGACCGGCTCGTCGTACAGCGCGGAGATCTCATCCGCGAAGTCGCTCATGATCACGTTGCGCTTGATCGAGAGCTTCGGGGTGAGGTGACCGGAGGCCTCGGTCCACTCCGAGTCGAGGATCGTGAACTTGCGGATCGACTCGGCGCGGGAGACCCGCGCGTTGGCCGCATCCACCGCGCTCTGCACCTCGGCGCGGACGGCGGCGTTCTTCGACGCGTCCACGAGCGACAAGTCGGACGGGAGCCCGTTGTTGGCGAGCCAGGTCGGCAGCATCTCCGGGTCGAGGGTGACCAGCGCCGAGATGAACGGCTTCTGGTCGCCGACCACGACGACCTGCCCGATGATCGGGTTCGCGCGGATGGGATCCTCGAGCGCTGCCGGGGCGACGTTCTTGCCGCCGGCGGTGACGATGATCTCCTTCTTGCGACCCGTGATCGTGAGGAATCCCTCGGAGTCGAAGCTGCCGATGTCGCCGGTGCGGAACCATCCGCCCTCGCTGAACGCCTCGGTCGTGGCCGCCTCGTTGTTCCAGTACTCCTTGAAGACGTTGATGCCGCGGACCTCGATCTCGCCGTCATCCGCGAGGCGGACGCCGACGCCGGGGAGAGCCGGGCCGACCGTGCCGATCTTCGACTTGTCGGCCAGGTTCACTGTCGCGGGAGCCGTCGTCTCGGTCAGGCCATAGCCCTCGAGGATGACGACACCGAGGCTGTGGAAGAAGTGGCCGAGGCGCGAGCCGAGCGGGGCGGATCCGGAGACGGCGTAGACGACGTTGCCGCCCATGGCCTCGCGCAGCTTGCTGTAGACGAGCTTGTTGAACAGCGCGAACTTCAGCTTCATCCCGAACGGGATCTTCGACCCGGCCTCGATGAGCTTGGAGTGCTCGATCGCGACATCCGCCGCCGCGCGGAAGATCTTGCCCTTGCCGCCGGCCTCGGCCTTCTGCTCGGCCGAGTTGTAGACCTTCTCGAAGACGCGGGGCACGGCGAGGAGGAAGGTGGGCTTGAACGATCCGAGCGCCGGGAGCAGTTGACGGGTGTCGGGCTGGTGTCCGGTGCGCACGCCGGCATGGATGTCGAGGATCGAGATGAATCGCGCGAACACGTGTGCGGTCGTGATGAACAGCAGCGTGGATGCGCCCGGCGTCTGCACGACCTCGTTCAGCGCCTTCGCCGAGTTGCGGGAGAGCTCGACGAAGTTGCTGTGCGTCAGCACGCAGCCCTTGGGGCGGCCGGTCGAACCGGAGGTGTAGATGAGCGTCGCGATATCGGAACCGACGGCCAGGCTGCGACGTCGCTCGATCTCGGCGTCGTCGATCGAGGCTCCCTGCGCGGTGAGCGAGTCGATGGCGCCCAGGTGCAGCTGCCAGATCTCGCGGATCAGCGGCAGCTCGCTGCGCACCTCGTCGACCCGCGCGAAGTGCTCAGGGGACTCGACGATCAGCGAGATCGCCCCGGAGTCCTCCATGATCCACTGGATCTGCGAGGGGGAGCTGGTCTCGTAGATCGGCACCATCACCGCTCCCGCGTAGAAGAGCGCGAAGTCGATCAGCGTCCACTCGTATGTGGTGCGTGCCAGGAATCCGACCTTCTCGCCGGGCTGGATGCCGGCGGCGACGAACCCCTTGGCCACGGCGATGACCGCGGTCTGGAAGTCGGCGGCGGAGATGTCACGCCAGCCGTCGCCATCGGGCACGGAGAACAGAGCTCGGTCCGGGGTGGCCTTCACGCGTTCGACCAGGAGGTCGGCGATGTTCGCTTGAGGGTCGGCGGGGACGATCGCGGGGACTTCGAACTGGACCACGGCAGCTCCTTCGGTACCTGTCGGGACGGGTTGCGTTCGAGTCTAGAGCATGAGACGCGGTCGCAGAGAAGGTGAAACCGAGTCGCGAGATGAGGGTTCCGAAGCGAGACGCCCTGGTGGACGCCGAGCGCGGCGCTAGACTTCACCTCGATGTTCTACTGGCTGATGAAGTACGTGGTGATCGGCCCCTTGGTCAAAGGGATCTTCCGTCCTTGGATCGTGGGCCGAAACAACGTGCCCGCGAACGGCGCGGCGATCCTGGCCAGCAACCATCTCTCCTTCGCCGATTCGATCTTCCTTCCGCTGGTGATCGACCGCCGGATGTCATTCCTCGCCAAGAGCGATTACTTCACCGGTCGGGGCCCCAAGGGCTGGGCGACGAAGTTCTTCATGAAGGCCACGGGGCAGCTGCCGATCGACCGCTCTGGGGGCAAGGCATCCGAGGCCTCGCTGAACACCGGATTGCAGGTGCTCGGGGGAGGAGATCTGCTCGGGATCTACCCCGAGGGCACACGCAGCCCCGACGGCAAGCTGTACCGCGGACGAACCGGCATCGCACGGATGGCGTTGGAGGCCAAGGTCCCCGTCATCCCTGTCGTCATGGTCGACACCGACACCGCGATGCCGATCGGGCAGCGTCTGCCGCGCGTGGTGCGTGTCGGGATCGTGATCGGCGAGCCCCTCGACTTCTCGCGGTACGCGGGCATGGAGAACGACCGTTACATCCTCCGCTCCGTCACGGACGAGATCATGGTCGCCCTCCAGCGGCTCGGTGAACAGCACTACGAGGACGTCTACGCGTCGACCGTGAAGGACCGTCTTCCGTCGCGCGTCACACAGCGCTCCTGAGGCGTCCACGCCCCGGTGCGCCCACTAGGCTGGGGGGATGCTCCCGCACGACATCGACGCCCTGGACGCGTGGCGCTCGCTCCCCATCAAACAGCAGCCGCAGTGGCATGACGCCGCCCGCGTCGCCGAGGTCTCCAAGCAGATCGCCGGGCTTCCGCCTCTGGTGTTCGCCGGTGAGGTCGACAACCTCCGGGATCGCCTCGCTCGCGCGGCATCCGGCCGGGCTTTCCTGCTCCAGGGCGGCGACTGCGCAGAGACCTTCGCCGGTGCGACCGCGGAGCAGATCCGCAACCGCATCAAGACCGTTCTGCAGATGGCGGTCGTGCTGACCTATGGCGCATCCATGCCTATCGTCAAGATGGGCCGCATGGCCGGGCAGTTCGCCAAGCCGCGCTCCAGCGACACCGAGACGCGCGGGGATGTGACGCTGCCCGCCTACCGCGGTGACATCGTCAACGGATACGACTTCACGGAAGGCTCGCGTCAGGCGGACCCCGGTCGGCTGCTGCAGGGATACCACACCGCCGCGTCGACGCTGAACCTCATCCGCGCGTTCACGCAGGGTGGCTTCGCCGACCTTCGCGAGGTGCACTCGTGGAACAAGGGCTTCGCGCAGAACCCGGCGAACCAGCGTTACGAGCGCATGGCCGCCGAGATCGACCGCGCGATCAAGTTCATGGAGGCCGCAGGCGCGGACTTCGACGAGCTGAAGCGCGTCGAGTTCTTCACCGGGCACGAGGGCCTGCTCATGGACTACGAGCGGCCGATGACGCGCATCGACTCCCGCACGGACACCCCGTACAACACGTCGGCCCACTTCCTCTGGATCGGTGAGCGCACGCGTGAACTCGACGGCGCCCACGTCGACTACTTCTCGAAGATCCGCAACCCCATCGGCGTCAAGCTCGGACCGACGACCTCGCCCGACACCGCCCTCGCGCTGATCGACAAGCTCGACCCGAACCGTGAGCCGGGACGCCTGACCTTCATCACGCGCATGGGTGCGGGCAAGATCCGCGATGCGCTCCCGCCGCTGCTGGAAGCCGTCCGCGACTCGGGTGCACAGCCGCTGTGGGTCACCGACCCGATGCACGGCAACGGCATCACCACGCCGACCGGCTACAAGACCCGTCGTTTCGACGACGTCGTCGACGAGGTCCGTGGCTTCTTCGAGGCGCACCGCGCTGTGGGCACATTCCCCGGAGGCATCCACGTCGAGCTCACTGGCGACGACGTCACGGAGTGCCTGGGTGGATCGGAGCAGATCGACGAGGCCGCGCTCGGTACGCGCTACGAGAGCCTGTGCGATCCGCGTCTGAACCACATGCAGTCGCTCGAGCTCGCCTTCCTCGTGGCTGAGGAGCTCGAGAAGCGCTGACGTCACGTACGCGAACGACGAAGCCGCCCTTCCCGATCGGGGGAGGGCGGCTTTCTCGTCTCCCCGGAAGCCGTGCGCGCAGGCAGGGGCAGGGGGAAGGGTCAGCCCGTGAGCTGGATGGACAGCTTGACGGTGCCGCCGCGGGGGAGGGACTTGTCCGATCCGGGGTCCTGGCCGGTGACCTGCGCCATCTCCGCGAAGCCGGGAAGGTCGCCCCACGGGGCGTAGGAGGCGGAGAAACCGTTGTCCTCGAGGATCTGACGTGCCTCCACCAAGGATCGTCCGGTCACATCCGGGACGGGGAAGAGCTCCGGGCCCTTCGACACGATGAGCTGCACCGTGTCGCCGGGGCGCCAGTTGCCTTCGCTCGCACGATCCGAGACGCCGATCACACGGTCCTTCTCGACGCTGCCGCTGAACTCGTAGCGGGACTCGTCGGCGATCAGCAGCTTCTTGTCGGTCAGGGTCGACGTGGCCTCGTCGACGCTCATGCCCGACACGTCGGGGAAGGCGCCGGCGGAGACGTAGAGCTCCACCGTGTCGTCCTCGAGAAGGTCGCATCCTTCGCCGCAGGCGTAGGCGTCACCGCCCGCGCGGGGGGTGACGTAGGCGTTGATGACGACGCCGGCATCCGCATCGGAGAACAGGATGAGCGGCTCGTCCGTCACGTTGACGTTGAGCCCGCTGAGGTACTCCCTGGCATCGCTCTCGGTCTTCCCGTTCAGTGCTTCCGCGGCGTGCGACGCCGGCCCGAGCGAGATGTAGACGGTCACCTCGGTGCCCTTGTCGAGCCGTTCTCCTGCGCCGGGGGTGCTGCGGATCGCGATGTCGCGATCGATGTCGATGGAGTTCTCTTCAGCTCTGACCGGCACGAAGCCGGCATCGATGAGCGCTGCGGAGGCGTCTTCGTACGTGCCTCCTGCGACGCTGGGCACGGTGATGAGCGATCCAGGGCCGGATCCGAACCACCAGCCCACGCCGCCCGCCAGCACCGCCAGCAGCAGCACGAGAGTGAGGAGGAATGCGCCCCGCGCCCGCCGTTTCGACGCCCGTCGGCGCAGGATGGTCGCGTTGTCGACCGCCTGCGGCACGGGAGCCGTCGGATCGGCGATGACCATGGTCCCCGGCATCACCTTCGTGAGGTCGCCCGAGTCCGCCTGGGAGCGCATCGGCTGCGCGCTGGGTGCGGCGGCGACCGGCGCGACCCCCAGCGACCGTTCGATCTCACGGAGGCGCTCCAGCATCTGCTGGGCGTCGTCCGGACGCTCGTCGGGGGACTTCTCCGTCGCCCAGAGCACGAGCTCGTCGAGCTGCTCGGGTACGGCGGGGTTGCGTACGCTCGGGCGCGGCACGGATTCCGTCGCGTGCTGGAAGGCGATCTGCATCGGCTGCTCGCCCTTGTACGGCTGCTCGCCGACCAGCATCTCGTAGAGCATGATGCCGAGGGCGTAGATATCGCTGCGGGCATCCGCGGTTCCCCGCGTCACCAGCTCCGGCGCGAGGTAGGCGATCGTACCGAGCAGTTGCTGCCCGGTCGCCGTGTTCGCCGTGGTCGCCCGTGCCAGACCGAAGTCGCCGATCTTGATGCGGCCGTCCTCAGCGAGGAGCACGTTCTCCGGCTTGACGTCGCGGTGGACGATACCGGCGCGATGCGCCGCGGACAGCCCTGCGAGCACCGCGTCCATGATCGTGATGGTCTGGGGGATCGTGAGGCGCTTCTGCTCGCGGAGGAGCTCGCGCAGCGTGATGCCAGGCAGATACTCCATCACCAGGTACGCGAGCTCGCCGTCCTGCCCCTGGTCGAAGACGTTGACGACATGCGGATCCGCCAGGCGGGCAGCGGAGCGCGCCTCCTGGATGAAGCGACTCTGGAAGGCGGAATCGTCGCTGAGGTGCGCGTGCATCACCTTGAGCGCGATGCGACGCTCGAGTCGCAGATCGGTCGCGACGTAGACCGTGGCCATGCCGCCGCGGGCGATTCTGGCGCGTACCCGGTAGCGACCGTCGACAAGCCGCCCGATGAGGGGGTCGGCCTGCTGATTGGACGTCACGTCAGAATTCTATGGAGAACTGCCTGAAAGCCTGGGGAACGGCTCACCCCTGGAGCCTTCGGGTTTTCAGAATCGCGGTCATCCATGCGCGGCGAGCCACTGGTACGCCTGCGTCTCCCACTGGCCGTATCTGCTCGGATACGCCGAGATCTGGACCGCCTGAGCGGCATCCGTGAACGCCATCTTCTCCCACCCGGGGATGTCGAGCAGACCGCGCGTCACGGTTCCGTTGGGATCGTGCTGGCCGCCGTAGAAGACGCGCGTGCTGCGGTCGGCGTCCTGCACCTGGGCGGGAGTGCCCCAGCCGGTGCTCGGACGCTGCTGGAAGATGCCGAGCGAGTCCCGGTCGCCCCAGTTCAGATTCCGCAGGCCGGACTCCACCATTCCGGTCGCCAGGGCGATCGCGATCCCGCGGTCGGAGACACCGAGCTCCCGACCGATCCGGATGATGAGGGCGGCCGTGGCGATCTGCTCGGCATCGAGGGAAGCGGTGTGCTGCGCGGACGTCGTGGCAGCCGCAGCCGCCTGCGCGACGATCAGCTGCTGGCCCGGATAGATGACCGACGACGAGGCGAGACCGTTCAGGGCGAACACCGTCTGGGTGCTCGTGCCGTACTTCCGGGCGATCGCGAAGACGGTGTCACCGGCGACGACGGTGTGCGTGCGAGAGGCACCCGTGGCGGCCGGAGCCGCGACCACGGCGGGCGCGGCGGCCGCTGCCGGTGCGGAACTCCCGGAGACGGCGAGCCTCTGGCCGGGGTAGATGATCGATGCCCGGGTGAGCCCGTTCGCCGCGAGGACGGCATCGACGCTCGTGCCGTACTTGTTCGCGATGCCGTAGACGGTGTCGCCGGCGACCACGGTGTGCGTGGCTGTGGTGGGGGTGGACGCGGGTGGGGCTGCCGGTGCGGCGGCTGCTTCGGGTGCGAGGAGGCGGAGTGTCTGCCCCGGATAGATCACGGACCGCCAGGAGAGGCCGTTCCAGGTCAGCACATCGACAGTGCGGAGGCCGAACCGGCCGGCGATCGCCGAGATGGTGTCTCCGGCGCGCACGACGTAGCTCGCCGGCGCTGCCTGAGCCGGCACGAGGCGGGTGGCGCCGTTGAGCCGTTCGATCGGTGCCGTCTCCTGCGTGGCGGCGGCCGCCGGGGAGACGGCGAGGGTCCCCGCGAGTGCTCCCAGAACAGCTGCGGGCACTCCCAGCTGGATGTGACGCGCGCGACGCGTGGCGGTGTGCAGTCTCAAGGTTGCCCCCTTTTCGAGCTCCTGACACGCTGACACGGAAGTAAACAGAAGTCAACAGAAGTGACTGAAGTGACGGATGTGACTGGAGTGCCGACATGCGGTGCGCGTTCTGAGATGAGATAGTGGGCAACGTGTCTGAGAACGTTGCTGTGAACCCTGCTGCCGAGTGGCTGACGATGCCCGACCTCGTCGAAGCGCTCGATGAACCGCTCGGACGTGTGCGCCGACTCATCGACGACCACTATCTGGTCGGTTCCCGCCGCACGGGCGTCTTCGCCGTTCCCGCCGTGTTCATCGTCGACGGCCACCCCCTCAGCTCTCTGCGCGGCACGATCATCGTGCTGCAGGACGCCGGATTCACCGACGACGAACTCATCGACTGGCTGCTCGAAGACGATGAGAGCCTCGGGCGTTCTCCGATCGCCGCATTGCTGGCGGGGCACAAGAGCGAAGTCCGTCGCGTCGCACGCACCCTCGTCTGAGGCGCAGGCGGTACGGCCGGATCCGGTCAGGCGGAGCGAACTGTCGCTGCGCGTGCCAGGTCCCGCAGATCTCCGACGGCGGCGTTGTCGAGCCGAGCCCCGCTGAGGGCGAGATCGGCCTCCCGCGCATAATCGGTGATCATCGTCTCGATGCGTGCCAGGGCGCCCGACCCCTGGATCGTCGCCTGCAGGAACGACACCTGCTGTGCCGTCAGCTCGGGGTCGCCGAGCAACTCGTCGAAGACGGTCCGGGCGGGGGAATCCAGTGCCTCGCGGGTGAGCGCGACCAGAACGGTCCGCTTGCCCTCCCGAAGATCGTCGCCGGCCGGCTTTCCGGTGACGGAAGCGTCGCCGAAGACCCCGAGGACATCATCGCGCAGCTGGAAAGCCATCCCGACGGGGCGGCCGAAGCGGCGCAGTGCCTGCACTTGATCGACCTCCGCACCGGCGAACGCGGCGCCCAGGATCAACGGCTGCTCGATGCTGTAGCGCGCCGACTTGAGCGACGCGACGCGCAGCGCGCGCTCGGCATGGCTGGCGTTGTCGTTCACGATCCAGGCGGATTCCTCCGCGATGTCGAGGAACTGTCCTGTCGTGACGTCGCGTCTCATGCGCGCGTACTCGGTGCGGACCGTCCCGGCGTAGGGGTGCACCCGGAGCGCGGTCTCCAGAAGATCGTCGCTCCAGGCGACGAGCAGGTCGCCGAGCAGGATCGCGGATGCGCGTCCGAACGCGGCGGCGTCGCCGGTCCAGCGCGCGGTGCGATGCGAGTTCTCGAGAGCGCGGTGCGCGGCGGGGCGGCCTCGGCGGGTGTCGGAGTTGTCGATGAGATCGTCGTGCACGAGCGCGGCAGACTGGAAGATCTCCAAGGCGGCGCAGATGTCCCACAGTGCGTCGGTCTCGGCCGCGTTCCGATCGGAGAATCGCGCGGTGGCGCGCCAGCCCGCGTGGCAGAAGCGCGCGCGCAGTCGTTTCCCCCCGATCAGAGTCTCCGCCGCGGCACCGAGGAACCCGGCGGCGTCTGCGCCGTACTCGTCGGATTCGGTGCGCATCTGTGCGATGAATCGCTCCAGACGGAGGGCGACGGCGTCCTGGATCGGAGTGGGGGATGGCACACTCCCAGCATACGTAAAGCAAGCAGGAGCCGAACTGCTAGCCCCGGATGCCCGGGCGCGCGTAGAATGGATGAACGAATACCCGAGGGGGACGAAATGCCACTCTCCGAACAGGAGCAGCGTCTGCTCGATGAGATGGAACGCCATCTCCTCCACAACGACGCAGACGTCGTGAGCGCGCCGTCAGGCGATCGCACACTGAGCTATCGCAACCTCGTCTACGGCGCACTGCTGCTGCTGGCCGGTGTCGGCGCTCTGGTCGCCGGCGTGATCCTCGGCGACGTCTGGGGCATCGTGGTCGGTGTCATCGGATTCGCCGCGATGCTGGCGGGCGTGATGTTCGCTGTGACGCCCGTGCGACGTGCCACTCCGGTGACGCCGCGCGAGGCGACGTCCGCCAAGCGGCAGGACTCCGCGTCCTTCATGGATCGCATGAACGACCGATGGGATCGGCGACAGGACGGTCGCTGACCACCCTCTCCACTTTCTTCCCGAGAAGGCCCGGATGCTCTGAGCATCCGGGCCTTCTTGCGTCTGCGGTCCGGTGATGCTCATTCCAGGGCGCGCGGGGGCGTGTCTCGCTGCTGACCCATCCCTCCACATTCCCTCCACCCTCCTCCACCCTGAGATTCCGCGGATTATCGAGGCCGATCAAGCGTGACCGCGCCGTCGGGCGCGGATTGACCGTAGGAATGTGGAGGAAAGTGGAGTAAAGTGGGGCGCACCTCGAGTTGGCCGGACGCAGAGGGGGTGATGGCCGATGTTGCTGGGTACGCACTCACCGAAGCTGGACGACAAAGGAAGGGTCATCCTTCCCGCGAAGTTCCGTGAGGACCTCGGCGGCGGCATCGTCGTCACCCGAGGCCAGGAACGCTGCCTCTACGTCTTCAGCACGGCCGAGTTCGAGGCGATGCACGAGCGGATCCGTCAGGCTCCGCTCGCGAACAAACAGGCGCGTGACTTCATGCGACTGTTCCTCTCCGGTGCGAGTGCGGAGATGCCAGACAGCCAGAACCGCATCACCATCCCCGCGCACCTGCGTCAGTACGCAGGACTGCAGAAGGAACTCATCGTCACCGGAGTCGGCGCCCATGCCGAGATCTGGGATGCCGAGAGCTGGAACACCTACCTCGCTGCCGGCGAGGAGACCTACTCCGACCTCGAGCAGGAGGTGATTCCGGGACTCTTCTGACCACGGCTGTGATGCCCCGCCGCTCCCGCCCCGACACACTTCCCCGGTGCCGGGTCGAGAAGCGGAGGGGGATCAGAGCCGAAGGTCACCCCGAGAAAGATCATGAACCTCCGAGACATTCACACCCCCGTACTGCTCGACCGCTGCGTCGAGCTGCTCGCCCCTGCCCTGCAGGCGGACGGAGCCGTGCTCGTCGATGCCACCCTCGGCATGGGCGGACACTCCGAGGCGTTCCTGGAGCGCTTCCCCCACATCCGTCTCATCGGACTCGACCGAGACACCGATGCCCTGCGTATCGCGGGGGAGCGGCTCGCCCGCTTCACGGACCGCGTCACGCTCGTCCACACCGTCTACGACGAGATCGGGTTGCACGCACAGGGAGCCTCTGCGATCCTCTTCGACCTCGGCGTCTCCTCGCTGCAGCTCGACGAGGCCGAGCGCGGCTTCGCGTACTCCAAGGATGCGCCGCTCGACATGCGGATGGACCAGACCAAGGGCATCACCGCCGCCGAGGTCATCGCGACCTACAACGAGGGCAACCTCCGGCGCATCTTCGAGCGCTACGGAGAGGAGAAGCTCGCCGGTCGGTACGCGCGCTTCATCATCGACGCCCGTCAGAAGAAGCCGATCCTGCGCTCGGGCGAGCTCGTCGAGATCCTGATCGCGGCGACGCCGGCGGCCGCCCAGCGTGCCGGACACCCGGCCAAGCGGGTCTTCCAGGCGCTGCGCATCGAGGTGAACGCCGAACTCAACGTGCTCGCCGACGCCATCCCGTCTGCCATGGAGTCGCTGAACGTCGGCGGGCGTATCGCCGTGATGTCGTATCAGTCGCTCGAGGACCGCCTCGTGAAGCAGGCATTCGCGGCTGCTGCGGCGTCGACCGCCCCCGCAGGGCTTCCCGTCGAACTGCCGGAGCACGCCCCTCGATTCCGCATCCTCACCAAGGGGGCCGAGTTGGCGGACGACGCCGAACGCGCACGCAATCCCCGGGCGATCCCGGTGCGCCTGCGTGCCGCGGAGAAGGTCAGGGACCGCGCATGAGCCTGAACGCCACCGTCCGCAAGCCGGCGCTGCCGGTCACCCCGGCGCGCGCTCCCGAGCGTCGACTGCGTCCGGTCACCGAGAGCAGGCCTCGGCGCAAGCCCAAGCTGGCGTACGCGCTGATGGCTCTCGGCGGCGCGCTCGCCATCGGAGCCGCGCAGATCGGGCTGTCGCTGGCGATCACACAGGACTCGTTCGTGCTCGCCGACCTGTCGTCGCAACAGCGCGAACTCAATCTGCGCTCGCATGCCCTGCAGGAGGAGCTGACCGGACTCAGTTCGCCGCAGGCCCTCGCGAGCGCCGCCGCCGACCTCGGCATGGTCGTGGCGGGTTCGCCCTCCTACCTGCGTCTGAGCGACGGCGCCGTCTTCGGCGTCGGAGCAGGCGCCGACTGGACATCGACCGTCGACCCGAACGGCAGCGGCGCGGTGAGCAACTCGCTCATCACCGCTCCTCCCGTCGACACCCCGGTGCCGGAGAACGGCACGCTCGATCCCGCCACGCAGGACCTTCCGCCGGCGATCACCGACGGTCTCCCCAGCCCCACGACGCACTAGCCGCACCGCCCAGCCGACCGCCCACCATCCGACGGAGAGATCCCATGACGACACGAGCCACCCGCGGACCGCGGCGACGGACCGTCGTCGCCCTCGCCGTGATCCTCTCGGTCCTCGCCGTGTTCGTCGTGCGTCTCGTCGATATCCAGGTCGTGAGCGCGGACGAGCACGTCAACGATTCCCTCAAGCACATCGGCAAGGGCGACAGCATCTCCGGGCAGCGGGGCACGATCGTCGATGCGAGCGGTACCGTGCTGGCTTCGAGCGTGATGGTCTACGACGCGGAGCTCAGCCCGCTCGTGATCACCGAGCTGGAGAAGAAGGAGCCGAAGGTCCCCTGGGACGAAGCCGCGGACAAGATCGCGGCGGTCACCGGGCAGACCGGCGACGAGGTGCGCGCGCTCGTCGCGAACGCCCTCGCAGAGAACGCCGAGAGCCAGTACGTGCAGCTGAAGAAGTCGCTCACGACGGATCAGTACATCGAACTGCGCGATCTGAAGCTCGCCTATCTGCATATGACGGCACGCGAGACCCGGGTGTATCCCAACGGGGCGGTCGCCGGGAACATCGTCGGATTCCTCGACGGCAGCGGCAAGGCGCAGGCGGGCATCGAGAAGATGGAGCAGTCCTGCCTCGCTCCCGTCAACGGCGAGGAGAGCTATCGCATCGGAAAGGACGGGGTCGTGATCCCCGGGAGCGAGCGCACCGTGAACGCGGTGGACGGCGGCACCGTTCAGCTGACCATCAACAGCGACCTGAACTGGTACCTGCAGCAGATGATCACCGAAGAAGCTCAGAAGCAGGGCGCCAAGGGCGGAACGGTCACGGTCGTCGAGGTCAAGACCGGAAAGATCCGTGCCGCAGCGGAGTGGCCGGCGCTCGACCCCAACGACCTCGGGTCGATGACGGCGGATGACTGGGGCAGCGAGATCTTCCACCACGACTTCGAGCCTGGATCGACCTTCAAGGCCATCACCGCGGCTGCAGCGATGGAGGGGGCCGGTCTCACGCCGCTCAGCACTGTGAGCGCCTCGTCTCGCGAGAAGTTCCCGAACGGCGCCGTGATCAACGACGCGTTCTCGCATGCGGCCTACAACTACACGCTCGCCGGTGCGCTGATCGACTCCTCGAACGTCGCTCTGTCGAAGTTCGGAACGACCGTCAGCCCCGACGTGCGCTACGACTACCTGCAGCGTTTCGGAGTCGGAAAGGACACGATCGGCTTCCCGACCGAGGTCTCCGGCACTCTGCATCCGGTGAGCGAATGGGACAACCAGTCGCTGTACACCACGACGTTCGGTCAGTTCTTCACGGTCACCGCCGCACAGGTCGCGGGGGCCTACCAGGCGATCGCCAACGGCGGCGAGAAGATCGACCTGTCGCTGATCGAATCCTGCACGAAGCCGGACGGCACCGTGGTGGCCGCTGACGCGCCGAAGCACGAGCAGATCGTGACGGAGCAGACCGCCGCCGACCTCACCCGCATGCTCGAGAACGTCGCAGTGCAGGGTGGCAACGCCGAGCGCATCCAGGTTCCTGGCTATCGCGTGACCAGCAAGACCGGTACCGCGCAGGTTCCGGATGGCAAGGGCGGATACAAGGCAGGCGTGTACTACACGAGCATGGTGGGCTTCGCGCCCGTCGACGATCCGCAGTACGTCGTCGTGGTCACTCTGGACGAGCCGACTAAGGTTGTATCGTCCGCGGCCACCGCATCCGCCTTCCAGAAGGCGATGACGCAGGTGATGAAGACCTATCGCGTGATGCCGTCCTCCGTGCCGATGGATGAGTTGCTGCCCAAGTTCGAATAGCCGGCGAAAGCCGCGCCTGGAGATGTCATGATCGCCCTGTCGCTTGCTGAGATCGCCGCTACTGTCGGCGGTGAACTGCGCCTCGCCGGAAGCGATTCCGCCGAGACCGTCGTTGACGGCGTCGTCGACACCGATTCCCGCGTGATGACTCCCGGATCGATCTTCGTGGCCAAGCCGGGAGCCGAGACAGACGGGCATCGATTCGTCGGCGCGGCTGTCGCGGCGGGAGCGGCTCTGGCGATCGTCGAGCACCCGGTGGACGAGGACATCACTCAGATCGTGGTCGCTGACGTGATCACGGCGCTGGCCGACCTGGCGCGGGAGGTCGTCGCGCGCGTGCGTGCCGAGGGCGACCTGCGCATCGTGGGCATCACCGGCTCGAACGGCAAGACCACCACCAAGAACTTCCTCGCCCGCATCCTCGCCGACGAAGGGGAGACGGTCGCCCCGATCAACTCCTACAACAACGAGGTCGGTGCTCCGGTCACCATGCTGCGTGTCACGCGGAGCACCCGCTTCCTCGTGAGCGAGTTCGGCGCGGCGGCTCCGGGGAGCATCGCCCGGCTGGCCGGCCTGGTCGAGCCCGACATCGCCGTCGTGCTGATGGTCGGGATGGCGCATGCCGGCGGTTTCGGCGGTATCGAGGAGACAGCCAAGGCCAAGTCGGAGCTCGTCTCCGCGGCGAAGGCCGACGGCACCGCCGTGCTCGGCATCGACGACTCGCGCGTCGCCGCGATGCGCGATCTCGCGCAGTCGCGTGGCATGCGCGTCGTGGGGTTCGGGCAGGGTCCTGCGGCAGATGTGCGCGCGCAGGACATCGAGGTCACCGCAGCAGGAACCCGCTGCGTCATCGAGGCTGACGGCGAGCGGATCCCCCTGCACCTGCGCGTGCTCGGCGCCCACCACATCACCAACGCCCTCGCAGCCATCGCCGCGGCCCGGGCGCTCGGTGTCGCGACCGCGGACGCGATCGCGCGTCTGGAGACGGTCGAGATCGCCGAACGCTGGCGCATGCAGCCGATGGGCAGCGATCGCGTGCGCATCATCAACGACGCGTACAACGCCAGCCCCGACTCGATGGCCGCGGCGCTGCGGACCCTCGCTCAGATCACCGGGCCGGAGGAGCGGACCGTCGCGGTCCTGGGCGCCATGACCGAACTGGGCGAGAGCGCAGGGGAGGAGCACGACCGCATCGGGCTGCTCGCCGTGCGGCTGAACATCCAGCGCATCGTGGTGGTCGGTCCCGAAGCGCGCCGACTCTATCTCTCCGCCGTCGGCGAAGGCTCCTGGGACAGTGAAGCCGTCCATCTGCCCGACCAGGACGCCGCGTTCGAGTACCTCCGCACGGAACTCCGTGACGGTGATCGCGTGCTCGTCAAGTCATCCAATTCCGTGGGCCTCCGGCATCTCGGCGATCGTCTGGGAGAATTGTTCTCGTGAGGTCACTCATCATGGCGGCGGCGATCTCGCTCGCCTTCACACTGTTCCTGACTCCCGTCTTCCTCCGGCTCTTCCGGAAGTGGGGCTGGGGGCAGGTCATCCGCACCCCCGAGGCCGTGGAGAACCCGAGCCACGAGGCGAAACGCGGTACCCCCACGATGGGCGGCGTGATCTTCATCGCCGGCTCGATCGTCGGCTACTTCACCGGTGTCTACGTGAGCGGGGAGCAGCCTGCGTTGTCGGCGCTCCTGGTCATCTGGCTGATGGTCGGTTTCGGCGCCGTCGGATTCATCGACGACTACATGAAGGTGCGCAGCCAGCGCAGCCTGGGTCTCTCGGGCTGGCGCAAGGTGATCGGCCAACTGCTCGTGATCATCCCCTTCGGCATCGTCGCGCTCAACTTCCCGAACAAGTTCGGCCAGACGCCCGCGAGCGAGTCGATCTCGCTGTTCCGTGACATCACCTGGCTGAACCTCTTCGCGTTCGGCATCGTGCTCGGCTGGGCCCTGTACCTGGCCTGGATCGCCGTGATCGGTGTCGCGACGTCGAACAGCGTCAACCTCACCGACGGTCTCGACGGGCTCGCGGCCGGTGCCGGTGTCATCGTGGTCGGCGCGTACAGCGTCATCGCCTTCTGGCAGTTCAAGCAGCCCTGTGCCGGGGGAGACCCCGGTTCGCTCGGTGGCTGCTATGAAGTGCGCGATCCGTTCAACCTCGCGATCATCGCGGCATCCGTCGCCGCCGGTCTGATCGGCTTCCTCTGGTGGAACGCTCCCAAGGCGAAGGTCTTCATGGGCGACGTGGGCTCGATGGCCATCGGCGGCGTGATCACCGCGATGGCGATCCTCACCCGCACCGAGCTGCTGCTCCTCGTGATCGCCGGCGTGTTCGTCCTCTCGTCCGGTTCGGTGATCCTGCAGCGCGGCTACTTCAAGCTGACTCGTGGCAAGCGACTGTTCCTGATGAGCCCGTTCCATCATCACCTCGAGATGCGCGGCTGGGCTGAGGTCACGATCGTCGTGCGCCTGTGGATCATCGCGGGTCTGCTGGCGGTCTCGGCCGTCGGCCTGTTCTACGTCGAGTGGCTGACACGTGTCGGCTGAGCGTCTGCAGACCCTGACCAGCTGGCATGCCGACTGGAAGGGCCTGCGCGTCGCGGTTCTCGGACTGTCGATGACCGGTTTCTCGGTCGCCGACACGCTGGCGGAACTCGGCGCCGACGTGCTGGTGCTGAGCGAATCGGCGGAGGAGGAATACGCCCGGTTGTTGCCGATCATCGGCGCCAGGCTCGAGCTGGGCTCGCTCGCCGACATCCCTGAGGCGCTTGTCGACTTCGACCCCGAACTCGTCATCGCCTCGCCCGGCTTCTCGCCGACGCATCCCGTGATCCGGTGGACGCAGGAGTCGGACATCGCGCTCTGGGGTGACATCGAGCTCGCCTGGCGTCTGCGTGACAAGGTCGTGCGCGATGACGGATCCCCGGCTGACTGGGTGCTGATCACCGGTACCAACGGCAAGACCACCACGACCCAGCTCACTGCCACGCTGCTCGCTGCAGGCGGGCTGCGGGCGGCGCCCTGCGGCAACATCGGCGTCCCGGTCCTCGATGCCGTGCGCGACCCCGCCGGTTTCGATGTGCTGGTCGTGGAGCTCTCCAGCCACCAGCTCTGGTACCTCGGGCAGTCAGACGCCGAGGGGGAGCTGTTCCCGCACACCTCGGTCTGCCTCAACCTCGCCGACGACCACCTGGTGTGGCACGGCAGCGCGCAGGCCTACCGCGATGCGAAGGCCCTGGTCTACCGCAACACCCGGGTCGCGTGCGTCTACAACAAGGCCGATGAGGCCACCCGTCGCATGGTGGAGGATGCGGAGGTCGTCGACGGCGCCCGTGCCATCGGCTTCGATCTGGGGATTCCCGGTCCCAGCGACCTCGGGATCGTGGAGGGGCTGCTGGTCGACCGCGCGTTCCTCGACGATCGGTCCCGCAGCGCGCTCGAACTGACCACGCTCGCCGACCTCGATCGGGTGGGCCTCGCCGCTCCGCACATCGTGCAGAACATCCTGGCGGCCAGTGCTCTGGCGCGGTCGCTCGGAGTGGAGCCGGAGGCGATCCACTCGGCCCTCCAGGACTTCCGTCTCGACGCGCACCGCATCCAGATCATCGCCCGGCATCGCGGCATCACCTGGGTCGATGACTCCAAGGCGACGAACCCGCATGCGGCGGCATCCTCGCTCCGCGCCTACCCGGGTGCCGTGTGGGTCGTCGGTGGCGATCTCAAGGGCGTGGACCTGTCGGATCTCGTCGCCGATGCCGGACGCACCGCGAGTGCCGCCGTCGTGATCGGCGTCGAGCGGGTCGAGGTCGTGACGGCGTTCCGACGACACGCGCCCGGGGTGCCGGTGTTCGAGGTCGATGCCGGTGACACTGGACAGGTCATGAATCGTGTCGTGGAGATCGCGGCCGGGATCGTCGACGGCGAGGGAACAGTTCTGCTGGCTCCCGCTGCGGCGTCCTTCGATCAGTTCTCCAGCTACGCGGATCGCGGCCGTCGCTTCGCCGAAGCGGTGCGAGAGTGGATCGACCGGGGGAGCGACGATGACGCAGGTGGCCCGCCCTCCGGGATCTGAGTCCGGCGGTCTCGCAGCCCGCGTGTCGCTCGGACGCCGCTTCGTGCCGGTGTCGAGCGAGTTCCTCATGATCGCGTCCACCGCGCTGCTGCTGACGCTGTTCGGACTCGTGATGGTGCTGTCGGCGACCAGCGCGACGGCCATCGGCAACGGCGAGAGCCCCTGGAGCGCCGCCCTGCGTCAAGGGATCTTCGCCCTGCTCGGCGTGCCGCTGATGTTCCTCGTGAGCAGGCTCCCGATCGCCTTCCTCAAGCGCATGGCCTGGCCGGCGCTGTTCGGGGCGGTCGCCCTCCAGCTGCTGGTGTTCACGCCGCTCGGAATCGCTGACGGAGGAAACCGGAACTGGATCCAGATCGCGGGGTTCCAGCTCCAGCCGTCCGAGTTCCTCAAGCTGGCCCTCGCCCTCTGGATCGGCTACGTCCTGCTTCGCAAACAGGCGATGCTCGGCACCTGGCACCACGTCTTCATCCCGGTCGTACCCGTCGGTGCGCTTGCGATCGGCACCGTGCTCGGTGGGAAGGACCTCGGTACCGCCATGGTGCTCGTCCTGATCCTGCTCGGGTGCCTGTTCTTCTCGGGAGTGAAGCTGCGGCTGTTCATCATCCCGGTGATCCTCGGCGTCGGCGCCGTGCTCGCCTACGCGCTCTCCAGCGTCGACCGCATGCGACGCATCACGGCGTCGTGCGACAACCTCGACCTGTACTACACCGACTGCTACCAGTCGATCCACGGCATCTGGGGAATGGCGAGCGGCGGGATCTTCGGTCTCGGTCTCGGCAACTCCCAGGAGAAGTACGGATGGCTGCCCGCAGCGGGCAACGACTTCATCTTCGCGATCGTCGGAGAGGAACTCGGGCTGATCGGCTGCATCGTCGTGCTGGCGCTGTTCACGTTCTTCACGATCGGTGCGTTCCACATCATCCGCAAGACGAACGATCCCTTCATCCGCGTCGCCGCGGGTGGCATCACCGTCTGGATCGTCGGACAGGCCGTGCTCAACATCGGCGTCGTGATCGGCATCTTCCCCGTCATGGGTGTTCCGCTCCCGTTCATGTCCCAGGGCGGCACCGCGCTGTTGGCGGTCCTGCTCGCCTGCGGCGTGCTGCTGGCGTTCGCGCGCACCATCCCCGCGGTCGAGCCGGGCGGCGCCACGCAGCGTCCGGCGGCTCCCCGGGGTTCTTCGGCAGGGCGGGGTAGGGTCACCAAGTGACCTCGTACTTGCTCGCCGGCGGAGGAACCGCCGGCCATGTCAACCCCCTGCTCGCCGTCGCCGATGGGCTGCGTGCGCGCGACCCTCAGGCCGATGTGCTCGTCCTCGGCACCGCCGAAGGGCTGGAATCCCGGCTCGTCCCCGCCCGCGGCTACGAGTTGCTCATCGTCGACAAGGTCCCCTTCCCGCGCCGGCCCAACCGGCAGGCGGCGGCGTTCCCCGGCCGCTTCCGCCGGGCCATCGCCCAGGTGCGCGCACACATCCGCCAGCACGGCATCGACGTGGTCGTCGGCTTCGGGGGCTACGCCTCCGCGCCCGCCTACGTCGCGGCCCGTCGCGAGCGCATCCCCTTCGTCGTGCATGAGGCCAATGCGAAGCCCGGTCTCGCCAACGTCCTGGGGGCGCGCTGGGCCGCCGCCGTGGGCGTGGCGTTCGACGGCACCCCTCTGCGCGGTGGCGAGGTCGTCGGGATGCCACTGCGCCGCGAAGTCATCGCGCTGGACCGTGCCGCGCTCCGCGGGGAGGCGGCCGCCGCCTTCGGACTCGACGCCGACCGACCCGTCCTGCTCGTGTTCGGCGGGTCGCTCGGAGCGCAGCGCCTGAACGAGGCTCTGGCGGATTCCTGGCGTGACATCCTCGACGCCGGCTGGCAGCTGCTGCACGTCACGGGCGAGCGCAGCGACATGCCCGACCCCGGCGTGCCGGGATATTCTCTGCGCCGCTACGTCGACCGGATGGATCTGGCCTTCGCGCTCGCGGATCTGATCGTGTCGCGCTCGGGTTCGGCGACCGTCAGCGAAGTGAGCGCTCTGGGAATCCCCGCCCTCTATGTGCCGTACTCCGTGGGGAACGGTGAGCAGCGCCTCAACGCCGGCTCCGCCGTCGCTGCGGGGGCCGCGGAACTGCTCGACGACGCCACGTTCGACGGCGACGCGGTCCGGCGGATCGTCGTGCCGTTGCTCCATGACCGCGACCGCATCGCCACGATGGCGACGGCGGCCGAGAAGGTCGGCACCCGCACCGGCACCGAGAACGTGATCGCGCTCATCGATCGCGCCGTCGGTGCCCCGAACTAGACTGAGCTGGACATGATCAGACCCGACCTCTCCCTCCCGATTCCCGAGACGATCACCTCCGCGCACTTCATCGGCATCGGCGGTTCCGGCATGAGCGGACTCGCCAAGATGTTCCTCGATGCCGGCATCCGCGTTTCCGGATCCGACCGTGCCGACAGCGCCAATCTCCAGGCGCTGGCCGCTGCCGGGGCGACCGTGCACGTGGGGCACGATGCCACGCATCTCGGCGACGCCGACACGGTCGTGCACACCGGAGCGATCTGGCCGGAGAACCCGGAGTTCCTTCTCGCCAAGGAGCGCGGGCTCCATGTCATCCACCGTTCGCAGGCGCTGTACTGGCTGATCGGCTCACGCCGCCTGGTGTCCGTCGCCGGCGCGCACGGAAAGACCACGTCGACGGGCATGATCGTCACGGCGTTGCGCGACCTCGGCCTCGACCCGCACTTCGTCAACGGGGGAGTGATCGAGCAGCTCGGCATCTCCAGCGCGACGGGCACGGGCGACCTCTTCGTGATCGAGGCCGACGAGTCGGACGGCACGTTCCTGCTGTACGACACCGCCGTGGCGCTCATCACGAACGTCGACCCCGACCACCTCGACCACTTCGGATCCGAGGAAGCGTTCCACGATGCCTTCGTGCGGTTCGCGGACGCGGCCAGCGAAGCTGTCGTGATCTCGAGCGACGACGCCGGCGCACTGCGCGTCGGCGCCGGCCTCTCGCACCCGAATGTACTCACCTTCGGCCAGGCGGCGGATGCCGATATGCGCGTGACGGATGTCGTCGCCCACGGGCCGGTGGCCGCGACCATCACCCACGGTGACGACAGCGTGCGCATGCAGCTCGCGGTGCCGGGAGTGCACAACGCGATCAATGCCGCAGGATCCGTCGCGGTGCTGCGCGCACTGGGGATCGGCCTGGTCGATGCGGTGCGCGCGGTGGAAGGATTCGCCGGCACGGTGCGCCGCCTCGAGCAGCATGGCGTCGAGCGCGGGGTCACCGTCTATGACGACTACTCGCATCACCCCACCGAAGTCCGTGCCGCGCTCGAGGCGATGCGCAGCATCTCGGGTCCAGGACGCATCATCGCGATCCAGCAGCCCCACACGTACTCGCGCACGCAGCACATGTACCAGGAGTTCGCCGATGTGCTCGAGGAGTTCGCCGATCACACGGTGATGCTCGACGTGTACGGCGCGCGTGAGGATCCGGTCCCGGGAGTCACCGGAGAGCTCGTGAGCGGCGCGTTCCGCGACCCCGCCCATGTGCACTTCGTCGCCGACTGGCAGGAGGCCGCGGACTACACCGCCACCGTCGCCCGCGACGGTGATTTCGTGATCACTCTCGGCTGCGGCAACGTCTACCAGATCATCCCGCAGGTGCTCGAGTCGTTGCGCCAGACCGTCGAGGCGTAGTCCGTGCGTCGGCCCCCACCGCCTCCGACCTCCCCGGAGAGCCAGGGGGAGCAGGAGCCTGCCTCACCGTCGGTCCTCCGCCCGGCTCGGCGCGAATCGCTGGGCGCGAAGAAGCCGTCGGGCTCGATCTCACCGCCGGATGACGGCACCGAGGCCCTCGTCGGAGCCACCGATACCGAGACGCCGCCGACATCCACACGCGACGTCTGGCGAGCCGCGCGTGCCCGGCGCAAGGCACTGCGGGCGGAGATCCGTCGCTTCACGCAGCGTTCGCGACGCCGTCGGATCATCTGGTGGAGCGCCATCGGCGCCGTCGTCCTCCTGGTGGGCGGGAGCGTTGCTGCCGCCTACAGTCCCTTGTTCGCGGTGGAGAAGATCACCGTCGCCGGCGCTTCCACTCTCGACCCCGCTGCTGTCGAGGCGGCGCTGAGCGGTCAGATCGGCACGCCTCTGGCGCTCGTCGACTCGAGCGAGGTCAAGGCGGCACTGCTGGCCTTCCCGCTGATCGAGACCTATGCGCTCGAGGCCAGGCCTCCGCACGATCTGACCGTGCGGATCGTCGAGCGCACGCCGATCGGGGTGATCCGTTCGGACGCCGGTTACACCCTCGTGGATGCTGCCGGCGTGGCACTGTCGACCACCTCCGATCAACCCGCCGGACAGCCTCTGATCGACATCGCCACCGGCACCGACTCATCGGCGTTCCAGAGCGCCGGGCTCGTCGTGCGTTCCCTGCCCGCCGACCTGCGCGCACAGCTGACCGGTGTGAGCGCCAGCACCGCCGACGATGTGACCCTCACGCTCAGCAGCGGGTTGACGGTCGTGTGGGGGAGTGCCGAGAAGTCGGCACTCAAGGCTCTCGTGCTCGAGAAGGCGTTGACGGCGAAACCGGATGCCTCCACGGTCGATGTCTCGTCCGCCGAGACCGCCGTCGTCGGCTGAGTGAGCGACCCCGTGGCGGGGTCCGAGTCCTCTGTGGCGCGCAGAGCGCGTGTCGAACGCGCATTCCGACGGGAATGAAGCGACACGCCCAGCGCGCTGCGCCCACGAGCTCACGCGGCGCTTACCTTCGATCAAGAGAACGCAATACCGGGAAATACTTTACACCTCTACTTGAGGTTTAAGGTTCACCCACTTCCAAGGCTCGACTAATCGGAGGCCGGCCATGAGCCAGAACCAGAACTACCTCGCCGTGATCAAGGTCGTCGGCGTCGGCGGTGGCGGCGTCAACGCCGTCAACCGCATGATCGATCTCGGTCTCCGCGGAGTCGAGTTCATCGCCGTCAACACCGACGCGCAGGCGCTGCTCATGAGCGACGCCGACGTCAAGCTCGACGTCGGTCGTGAGCTCACGCGCGGTCTCGGCGCCGGTGCCGACCCCGAAGTGGGTCGTCGCGCCGCAGAGGACCACGCCGAGGAGATCGAGCAGGCGCTCACCGGCGCCGACATGGTCTTCGTCACCGCCGGCGAAGGCGGTGGCACCGGAACGGGTGGCGCCCCGGTCGTCGCTCGCATCGCGAAGTCGATCGGCGCCCTCACGATCGGTGTCGTCACGAAGCCGTTCTCGTTCGAAGGCCGTCGCCGCCAGAGCCAGGCCGAGGCAGGTGTGGCCAAGCTCAAGGAAGAGGTCGACACCCTCATCGTCGTGCCGAACGACCGTCTCCTCGAGATCAGCGACCGCGGCATCTCGATGATCGAGGCGTTCGCGACCGCCGACCAGGTGCTTCTCGCCGGTGTCCAGGGCATCACGGATCTGATCACGACCCCCGGTCTGATCAACCTCGACTTCGCCGACGTCAAGTCGGTCATGCAGGGTGCCGGTTCCGCGCTGATGGGTATCGGCTCCGCGCGCGGCGCTGATCGTGCGATCAAGGCCGCAGAGTTGGCCGTCGAGTCTCCGCTGCTCGAGGCGAGCATCGAAGGCGCCCACGGCGTGCTGCTCTCCATCCAGGGTGGATCGAACCTCGGTATCTTCGAGATCCACGACGCGGCCGACCTCGTCAAGGAAGCCGCGCACCCGGAGGCGAACATCATCTTCGGTACGGTCATCGACGACAGCCTCGGAGACGAGGTGCGCGTGACCGTGATCGCCGCAGGATTCGACGGTGGCGAGCCCTCGCTCCGACTGGACCCGATGGTCGTGAGCCGCCCCGCGGCGACGCTGCCCGAGGTCGCACTCTCCGATGACACCGCCGCGCCTGCTGCCGGTGCCTCGGAGCCTGAGTCCGCCCCGCAGCGCGTGACGGCGACGAGCATCGAGCCGGCGTTCGCCGACGACGACATCGACATCCCCGAATTCCTGAAGTGACGCTCGACCAGGCTCAGCAGTCACCGAGCCTGGCAGCGCGGCTGTCGGCGATCGACACACGGATCGCCGACGCCGCGCGGCTCGCCGGCCGCGACCCCGCCGAGATCACACGGATCGTCGTGACGAAGTTCCACCCGGCGTCCCTCGTGCGTGAGTTGCACGAACTGGGCGTGCGGGAAGTCGGGGAGAACCGGCAGCAGGAACTCACCTCCAAGCAGGGCGAACTCGCGGAGCTCGACCTGCGCTGGCATTTCATCGGCCAGGCGCAGACCAACAAGGCGGCCTCGATCCGCCGGAGCGCCGACGTCGTCCACTCGCTCGATCGCGACCGCCTCGCCGACGCGCTCGATCGTGTGGCCGACAGCGACGATGTGCTCGACGTGCTGGTGCAGATCAACCTCACGGATGACGAGGGCCGCGGGGGAGTGTCTCCTGCCGACGCCCCCGCGCTCGCGGAGCATGTCCTCTCGCTGCCGTCGCTGCGTCTCCGCGGTGTGATGGCCGTCGCTCCGCTCGATGAGGAACCGGCATCCGCCTTCGCTCGTCTCCATGACGTCGCGGAGAGCGTCCGAGGGCTCGCTCCGGACGCCACGTGGATCTCCGCGGGGATGACGGGCGACTTCGTCGAAGCCATCGCCGCGGGCGCGACACACCTGCGGATCGGCTCCGCAATCACGGGACCCCGGCCCGACCGGGGTTAACCTCTAACCAGACCAGCCCGAACGTTCGAACCGGAGGACACGATGGGTAACCCGCTGAAGAAGACCATGGTGTATCTCGGCCTCGCCGACGAGGAAGAAGCCTATGAAGAAGAGCAGCAGGCGCCCGCCCGCTCTCACCGTGAACGCGATCGTGACCGCGAAGAGCCCGCTCCGGCTCCGGTCACCCCGCTGCGTCGACCTGTCGCCGTGCGACAGCCTGCGGCGGGCGCTGTGAACGAGATCCTCACCGTGCACCCGAAGCAGTACCGCGACGCGCAGCTCATCGCGGAGAGCTTCCGTGAAGGCGTGCCGGTCATCATCAACCTCTCGCAGATGAGCGATGCCGACGCGCGTCGACTGATCGACTTCGCCAGTGGTCTCTCGCTCGGCCTCTACGGTCGCATCGAGCGCGTCACCTCGAAGGTCTTCCTGCTCTCGCCGGAGAACATCGCGGTGTCGGGTCATGGCGGTATCGCCCACGCAGACGCCGAGTCTGCGGGCTTCGACCAGTCGTAGCCCGTGCAACTGGTCTCTGTCGTCGCGAGCATCGTCCACCTGGTTCTGCTGCTCTACATCTTCGTGCTCTTCGCGCGCCTCGTCCTCGACTACATCCCGCTCTTCAACCGGGAATGGCGTCCCAAGGGCTTCGGCCTCGTCGCCGCGGAAGCCGTGTACACGTTGACCGATCCGCCGATCCGGTTCTTCCGGCGGATCATTCCTCCTCTGCGTATCGGCTCCCTCTCGCTCGACTTCGGATTCGCGCTCACGATGCTCATCGTGTTGATTCTGATGAACATCGTCAGACTGTTCATCTGAACCGCGAGTTCGCCCTCTTCGGGTGTCGCGTCATCGCGCCACAAAGGTGCGGGGGCTATGCTGGCACCCAGGTGCGCCCCCCGGGTTCGCGCCACATCACGACCGCGCCATACAAAACTGGCAACCGAACTCATCGAAAGAGGAGCCACTCATGGCACTTACCCCGGATGACGTCGTCACCAAGCAGTTCCAGCACGTCCGCTTCAAGGACGGGTTCGACCCCGATGAGGTGGACGACTTCCTCGACGAGATCGTCATCGAGTGGCGCAAGGCCCTCGAGGAGAACGTCGAGCTGAAGGCCAAGCTGGCCGCATACGAGTCCGGTGAGGCTCCTGCTGCCGCTCCGGCCGCCGAGGCGCCCGCCGCCGAGGTCCCCGCACCTGCTCCGGCTGCTGCCGTCGAGACCCCGGCCGAGCCGGCACCCACGGTGTCCGCCACCGCCACCGCCGGCATCATCGAGCTGGCTCAGCGCCTGCACGACGAGCATGTCGCCGAGGGTGAGGCGAAGCGCAACCAGCTGATCGCCGACGCCGAGAACGAGGTGAACCGCATCCGCAGCGAGGCCGAGGCCAAGCAGCGCGAAGAGGCCGCCCGTCTGGAGCGCGAGCGCAACACGCTCGAGGCTCGCATCACCGAACTCCGCAACTTCGAGCGCGACTACCGCTCGCAGCTGCGCGGCTACATCGAGGGCCAGCTCCGCGACCTCGACGAGAAGTCGGCGTCCACGGACTCCACGCCGGTCTCCGCGATCGGACTGTAGGTCGTAGGTCTTGTCACGACGTCGTCCCCTTCGTCGGTCGGCGGCCGGTGCGATCGTTGCGGTTCTCGCAGCGATCGTCCTGGCCGCCGATCAGTTTGTGAAGTACCTCACGATCACGAACCTGCCGTTGCAGGAGCCCGTGCCCGTGCTCGGAGAGTTCCTCCAGCTGTACTACGTGCGAAACCCCGGAGCGGCTTTCTCGCTCGGCTCCGAGGTGACGTGGATCTTCACCATCGCCTTGTCGGTGGTGGCGGCCGTGATCATCTGGAAGGCGTTCGGGTTGCGTTCGCGCCTCTGGGCCGTCGTACTCGGCTGCCTGCTGGGCGGCGTGCTCGGCAACCTCGGTGATCGGCTGTTCCGCGAACCCGGGTTCCCGGTCGGCCACGTCGTCGACATGATCTCGATGCCCTGGATGATGCCGGCGATCTTCAACGTCGCTGACGTGTTCATCGTCACCGGCATGATCTCGGTCGCTCTCCTGGTGGTCTTCGGCTTGCGTTTCGACGGTTCGCGCGAGCGCGATCACGTCGCGGTCGAGACCGAGGAGGAAGCGGAGGCGGTTGCGATCGCCGACGCCGAGAAGGCTCGTGTGGATGACGTGGACGGGTCGTCACCCGAACATGGGGCCGACGTGACCTCCGAAGGCAGCGCACCGGCCGCAGAGGGACGCTGACGCGTGGAATCGCGGTCTCTTCCCGTGCCTGACGGGCTGGAAGGCGCACGCGTCGATGCCGCCCTGGCCAAGATGCTGGGCTTCTCACGCACGTTCGCCGCCGACGTCGCGGCCGCCGGAGGCGTGCGTCTGGATGGCGTGACTCTCGACAAGTCCGACCGCCTGCGCGGTGGCGCCTGGCTCGAGGTCGAGTGGGCTCCCAAAGAGGGGCCGAAGATCGTCCCCATCGCGGTGCCGGAACTCGGCATCGTGTACGACGACGATGACATCGTGGTCGTGGACAAGCCCACCGGAGTCGCCGCTCACCCCTCGCTCGGATGGGAGGGGCCGACCGTGGTCGGCGCTCTCGCAGCTGCAGGTTTCCGTGTGGCCACCACGGGCGCTCCGGAACGGCAGGGCGTCGTGCACCGGCTGGATGTCGGCACCAGCGGCCTGATGGTCGTCGCCAAGTCCGAACAGGCGTATACGGCGCTCAAACGTGCCTTCAAGGAGCGCACGGTCGAGAAGATCTACCACGCGGTCGTCCAGGGTCATCCGGACCCCTTGGCCGGCACGATCGATGCGCCGATCGGCCGCCACCCGAACCACTCCTGGAAGTTCGCCGTCGTCCCCGACGGCAAGCCCTCCGTGACGCACTACGAGACGCTGGAGGCGTTCCCCGGTGCGTCACTCCTCGAGATCCATCTCGAGACCGGGCGCACGCACCAGATCCGCGTGCACATGGCCGCGCATCGTCATCCGTGTGTGGGTGATCCGCTCTATGGTGCCGATCCGACGCTGTCCGCTCGCCTGGGCCTGACCCGCCAGTGGCTGCACGCCCACAAGCTCGGCTTCGCGCACCCGGCCACGGGCGACTGGGTGCAGTTCGAGTCTCCGTATCCCGCGGACTTCCGCCACGCGCTCGACGTGCTGCGCGGCGAGTAACTCCCGCTACCGCGCCGTGTCGGCGGTGTGCGGGACACTGGTCGCATGGACATCGAGGTTCGCCCCGCGACCGAGTTCGACGACGTCGCTGCGCTCGTGGGGCCGAAGAAACCGACGTCGAACGTGTGCTTCTGCCTGAGCTACCGCATCGGCAGCAAGGAGAACCTCGCGCTGAAGGGCTCGGCACGCGCCGATCGGGTACGGGAGCTGTGCCACGAGGATCCGCCGCCGGGCGTGATCGCCTATCTCGATGACGAACCGGTCGGCTGGGCGGCGGTGCACCCGCGGAGCGGCACGAGCTTCGCCCGCAACCGGCTGATCCCCCACATCGACGAGCTCGACGTGTGGTCGCTCTGGTGCGTGCGCGTGCGTCCGGGGCACCGCAAGCAGGGGATCTCCCACGCCCTCATCGACGGGGCGGTCGCCTATGCGAGGGAACGCGGCGCGCCGGCGATCGAGGGATACCCGGTCGACAACGGCGGCGCGCGGGTGAATCTGACGATGGCGTACGTCGGCACGCGCAGGCTGTTCGAAAGCGCCGGTTTCACGAAGGCGGCGGATACGCAGTCGGTGCTCGACGGATTCCCGCGGGTGTTGATGCGGCTCGACCTGAGGAGCTCGTGAACTCCGACGAAGAATCCGTGAACCGTTCTCGCGGGCAGGGGCAATACTCAGTGTGAGCACCGACAGCGAGATCATCCACCGATCGCTCGACGAGCCCGGAGTCTTCTCCGAGATCTTCGAGCGGCACGTCCGGCCCGTCGGCGGCTATATCCGGCGACGGATCGGAGCCGATGCCGTTGACGACGTCCTCAGCGAGACCTTCCTCGTCGCCTTCCGCCGGCGTGCCTCGTTCGATACCCGATGGGAGTCCGCCCGCCCGTGGCTGCTGGGCATCGCGACCAAGCTGGTGAAGAGTCATCGCGCCGATGAGGCACGCCAGTGGCGGGCTTTCGAGGCCTCGTCGGCGGCGGATGCCGTGGTGCGAGAGGTACCGCACGCAGCAGCCGACGCACGCCTCGACGCCGATGCCGCGCTCCGACGCCTGGCTCCGCGGATCGCTTCTCTGGCGGCCCGTGATCGCGACACGTTGCTGCTCCATGCCTGGGGAGACCTGACGTACGAGCAGATCGCCGATGCGCTGGGCGTGCCTGTCGGCACTGTCCGATCTCGACTGAACCGCGTCCGGCGCAAGCTCGCACCACCGGGGTCGCATTCCGCGGCCCGATTGACCTGGATGGCGAAGGAGGAGAGCGATGCTGCTTTTGGAACAAGTGCGTGAGATCGGGGCCGACGAGGCCCCTGTGGAAGAGGACACCGTCCGCGTCGCGCGTCAGGCGCTCCTGCGGGAGGTCGCGCGAGCCGCTCGACCCGATCGTGTGCGTCGCCCGCACCGCAGGGCATGGGCGGGCTTCGGCATCGGAGCGGTCGTCGCGGGTACCGCCGTGACCGCGATCGTGATGGGCTCCGTCGTGGTGGCACCTGTGCCGGATGTCGCGGCCGCGGCGGTGCTCGAGAGCGCCGCCGAGGTCACGGTGGGTGCCCAGGACACGCAGTTGGAGCCGGGACAGTTCCTGCGTATCGAGACGCAGGGGGAGTATCTGCAGTTCTGGGATGCCGCATGGGCAGACGATGATGACGAGAGCACCTTCGCATTCAACGCATCTCGTGAACGCGCCGATGCCGCGGTGCTGGTGCGAGATTCTCGCGTTCTCTACGTCCCTGCCGATCGCTCGGGTGATTGGTTCTTCGACTGGGGCACCGCGGATGTCGTGAAGTCCTTCGGGGACCGAGGCGCGGAGGCTGCCGAGAAGTTCGCCGACTGGCCCGCCGCCACGGGACGCGAGAGCGGCACGATCCAGACTCTGCCGGCGGGGGAGTTCCTCGCGCCTGATGGCGACACACCTCCGCAGCCGTATCTGGCCGACACCTACAGGCCGTACTACTCGGAGATGCCGCGTGAACCGGAGAAGCTCCTGGACTGGCTTCGTGCGCGGTCGGGGATGTCCGGCGTCGAGGCCGACCGCTGGCTGGTCGCAGGCCTCTCCGACCCGTCCTCGATCAACTTGATGCCCCCTGAGCTTCGTGCCGCCTTCTTCCGGGCGATCGCGATGATCCCGGGCTTCGAGGTCGTCTCGGTCGACGACGATCAGGCCACCCTGCGCTATGTCGTGACCGGCCACCGGACGACGACGATCGCGATCGACACCGCGCACGGACTCGTGGATTCGATCGCCGAGGGGTACGGCACCGGAGGGGTGACGGGTGATGTCCCCGAGTCGGTCATCCGCGTGAGCACCACGGTCGTCGATTCGGCACCCGATCCGCGGTAGCGCCCGGATCTGAAGAGCGAGATCTGCGGTTCCGTGCACGACTGCCCAGCGGAACCGCAGATCTCTGCTCCGGTCACTCCGGACGGGCGGTCGAAACGGGCGTATCTGGCACCCGATGTCGGATGCCGAAAGTAGAATCGAACCCATGGCATCCGACTCCTTCGTCCACCTGCACGTCCACAGCGAGTACTCGATGCTGGACGGCGCGGCGAAGATCGGATCGATGACGCAGGCGGCCGCGGAGTACGGTATGCCGGCCATCGCGGTGACCGACCACGGCAACACCTTCGCCGCCTTCGAGTTCTACAAGGCGGCCAATGCCGCAGGCGTGAAGCCGATCATCGGCTTGGAGGCGTACGTCACCCCGGGCACGCACCGCAGCGACAAGACCCGCGTGCAGTGGGGCTCGCCGGATCAGAAGGGCGACGACGTCTCCGGTTCCGGTGCGTACACCCACATGACGATGTGGAGCCAGAGCACCGAGGGCATGCACAATCTCTTCCGGCTCAGCTCCCGGTCGAGCATGGAGGGCTACTACTTCAAGCCGCGCATGGACCGCGAGTTGCTCCAGACCTACTCGAAGGGCCTGATCGCGACGACCGGATGCCCCTCGGGCGAGATCCAGACCCGTCTCCGCCTCGGCCAGTACGACGCGGCCCGTGCCGCCGCCGCCGAGTTCCAGGATCTCTTCGGCAAGGAGAACTACTTCGCCGAGATCATGGACCACGGTCTGTCGATCGAGCGGCGCGTGATGACGGATCTGCTGCGCCTCGCGAAGGACCTGAACATCCCGCTGGTCGGTACCAACGACTCGCACTACACGCACCAGCATGAGGCCGACGCGCACGCCGCGCTGCTCTGCGTGCAGTCCGGTTCGACCATGGACGACCCGAACCGCTTCAAGTTCGACGGCGACGGGTACTACATCAAGACCGCGGCCGAGATGCGCCAGCTCTTCCGTGACCACCCCGAGGCCTGCGACAACACGCTGCTGATCGCGGAGCGCTGCGAGGTCGAGTTCAACACGGCGGCGAACTACATGCCCCGGTTCCCTGTACCTGACGGCGAGACCGAGGACAGCTGGCTCATCAAGGAGGTCGAAGACGGCCTCCACTACCGTTACCCCGCGGGCATTCCCGACAAGGTGCGCAAGCAGGCCGAGTACGAGACCGGCATCATCCTGCAGATGGGTTTCCCCGGATACTTCCTGGTGGTCGCCGACTTCATCAACTGGGCGAAGGACAACGGCATCCGCGTCGGTCCCGGCCGTGGTTCCGGTGCCGGTTCGATGGTCGCCTACGCCATGAAGATCACCGACCTCGACCCGCTCGAGCACGGTCTGATCTTCGAGCGGTTCCTCAACCCCGACCGCGTCTCGATGCCTGACTTCGACGTCGACTTCGATGACCGTCGTCGTGGCGAGGTCATCGACTACGTCACGGCGAAGTACGGTTCCGAGCGCGTCGCGCAGATCGTCACCTACGGCACCATCAAGTCCAAGCAGGCGCTGAAGGACGCCGGGCGCGTGCTCGGCTTCCCCTTCAGCATGGGGGAGCGGCTCACCAAGGCGATGCCGCCGCCCGTGATGGGAAAGGACATGCCGCTCGACGGCATGTTCGACTCCGCGCACCCCCGGTACAAGGAGGCGAGCGAGTTCCGTGCGCTCATCGACACCGATCCTGAAGCGAAGACGGTGTTCGATCGCGCGCTCGGCCTCGAAGGGCTGAAGCGACAGTGGGGCGTGCACGCCGCCGGTGTCATCATGTCGTCCGAGCCGCTGCTCGACATCATCCCGATCATGCGCCGCGAGCAGGACGGCCAGATCGTCACCCAGTTCGACTATCCGTCGTGCGAGTCCCTCGGCCTGATCAAGATGGACTTCCTCGGGCTGCGAAACCTGACGATCATCTCCGACGCGCTCGACAACATCCGCACGAACCGTGGCGAGGAGCTCGATCTCGAGCACCTCGCACTGGATGACCAGGGTGCGTACGACCTGCTCGGTCGCGGCGAGTCGCTCGGCGTGTTCCAGCTCGACGGCGGGCCGATGCGTTCGCTCATGCGGCTGATGCGTCCCGACAACTTCGGTGACATCTCCGCGCTCATCGCCCTCTACCGTCCGGGCCCCATGGGCGCGAACTCCCACACGAACTACGCGCTCCGCAAGAACGGCGCGCAGCCGATCACGCCGATCCACCCCGAGTTCGAGGAATCGCTCGCCGACATCCTCGAGGAGTCCTACGGTCTGATCATCTATCAGGAGCAGGTCATGGCGATCGCCCAGCGCGTCGCCGGCTTCTCGCTCGGTCAGGCCGACATCCTCCGTCGCGCGATGGGCAAGAAGAAGAAGTCGGAGCTGGACAAGCAGTTCGAAGGCTTCCAAGCGGGAATGCACGCGAACGGCTACTCCGACGGAGCGGTGAACGCGCTCTGGGAGATCCTGCTGCCGTTCTCCGACTACGCTTTCAACAAAGCGCACTCCGCGGCGTACGGCGTCGTCTCGTACTGGACCGCCTACCTCAAGGCGCATTACCCGGCCGAGTACATGGCTGCTCTTCTCACCAGCGTCGGCGACTCCAAAGACAAGATGGCGCTGTACTTGAACGAGTGCCGCCGCATGGGTATCAAGGTGCTCCCGCCCGACGTGTCCGAGTCGATCAACTTCTTCGCGGCCGTCGGCGACGACATCCGTTTCGGACTCGGCGCGGTTCGGAACGTCGGCAGCAACGTGGTCGAGGGCATCGTGAACGCGCGGAAGGACGAGCGGTTCACGTCGTTCCACCACTTCCTCGACAAGGTGCCACTGCACGTCTCGAACAAGCGCACGGTGGAATCCCTGATCAAGGCGGGCGCCTTCGACACGATGGGCGACACCCGTCGTGCCCTCATGGAAGTGCATGAGGATGCCGTGGAAGCGGCCGTCGACCGCAAGCGCAACGAAGCGCAGGGAGCAATCGGCTTCGACTTCGACAGCCTGTACGACGGCATGGAGGAGGCGGCTCCGGCGAAGGTTCCGGCGCGCCCCGAGTGGATCAAGAAGGACAAGCTCGCGTTCGAGCGGGAGATGCTCGGTCTGTACGTGTCCGACCACCCGCTCGCCGGGCTGGAGGTTCCGCTGGCGAAGCACGCATCGATCTCGATCCACGACCTCAACAACTCGGAAGACCTGCAGGACGGCGACCAGGTCACCGTCGCCGGGCTCGTCACGAGCGTGCAGCACCGCGTCGCGAAGGCCAGCGGAAATCCTTACGGCATGATCACCGTCGAGGACTTCAACGGCGAGGTCACCGTGATGTTCATGGGTAAGACCTACACCGAGTTCCAGCACACCCTGCAGCAGGACTCGATCCTCGCGGTCCGCGGTCGCGTCTCGCGACGTGACGACGGGCTCAACCTGCACGCGCAGTCGGCGTTCTCGCCGGACATCGGATCCTTCGACGCCGCGGGTCCCCTGTCACTCGTGCTCGCCGAACAGCGGGCGACCGAACGTGTCATGAGCGAGTTGGCGGAGATCCTCCGGCGTCACAACGGCGACACCGAGGTGATGCTGCGCGTGCACCGAGGAGGCACGGCGAAGGTCTTCGAGGTGCCGATGCCGGTGAAGGTCACAGCCGACCTGTTCGGCGACCTCAAGTCGCTTCTCGGACCGACCTGCCTGGGGTGAGCGGGTAGGATCGTGAGCCGTCGGGAAGCATGACGCCCCTCCCTGTCGTGCACCGTGACGAAAGGACCACTGATGAGCACGGAACTCCCTGAGATCCCGGACGCCGAGAGCGAGCCGTTCATCGACGACGACGGCGTGCTCTACGACGACGACGTCACACCCGAGTTCGGCATCCTCGGCTTCACGCTCCGCGAACTCCTCATCGTCGGCGTATGGCTGGTGGCCTTCGTCGTGTCGTTCTTCCCGTTCGCGCAGGGTGTCTCGATCTGGGGGACGGGGATCCAGTGGATCCTCCCCATCGGCGTACCGACCGTCGCGGTGTTCCTCGTGGTCCTGCGCCGGTTCTCGCCGGACGGGATCCGCCGGGTCGGATCGCTGGGCATCGATCAGTTCGCCTCCGTGGCGTTCTCGGTCGCCGCGGTGTTCTGGGTCGGTCTGCTGTGGAGCGCGGTGGCGTCCGTGATCGAGGTGGGCGTGTTCAGCCTGTGGTGGGGCGGCGTCGTCCAGTTGGTGGCCGCGCTGGCCCTCGTGGTGCTCACGGTCTTCGCCCCGATCATCCCCGGACTGAAGGAAGACTTCCATGGGCGTCTGGTGACGCTCGCACACCGCAACGCCAACCCGGTACGTCCGGTGATCCCGCGTCCGCGACCCGAGCCGGCTCCGATCGTGGCCGATCTGGAGTCGCCGGCCCCCGATTCCGACGTGACGGCGCCCGAGATCGACACCGAACCGGCGACGCACGCCGTGGACGTGGTCGAGCTGGACGTCGAGCTGTCCGGAGAGCAGGCGACCGACGAGGTGGCACGGCTCGACCTCGCCGCACAGATGCCGATCGCCTCGCACGTGTCGGGCGGCGACACCGGGACCGAAGAGGCGACGGCCGACGAGGACTACGTGCCGACGTACTCGCGACGCTCCCGGAACCAGGAGATCGTCTCCGACACGGGCAGCATCGAGTCTCTCCTCGAGACGGCGCAGACGGTCGAGACCCCCGGTTCTGCGGATACGGATGTGATCGGCGACGAGCAGTTCACAGAGGAGTCCGACGTCGAAGCCACGAACCCTCGCGAGGCTGCGGTGGCGGCGGCACAGCCGTTCTGGATCCTCGCTCCTTCCGAGCGCGACGTGCACGATGAGCGCGGAGAGCCCCTGTTCCGCATCGGTCCTGGCGCCTGGGCCCTCGTGATCGAAGACCGCGGTGGGGCGTTCGTCGTGCGCCATGATGACGGCCGAATCGGCTATCTCCACGACATCTCAGACATCACGAAGGGTTGACAGTGCGCACCATCGATCTGCGGGGGCGCGAGCTCTCGCTCGCAGGCATGCTCGCAGCAGTACCTCGGGCCACACAGGCCAGAGCAGAAGCTCTCGAGACGGCCGCCCGCATCGTCGACGACGTGCGCGAGCGCGGTGAGGACGCACTGCGCGAGCAGGCGGAGAAGTTCGACCACGTCTCGGGTCACGACGTGCGCGTGCCGGCCGAGCACATCGAGGAGGCCCTGGCGTCCGTGGATCCGGCGGTGAGAGCCGCACTCGAGGAAGCGATCGTCCGCGTGCGTCAGGGATCCGCGGCGCAGGTTCCCGCCCCCCAGACCACCGTGATCGGACCGGGCGCGCAGATCCTGCAGCGGTGGCAGCCGGTCTCGCGCGCTGGCGTCTACATCCCGGGCGGAAAAGCCCCCCTCGCGTCGAGCGTGGTCATGAACGTCGTTCCCGCTCAGGTTGCCGGCGTGCAGCAGATCGCGCTGGCCTCCCCGCCGCAGGCGGCTCACGACGGACGGATTCACCCGACGATCCTCGCCGCCGCCGGGCTGCTCGGAATCACCGAGGTCTATGCGATCGGTGGCGCAGGCGCCATCGGGGCTCTCGCCTGGGGAGTGTCCGCCATCGGGCTCGATCCTGTGGATGTCGTCTCCGGCCCGGGGAACAACTACGTCGCCTCCGCCAAGCGTGCCGTCGCCGGAGTCGTCGGCACGGACTCGGAAGCGGGAGCGACCGAGATCCTCATCGTGGCGGATGCCGGCGCCGACGCGCGTCTCGTTGCCGCCGACCTGATCAGTCAGGCCGAGCACGACGAGCAGGCATCCGCAGTGCTCGTCACCGATGCGCCCGAGCTGGCCGCCGCCGTCGATGCCGAACTGGAGCGTCAGGCTGCGGCCACGCGGCACAGTGTCCGCGTCGGTGTGGCGTTGGACGGGCCGCAGTCGGCCATCGTCCTCGTCGACGACCTGGCCATGGCGACGGACTTCAGCAATGCCTACGCGCCGGAGCACCTGGAGCTGCACGTGGCAGATGCGGCCGACGTGGCGTCTCGCTTCACGAGTGCCGGTGCGGTCTTCGTCGGAGATCAGACGCCCGTCAGCCTCGGTGACTACATGGCCGGGAGCAACCACGTCCTGCCCACGGGGGGACAGGCACGCTACGCACCGGGACTCGGCGCCTACACGTTCCTGCGTCCGCAGCAGGTCATCTCCTACGACCGCGATGCTCTCGCCGCCGTGCGGGAGGGCGTGGTCGCGCTCGCGAACGCCGAGGTGCTCCCCGCGCACGGTGAGGCGATCGAGGCTCGTTTCACGGCGTAGGTTAGACAGATGCATTGCCCTTTCTGCCGCCATTCCGACTCTCGCGTGATCGATTCGCGTACCAGCGATGACGGCTTGTCGATTCGTCGACGTCGGCAGTGCCCCGAATGCGGGGGACGCTTCACCACGACGGAGACCGCGAGCCTCAACGTGATCAAGCGGTCGGGCGTGATGGAGCCGTTCAGTCGCGAGAAGGTGATCTCGGGCGTCCGCAAGGCGTGCCAGGGGCGTCCGGTGACGGAGGCGGACCTCGCGATCCTCGCCCAGCGCGTCGAGGAGGCCGTGCGGCAGACCGGGGTGTCTCAGCTCGACACGAACGAGATCGGCCTGGCGATCCTGGGCCCGCTGCGCGACCTCGATGAGGTGGCCTTCCTGCGGTTCGCGAGCGTCTACCAGGCGTTCGATTCGCTCGAGGATTTCGAGAGTGCGATCACCGACCTTCGCGCCGATCACGCGGAGCAGGGGTCCGTCGACCGGTAATCTGGCAGGGATGTATCCGCTGCTCTTTCGCGCTGTCCTGTCGCGCTTCGACCCCGAGTTCGCCCATCACGCCGGCATGGCGGTGATCCGTGTGCTCGGCACGCCCCCGTTCTCCTGGGCGACCCGTGCACTGACACGCCCTGATCCGTCCCTGCGGGTCGAAGCGCTCGGGTTGACGTTCCCGTCGCCGTTCGGCGTCGCCGCCGGCTTCGACAAGAACGCCGTCGGCGTGCGCGGCCTCGCCGCGCTCGGCTTCGGCCACGTCGAGGTCGGCACGGTGACGGCGATCCCCCAGGAGGGCAACCCGAAGCCGCGGCTGTTCCGACTGATCGCCGACCGCGCCGTGATCAACCGCATGGGTTTCAACAATGCGGGCGCCGATGCCGCGGCTCGCCGGCTGGCGTCGCTGAAGCGCGGCGCACCCGACACCATCATCGGCGTGAACATCGGCAAGAGCCGAGTCGTCGACGTCGAGAACGCGACAGCGGACTACGTGGCCTCTGCCACGCGTCTCGCACCGCTCGCGGACTACCTCGCGGTGAACGTCTCGTCGCCGAACACTCCGGGACTGCGCGGGCTGCAGGCGGTGGAGACCCTCGCGCCGCTGCTGCGCGCCGTCCGTGCCGCCGCCGGTGCGACCCCGCTCCTGGTCAAGATCGCCCCCGACCTCCCGGATGAGGAGATCACGGCGATTGCCGAGCTGGCAGTCGCGGAAGGCCTCGACGGCATCATCGCGCACAACACCACCATCAGTCGCGAAGGGCTGTTGACCGATTCGGCGACGGTCGAGGCAGCAGGTGCCGGGGGTCTGTCCGGCGCGCCGCTCAAGGAGCGTTCGCTGCAGGTCCTGCGCCTCGTGCGCGCGGCCGTTCCGGCGGAGTTCTGCGTGATCGCGGTCGGGGGAGTCGAGACGCCCGCCGATGTGCAGGAACGTCTGGATGCCGGCGCGAACCTGGTTCAGGGCTATACCGCCTTTCTCTACCGCGGTCCGTTCTGGGGACGAGAGATCAACCGCGGGCTCATCGCCCGCTGAGATCGCCGCACACGAAGAAGGCCTCCTGCTCTGTCGAGCGAGGAGGCCTTCTTGTTGAATATGCAGCGTCAGGCGGGGTACTGGCCTCGCTTGACCTGAGGCTTCGGCAGACGCATGAAGCGCATCTGCAGCGCGCGCATCGCGGCATACCAGCCAAGACCGCGCTCCATGCGCTCCTTGCCGAACTTCTCTGCGACCTTGCGCTTGACGCGCAGGCCGAGCAGGATCATGCCGCCGACCGCGATGAGCAGGTACGCCATCATCGCGATGTACGCGTAGTAGGCGATCGCGAGCTGCGCCGGCACGAGCGAGGCGAGGATCACGAGGACCATCACGGCCATCACGAACTCTGCGGGGTGCCAGCCGGCATCCACGTAGTCACGGACCCATCGGCGCTGGGGGCCCTTGTCGCGGGCGGGGAGATACTTCTCCTCGCCGGCTGCCATACCGGCCTGCGCGCGGTTGCGTCGCTCGTTCAGCTCGGCACGCGCTGCGGCCTTCGCTTCCTTGGTGTTCGCGACCAGGGGGCGGCGGCGCGCCGCTTCCTGCTCCGCGCGGGTCGGCGTCGCACGGCCCTTGCCGACGGCGGTCGTCTCAGGGGCGTCGTCGTTCGTCGATGGGGGGACAGGGGTAGTGGCCACGAGATTCCTCGGTTCGCTGATGGTGGATCACCTTAAGATTACTCGCATGACCTCTCCTGCTCTCCCCAGTGCGTCCGACTCGGCTGTCCTCGAGGCGGTGGCGACGGGAATCCCTGCCGCGCTCTCCGACCTCGGGCACCTCGTGCGCATCCCCGGCATGGCCTGGCCCGCGTTCGATCAGACCCAGTTGCAGCGCAGCGCGGATGCCGTCGCTGCGCTCGCGCAGGACACCGGTGTCTTCGACGAGGTGCGGGTGCTGCGCGCCGCGATCCCCGGATCCGGCGAGCTGGGTCAGCCGGCCGTGCTCGCGAGCCGGGCGGCCCGCAATGGCAGACCCACGATCCTCCTGTACGCGCACCACGACGTGCAGCCTCCCGGAGACGACTCGCTGTGGGAGACGCCGCCGTTCGAGCCCACCGTCCGTGACGGTCGTCTCTACGGCCGTGGCGCCGCCGACGACAAGGCCGGCGTCATGGCGCACATCGCATCGATCCGCGCCGTTTCCGAGGTGCTGGGCGATGACCTCGATCTGGGCATCGCGCTGTTCATCGAAGGCGAGGAGGAGTACGGCTCCGCCTCGTTCGCGCAGTTCCTCTCCGACAACAAGGAGGCGCTGCGCGCCGACGCCATCGTGGTCGCGGACTCGGGCAACTGGGATTCGGTCACGCCCGGACTGACCGTGTCGCTCCGTGGGAACGCACGTTTCGTCCTCCGCGTCCGCACGCTGGATCACGCCTCGCACTCCGGGATGTTCGGGGGAGCGGTGCCCGACGCGATGATGGCGACCGTGAAGCTGCTCTCGACGCTGTGGAACGACGATGGATCCGTCGCCGTCGAAGGGCTCACCGAACGGGACTCGCCGACACCCGACTACTCGGAGGAGACTCTCCGCGATGAGGCCGGGCTGTTGCCGACGACGCAGCCGATCGGAAACGGGACGATCCTGAGCCGCATCTGGAACAAGCCGGCCGTCACGATCATCGGCATCGACACGACGAGCGTGGCATCCGCGTCCAACACGCTGCTGCCGGAGACGACGGTGGTCCTCAGTGCTCGTGTCGCCCCCGGACAGAGCGGGGCGGACGCGTACGCCGCTCTCGAGCGGCATCTCCGCGCGCATGCTCCGTTCGGGGCGGAGCTGACGTTCTCGGATGTGGATCTCGGCGATGGCTTCCTCGTCGACACCAGCGGTTGGGCGGTCGGTCTCACTCGCGATGCGATGCACGACGGGTACGGCGTCGCACCGGTCGATCTCGGCGTGGGTGGCTCCATCCCGTTCATCGCCGACCTCGTGCGGGAGTTCCCGCAGGCGCAGATCCTGGTCACCGGCGTCGAGGATCCGCATTCGAGGGCGCACAGCCCGAACGAGTCCCTGCACCTGGACACGTTCCGTCATGCCGTCGCCACGGAGGCGCTGCTGCTCGCGCGGATGAACGGGCTCGAGCGTCCGCTCTGAACGTCCTCGTGCACGGCTCTCCCGCGATCTCGCCGCCTTCACCGCATGCGACGGTAGAATTGCGGGAAAGCCGTGCCACCGCGGCCCGTCACAAGGAGCGACATGAGCGACACCACACTGACTTCGGACACCACCGGTACCAAGCCCCACGGCATCAGCCTGACTGACGCTGCCGCGGTGAAGGTCAAGAACCTCCTCGAGCAGGAGGGACGCGACGACCTGCGTCTGCGCGTCGCCGTGCAGCCCGGCGGATGCTCCGGCCTGATCTACCAGCTCTACTTCGACGAGCGCTACCTCGAGGGCGACGAGACCGTCGACTTCGACGGCGTCGAGGTCATCGTCGACAACATGAGCGTGCCGTACCTCGATGGTGCATCCATCGATTTCAAGGACACGATCTCGGAGCAGGGCTTCACGATCGACAACCCGAATGCTGCGGGCAGCTGCGCCTGCGGAGACAGCTTCCACTGATCCGCGGTGTTCGGGTGCCGTGCGCGGCCGCATGGTTCGCGACGGCGCCCGGAACCCTCCGCAACCTGCGTGGTTGGCATGAATCAGGTGTGAGGTTGCCCTAGACTTGGATGTGCCCTGTCCGCAATCTGAAAGGTGCATCGTGCCCTCGAAACACCGCCTTCGTTGGGCCGCACTCCCTGTGGGAGTCGTGGCAGCCGTGGTCCTGGCGGGATGTACCACCACCGAGTTGAACGGCTATCTGCCGGGCTTCGTGGAGGGTGAGCCTGCGGCCACCAACCAGACCGAGCGCGTGTCGTCTCTCTGGGTCAACTCCTGGATCGTCCTTCTCGCCGTCGGCGTCATCACCTGGGGCCTGATGGCCTGGGCCGCGATCGCCTACCGCCGTCGCAAGGGCCAGACCGGTCTGCCCGTGCAGATGCGGTACAACATGCCGATCGAGATCTTCTACACGATCGTGCCCCTGATCCTCGTGCTGGGAATGTTCTTCTTCACCGCGCGCGATCAGTCCGAGATCGAAGCCAAGTGGGACGACCCCGACGTCGAGATCACCGCGATCGCCAAACAGTGGGCGTGGGACTTCCAGTACGACGCCGACTCGGACGAAGACACCGTGTGGACGATGGGCATCCAGGCCCAGCCGGACAAGGACGGCAACATCGACCAGGCTCAGCTGCCGACGCTCGTGCTTCCGGTCGATGAGAAGGTCACGATCAACCTGCAGTCGCGCGATGTCATCCACTCCTTCTGGATCATCGACTTCCTCTACAAGAAGGACATGTACATCGGGAAGGACAATTCCTGGTCCTTCATCCCGACGCGTGTAGGCGAGTATGCCGGCAAGTGCGCCGAACTCTGCGGCGAGTACCACTCGATGATGCTCTTCAACGTCAAGGTCGTCGAACAGGACGAGTACGACGCCTATCTCCAGCAGCTCAAGGAGAAGGGCAACACCGGTGACATCACGGACGAGTACGACCGTCTGACTAACCTCCCCGGAACCACGCCCAAGACCGACTCCGAGGAAGGAGAGGAGTAAGCCATGTCGACAACTGAAGCCCCCCGCACCGACGAGGCCCCTCGCTCCCGACCCACTGCTCTCCCTGCCCGTCAGGCCGCTCTGATGAGCTCCTCGCGTGTCGAGCAGAAGGGCAACATCGTCGTCAAGTGGATCACGTCCACTGACCACAAGACCATCGGGTACATGTACCTGATCGCCTCTGTGCTGTTCTTCCTCCTCGGCGGTGTGATGGCTCTCGTCATCCGCGCCGAGCTGTTCGCGCCGGGAATGCAGATCATCCCGACCAAGGAGCAGTACAACCAGCTGTTCACGATGCACGGCACGATCATGCTGCTGATGTTCGCGACGCCGCTCTTCGCCGGCTTCGCGAACGCGATCCTGCCGCTGCAGCTCGGTGCGCCGGATGTCGCGTTCCCGCGTCTGAACGCCTTCGCGTTCTGGCTCTTCCTCTTCGGCTCCACGATCGCCGTCGCCGGCTTCCTCACCCCGCAGGGTGCGGCGTCGTTCGGATGGTTCGCCTACCAGCCGTTGGCGAGTGCATCGTTCTCCCCGGGTGTCGGCGGAAACCTCTGGATGGTCGGCCTCGGAATCTCGGGCTTCGGCACGATCCTCGGAGCCGTCAACTTCATCACGACCGTGATCACGATGCGTGCCCCCGGAATGACGATGTGGCGCATGCCGATCTTCTCCTGGAACACGCTCATCACGAGCCTCCTGATCCTGATGGCGTTCCCTGTGCTCGCCGCCGCGATCTTCGCCGCTGCCGCCGACCGCATCCTCGGTGCACACGTCTACGACCCGGCCAATGGCGGAGTGCTCCTCTGGCAGCACCTGTTCTGGTTCTTCGGTCACCCTGAGGTGTACATCATCGCGCTGCCGTTCTTCGGCATCGTCTCCGAGATCTTCCCGGTGTTCAGCCGCAAGCCGATCTTCGGATACAAGACGCTCGTCTACGCGACGATCGCGATCGCCGCCCTGTCCGTCGCCGTGTGGGCTCACCACATGTACGTGACCGGATCGGTGCTGCTGCCGTTCTTCGCCCTCATGACCATGCTGATCGCGGTGCCGACGGGTGTGAAGATCTTCAACTGGATCGGCACGCTCTGGCGAGGGTCCGTGACCTTCGAGACGCCGATGGTGTTCGCGCTCGGGTTCCTGGTCTCCTTCGTCTTCGGCGGTCTGACCGGTGTGATCCTCGCGGCTCCGCCGCTCGACTTCGCACTCTCCGACTCCTACTTCGTGGTCGCGCACTTCCACTACGTCGTGTTCGGTACCGTCGTGTTCGCGATGTTCGCCGGCTTCTACTTCTGGTGGCCGAAGTGGACGGGACGGATGCTCAACGAGCGTCTCGGCTACGTGCACTTCTGGATGCTGTTCATCGGCTTCCACATGACCTTCCTCATCCAGCACTGGCTGGGCGTCGACGGCATGGTGCGCCGCTACGCGGACTACTCGGCGGCCGACGGCTGGACCTGGCAGAACCAGGTGTCGACCATCGGTGCGATGATCCTCGGTGCTTCGATGCTGCCGTTCTTCCTGAACGTGTGGATCACGGCGCGCAAGGCACCCAAGGTCACCGTCAACGACCCGTGGGGCTACGGCGCATCGCTCGAGTGGGCGACGTCCTGCCCGCCGCCGCGTCACAACTTCACGTCGATCCCGCGCATCCGCAGCGAGCGGCCCGCGTTCGACCTGAATCACCCGGAAGCTGCGGAGTTCGCCACGACGGCTCCGGGCGAGCGAGAGGTCCACTGAGTCATGCGCGATAACGTCATCCTCTGGTGGGTGCTGACAGCCTTCTTCGCCCTCATCGGCGTCGTCTACACCGGCTGGCACATCCTGGCGACACCGTCCGAGAACTTCGCGGAGCGGATCGAGTGGGTCGGCACGGTCGCCCTGTTCTTCGCCGCCTTCATGGGCGCGATGATCGCGTTCTACCTCGACCGCACGCACGCCGCTCAGAAGGGCGAGCTGCCGGAAGACATCCTGACTGCGGACATCGACGACGGAGACCCCGAGCTCGGCGAGTTCAGCCCGTGGTCCTGGTGGCCGATCGTCCTCGCCGGATCCGCCGCGGTCTTCGTCGTGGGTCTGGCCGTCGGACACTTCCTGCTGCCGATCGGTCTCGCGATCTTCGTCGTCGCGATCGTCGGCTGGGTGTACGAGTACTACCGCGGCAACTTCGCCCGCTGAGCACCACCATATGAAGAAGGCCCTCGGATTCGTCCGGGGGCCTTCTTCGTCGTGGCGGGAGGGTCAGGCGTGCGAACGGATACGGGCGATCCCGGTCAGCGGGTCGACGGGGCGGTGGTGCACGCCATCCGCGTCCTCGATCGCGTACCCCTCGCGCACCCAGTACTCGAAGCCACCGATCATCTCGCGCACCCGGTAGCCGAGCTTCGCGAACTCCTGGGCGCCCTTCGCGCCGGCGTTGCAACCGGGGCTCCAGCAGTACACCACGACCTCAGCGTCGGCGCTGATCTCGAGGGGAGCTCGTGTGGCGATCTCGCTGTAGTGCATGTGCGTGGCGCCGGCGACGCGGCCCTGGGCCCACGCCTCGTCCGAGCGCACATCGATCACGACGATGCTCTCCCCGGCTTTCAGCGCGGCATGCACGTCGCTGGGGTCGGTTTCGTAGGCGAGCTTGGCGGCGTAGTAGTCGGCGCGATCGATCATGCCTCCCAGCCTAGGAGTGCGCGCCGACGATGCGCCGTCGTGTTCCGGACGCTGATGAGCGCAATTCGGTCAGCGCCCGGTCGTCGTCAGAGCTCGACGGTCATCTGCACACGGCGGCCGTAGCGGTCCAGACCGAGAGAGGCCTCGACGTCGACCAGTTCGCGCAGGAACGGCGTCTCGGGGATGCTCTCGAGAAAGCCGCACGAGGCGTAGAACGGCGCGTTCCACGGAACCTCCGCGTAGGTGCGCAAGGTGACGCGCGAATAGCCCCGTGCACGGGCCTCGTCGAGTGCCGCGGTGACGAGTTGCCGCCCGTGTCCCTGTCGGGCCGCAGAGGGCAGCACAGAGAGCTGCTCGAGGTGGGCGTGGCCGTCGACGTCGAGGACGTGGACGAAGCCCACGGGGGAGTGCGCGGGCCGGTCTTCGCCGATGAGGACGAATCCCGGTGCGGAGAGACGCTCTGCCCCGTCGCCGGATGGAGGCCACTGCCAGGCACCTAGCGCGTCGATCAGCAGCGCGTCGGCCGCTGTCTCGATCACGTGGATCATCTCGGCATCGGAGGCCTCTGCCGTGCGGATGGAGCCGTTCACGACTCTTCTCCTGCCACCGCAGCGATCGCCTCGATCTCGACGAGCTGGTGGTCGTACCCGAGTACAGTCACGCCCAGGAGAGTGCTGGGGACGTCGTGTGTGCCGAACGCAGCGTGGATGACGTCCCAGGCTGTCACGAGGTCCTGCTGTCGTGTGGAGGCCACGAGGACGCGCGTGCTGATGATGTCCGTGAGGGAAGCCCCGGCAGCCGCCAGCGCGTCCTTCAGCGTCTCGACGCATCGCTCGGCCTGGGCGGCGTAGTCACCAGGTGCGGTCGTCGTCCCGTCGTCTTCGAGAGGACAGGCACCGGCGAGGAAGATGAGGCGTGAACCGGCCGGAGCAGTTGCGGCGTACGCGTAGGGGGCATCGGCGAGGGCATCGGATCGGATGAGTCTGACTGCGGATGTCATACCTTCGATCCTTCCATGGGTACATGAAAGGGCCCTGTCCGGGTGGACAGGGCCCTTTCAAGGGGGGGAGCGGACGAGGTTACTCGCCGTCCTCCGACTTCTTCTTGCGAGGCTTCTTCACCGGCTCGGTCGCGATGACCGTGCTCGGGGTGTTCGGCGTCTCGTCGACGTGCGTCTCATCCACCGTGAGCGGGGCATCCGGGAAGCCGGCGCGCTCGTGAGCGCCCTGGATCTCGGCGACCTCGGTCTCGTCGTTGTGCGCCGTGACGTGGTGCTGGTGCGCGTCGGCCTCTTCGATCTGCGACTGCGTCAGCGGAGCCAGACGGTCTTCGAAGAACCAGCGCGAGAGCGAAGAACGGAGGTTCTCGGTCCACGGGATGCGGCCCTTGGCGTTCGGACGGACGACGAGGGGCTCGTAGCCGTCGACATCGATGAGCTTCCAGCGGTCGTACTGGTCGACCGGCTGGTGCACCTCGATGAACTCGCCACCGGGGAGGCGGACGATGCGGCCCGACTCGAAGCCGTGCAGCACGATCTCGCGGTCCTTCTTCTGGAGCGCGATGCAGATGCGCTTCGTGACGAAGTAACCGAGGATCGGTCCGATGAACAGGAGCGCCTGCAGCGTGTGGATGACACCTTCCATCGTGAGCATGAAGTGCGTCGCGATGAGGTCGGAGGATGCCGCAGCCCACAGCACCGCGTAGAAGACGACGCCGGCGACGCCGATGGCGGTGCGGGTCGCCGCGTTGCGCGGACGCTGAGCGATGTGGTGCTCGCGCTTGTCGCCCGTGACCCACGCCTCGATGAAGGGGTAGATCGCGACGAGCACGATGAACAGACCGAGCACGACCAGCGGCAGCAGGATTCCGAACGACCAGGTGCGGTCGAGGAACACGATGTCGAGGTTCGACGGTGCGAGACGCAGCGCGCCGTCCGCGAATCCGATGTACCAGTCGGGCTGGGTTCCGGCGGAGACGGGGGAGGGGTCGTACGGTCCGTAGTTCCAGATCGGGTTGATCTGGAAGAACGTCGCCATGAGCACGATCGTGCCGAAGACGATGAACAGGTAGCCGCCCATCTTCGACATGTACACCGGCATCATCGGGTAGCCCACGACGTTGTCGTTCGTGCGGCCGGGGCCGGCGAACTGCGTGTGCTTGTTGATGATCATCAGCATGAGGTGCACCACGATGAGCGCGATGACGAGCATCGGCAGCAGCAGGATGTGGAGCGTGTACAGGCGTCCGACGATGTCGGTTCCGGGGAACTCGCCACCGAACAGCAGGAACGACGTCCACGTACCGATGAGCGGGATGCCCTTGATCATGCCGTCGATGATGCGCAGACCGTTACCCGAGAGCAGGTCGTCGGGGAGCGAGTAGCCGGTGAAGCCCTCTGCCATCGCCAGGACGAACAGCACGAAGCCGATCACCCAGTTGAGCTCGCGCGGCTTGCGGAACGCACCGGTGAAGAACACGCGGAGCATGTGCACGCCGATACCGGCCACGAAGACCAGAGCGGCCCAGTGGTGGATCTGGCGGACCAGGAGTCCACCGCGCAGGTCGAAGGAGATGTGGAGCGACGACTCGAGAGCCGCCGACATCTCGATGCCACGCATCGGAGCGTAGGCGCCGGTGTAGTGGGTCTCGACCATCGAGGCCTGGAAGAAGAACGTCAGGAAGGTTCCGGAGAGGAACACGACCACGAAGCTCCACAGGGCGATCTCGCCGAGCATGAACGACCAGTGGTCAGGGAAGATCTTGCGACCGAGCTCCTTGACGAAGCCAGACAGGCTGGTGCGCTCATCGATGTAGTTCGACGCGGCACCGACGAAGCGACCGCCGAGCGGTGCCTTGGTTTCCTTGTCGTCTTTGGACAGCGTTGCGGTGCTCAATGGCGCTCCCAGAAGCTCGGGCCGACGGGTTCCTTGAAGTCGCTGCGTGCGACGAGGTAGCCCTCGTCGTCGACCGTGATGGGCAGCTGCGGCAGCGGACGTGCAGCCGGTCCGAAGATCACCTTGGCGTGATCGGTGACATCGAACTGCGACTGGTGGCACGGGCACAGCAGGTGGTGGGTCTGCTGTTCGTACAGGGCGACAGGGCAGCCGACGTGCGTGCAGACCTTGGAGTACGCGACGATGCCGTCGTACGACCAGTCCTTGCGGTCCTCGGCCTCGATGAGCTGCTCGGGACGCAGGCGCATCATCAGCACGATCGCCTTCGCCTTCTCCTCGAGGTAGCCGTCGTGGTGGCTGAGCTCGGCGAGGTCGGCGGGGATCACGTGGAATGCGGATCCGAGCGTGACGTCCGAGGCGCGGATGGGCGTGCCGTCCGGGTCGCGGACCAGGCGCATGCCTTCGTCCCACATCGTGTGCTTGAGCAGCGTGACCGGGTCACCGGCAGTGGGATCTTCCGGCGTCGAGTGCGGCGCGAGGCCACGGAACAGCGTGACGCCGGGGATGATCGACGCCACGACCGCTGCGAACAGCGAGTTGCGGATCATCGTGCGGCGTCCGAAGCCGGACTCCTCGTTCGCGTCGGAGAACGCCTGGATGGCCGCTTCGCGCGTCGAGTCCTTGCCCCGGGTGGGGTGGCGGTACTCGATGTGCTCCTTGTCGGACATCAGAGCCTTCGACCAGTGGATCGCGCCGATGCCGATGCTCAGCAGGGCCAGGGCGATGCCCAGACCGATGAAGAGGTTGTTCTGACGGATGTCGATGAGCGCGCCGCTCTCGATCGGGAACAGCATGTAGGCGGCGACCGCCCAGATGCTGCCCGCGAGCGAGAGGTAGAACAGGGTGTAGACAGTGCGGTCCGCGGTCTTCTCAGCGCGCGGGTCCTTGTCGGTCATCCGCTCGCGGTGCGGCGGAAGCCCCGGGTTCTGCACGGGATCGCTGACTGCGACACCCAGCCCTGGAGAGGGCTGGTAGGCCCTGTCAAGAGCCTGCGAGTCGTCGTCGTGTGCCATGGTGCTCCTCGTACGTTCCTCTTCGATGAATAAGCGTCAGTTGGACTTCGCCGTGATCCACACGGTGATGGCGACGAGCGCGCCGATGCCGAAGATCCACACGAACAGGCCCTCAGAGACGGGGCCCAGCGAACCGAGCGAGAATCCGCCGATCTGCACGGACTGCTGCTGGAAGAGGAGCGCGGAGATGATGTCGCGCTTGTCCTCGTCCGACAGGTTCATGTCTCCGAAGACCGGCATGTTCTGGGGGCCGGTGACCATGGCGGCGTACATGTGCAGCGCGCTGGTCTCGGTCAGAGCCGGGGCGTACTTGCCCTCGGTGAGTGCACCACCTGCGGCGGCCACGTTGTGGCACATCGCGCAGTTGACGCGGAAAAGCTCAGCACCGTTCGCCACATCGCCGCCACCATCGAGGATGTGGTCAGCGGGGAAGGTCGGGCCGGGAGCGGACTCCTGAACGAAGGACGAGATCGCGAGGATCTGGTCCTCGGTGAACTGCGGCGCCTTCTGAGGAGCCTGCGGTCCCTGCATCTGGAGCGGCATGCGACCGGTCGAGAGCTGGAACTCGGTCGCGAGCTCGCCCACACCGTACAGGCTGGGGCCGTTGGCCGTGCCCTGCAGGTCGAGTCCGTGACAGGTCGCGCAGTTCGCCTGGAACAGCTTCTCGCCGTCTTCGACGGTCAGCTGCGAGGTCGCAGCGGTCTGGGTGTCCGTCGCAGCGAATGCAGCGGACGCGCCGACGTATACCGCGCCGGTGATCATGAGGCCTGCTCCGATGAGCGCTGCCGCAGCCAGGGGGCTGCGACGGCCATTCGAACGGCGCTTCTTCTCTCGTGCCATCTCGGGGATCAGCTCCGCTCTTATTTCAGGAAGTAGATAACGACGAACAGCACGATCCAGACGACGTCGACGAAGTGCCAGTAGTAGGACACCACGATCGAGGACGTCGCCTCCTTGTGCCGGAAATTCTTGACGGCGTATGCGCGTCCGATGACGAGCAGGAACGCGATGAGTCCGCCGGTGACGTGCAGGGCGTGGAAGCCGGTGGTGAGGTAGAACGCAGAGGCGTAGGAGTCAGCCTGGATCGGCATTCCCTCGGCGACGAGCTGTGCGTACTCCCAGACCTGGCCGGAGACGAAGATCGCTCCGAGCGCGAAGGTCAGGAAGAACCACTCGACCATGCCCCAGCCGAAGAGGCGACGGCGGCCGGCGCCGTTCTTCTGGCCCTTGCCGATCTTGTAGGGCTGCAGGTCCTCGGCCGCGAACACGCCCATCTGGCACGTGAACGAGGAGAGCACGAGGATCGCGGTGTTGACGAACGCGAACGGTACGTTCAGCAGTTCGGTCCGCGCCGCCCAGAGCTCCGGGGAGGTGCTGCGAAGGGTGAAGTAGATCGCGAAGAGTCCCGCGAAGAACATCACCTCACTGCCGAGCCACACAATGGTGCCGACAGCTACCGGGTTGGGCCGCTTGATGGTTCTCGCCGCCGGGGCATACGTCGCTGAGGTCGTCACCCTTCCATTATGGCCGATCCCCAGGCGTGATTCTTGCACCGGACACCCTCGTTTTGCCCGTATTTGACTTAGGTAACCCTAAGAAAACACTGCGAATAGTCGGTGAATCCGCGGGAAACAGGGGAACCCGCCCTGACGGTCACACGTTCGGAACGATCTGCACGTTTTCCCGCGCCGATAGGATCGCACACATGGCTGATTCGCTGACCTGGTCCGATGTGCTCACCTCTCTGCTGGAGCGTCGCGATCTCAGCGTCTGGGAGTCGACGTGGGCGATGCGGCAGATCATGAACGGCGACGTCACGGAGGCACAGCTCGGCGGCTTCCTCATCGCTCTGCGCGCCAAGGGGGAGACGATCGACGAGATCGTCGGATTCCGCGACGCCATCCTCGAAGCGGCGGTGCCGCTGCCGGTGTCGCCGAACGTCCTCGACATCGTCGGCACCGGGGGGGATCGGGTGGGTACGGTGAACGTCTCGACCACCGCGGCCATTATCATCGGCGCCACGGGCATCCCCGTCGTCAAGCACGGCAACCGCGCCGCCAGCTCGGCCTCGGGGTCGTCGGATGTGCTGGGCGCTCTCGGCCTGGAGCTGTCGCTCAACCCCGAGGCCGTCGCTTCGATCCTCGACCGCACCGGTATCACGTTCGCGTGGGCCGGAGCATTCCACCCCGGCTTCAAGCATGCCGGGCCTGTGCGTTCCGAACTGGGCGTGCCCACGGTGTTCAACATGCTCGGACCGCTCTGCAACCCTGCCCGTGCCGAGGCGAACGCCGTCGGTGTCGCGCAGATCGAACGCGTCCCCCTCATCACGGGCGTGTTCCGCACCCGCGGGGCCACGGCGCTCGTGTTCCGCGGTGACGACGGCCTCGATGAGCTCACCACGACCGGCCACAGTCGGATCTGGGAGGTCACCCGTGGCGACATCCACGAGCACGACCTCGATCCTCGCGATCTGGGCATCCCCCTCGCGGAGCTCGCGGACCTCCTGGGAGGCTCGCCCGAGCACAACGCGGAAGTGCTGCGGCGCACGCTCCAGGGCGAGGTCGGCGCCGTCCGCGACATCGTGCTGCTCAACGCGGCGGCCGGCATCGTCGCCTACGAGCTGTCGCAAGACGCGACCCAGGTGCAGGTGCCGATCCTCGAGCGACTGCGCGAGGGATACCGTCGCGCGTCGGACGCGGTGGACGATGGTCGTGCCGCCGCCAAGCTGGACCAGTGGATCAGCGTGAGCCGCGAGCTCGCGACGGCCTAGGAGGCTCGAAAGTGGACCCGGTCGCCGCGCTGCTCGAGATCGCCTCGCTGCTCGAGCGCGAGCGCGCATCCCGCTATCGGGCCAAGGCGTTCCGGCAGGCTGCGGCCACGTTCGAGGAGCTTCCGGAAGAGGTGCGCACCGACCCCACACGTCTCCGTGCGAGCCGAGGTATCGGCGAGTCGACCTTCGCGGTGATCCGTCAGGCGCAGAACGGCGCCGTGCCCGACTACCTGGTGGAACTGCGCGGAGATGTCGAGCCTGAGCGGGTGTCGGAGCTGCGCCGAAAGCTCCGGGGCGACCTGCACGCCCACACGGACTGGTCGGACGGCACCACCTCGATCGCCGTGATGGCGGCGGCCGCACGCGCGCAGGGGCATGAGTACCAGGCCATCACGGATCATTCGCCACGGTTGAGGGTCGCTCGCGGGCTGTCTGCCGAGCGATTGCGCGAGCAGATCCCGCTCGTCCGCGCCGAGTCCGGCGACGGGTTCACGCTGTTGGCGGGGATCGAGGTCGACATCCTCGAAGACGGGGCACTCGATCAGGACCCCGATCTGCTCGCGGAGCTCGACGTGGTCGTCGCGTCCGTGCATTCGAAGCTGCGCATGGATGCCCGCCCGATGACGGCGCGGATGATCGCCGCTGTCTCGCATCCTCGGGTCAACGTGCTCGGACACTGCACCGGCCGCCTGGTGGAGGGCGACAGAGGAACGCGGCCGCCGTCCGTTTTCGACGCTGCGGCCGTCTTCGCCGCCTGCGCGGAGAACGGCGTGGCCGTGGAGATCAACTCTCGCCCCGAACGTCAGGACCCACCGGACGAGCTCATCGCGATCGCCTTGGCCGCAGGCTGTCTGTTCTCGATCGACTCGGACGCTCACGCGCCGGGACAGCTGTCGCTCCTCGATCACGGTGCGGAGACGGCCGAGCGTGCGGGTGTTCCTGCCGCTCGGATCGTCACCACGTGGGGGCTGGAGCGGCTGCTGGCCTGGACCGAGTGACTCTTCAGCCGGATTCCGGCTTAAGTGTCAGACCGCGGCTGCTGCGGTGACCGCGGCGATCGCGCGATCCATCGAGCTGCCCAGGTTCCACTTCGCCGCCAGTGCCAGAGCCGTGGAGGATTCCGCGTCATCGAGCCCGTGCAGTCGTGTGCCGGGTGCCGAGATCGGCAGGGACGTCGCCACCGCAACCACGGTCGGGGCGACGTCGAGGTAGGCGGAGGCTGCGAGGACCTTGGCGCGGACGCCGGCGCTCATGCCCTCACCCGCTTCGGCGGCTGCGCGGATTCCGGCGAGATCGACGTGGTTCTGCAACAGGGTCGCAGCCGTCTTCTCTCCGACGCCGGCGACTCCGGGAAGTCCGTCGGACGCGTCTCCGCGCATCGTGGCGAAGTCGGCGTACTGCGAGGGGAGCACGCCGTACTTCGCGACGACCGTGGCGTCGGTGACGATCTCGAGGTTGCTCATCCCTCGTGCGGTGTAGATCACGCGAACGTCGCGGGAGTCGTCGACGAGTTGGAAGAGGTCGCGGTCGCCCGTGACGATGTCGACGGCCATGTCGGCGTCGGTGGCGAGCGTGCCGATCACGTCGTCGGCCTCATGCTCGGCGATGCCGATGATCGGGATGTCGAGGGCCGCGAGCGTCTGGCGGATGAGCGGGATCTGCGCTTCGAGCGGGTCCGGCACCTCTTCGACATCGGGGCCTGCGGCGACGACTTCGACGACCCGGTGAGCCTTGTAGCTGGGGATGAGATCGACCCGCCACTGAGGGCGCCAGTCGTCGTCCCAGCACGCGATCACGTGCGTGGGTTGGTACAGGGTGACGAGCTTCGCGATGATGTCGAGCAGACCGCGAGCCGCATTGATGGGGGATCCATCGGGCGCGGTCACCTTGTCGGGTACGCCGTAGAACGCGCGGAAGTACAGGCTGGCGGTATCGAGCAACATGAGACGGTCGGTCACGAATCACAGTCTGGCACGGGCAGCGGACACGGGTGGGGTGTTGTGCCGGGTCTGAGACGGTTCGCCTCGCTCCGACACTCAGGGGTATGACGGTTTCTCTTCGCGCGTTCTCCTCTCTCGCCCTGGGCGGGCTCCTGCTCGCCTCCGTGTTGGTGGGCTGCTCGACGAATGCCGGGAGTTCTCCGGCGCCCGAGTCGACGGGCGAGCCGATCTCCGCAGACACGTCGTACGCGCCGCAGGCCGCGTGGCTGGACTCGACTGCTTTCGTGCTGAAGACCTGGAGCGACGCGTGCGCTCCTCAGGTGGGAGACCTCGTCGCCGGGAACCAGTCGCTCGAGATCGTGCTCGTGAAGAACGAGGACGAGATGTGCGCGACGGTGCAGACCGCGCACGGCACCTACCTCGGCCTGCCTGCCGGGTTCGATTCGTCGCGTCCGGTCGAGCTCACCATCACCGACGTGGGAGGGACGGAGACCGACCTCACCTTGCCTGCACTCGACGGCGGCGAGATCATTCCGGCGGACAGGATGAGCGGGCAGATTCCCGCCGCGGCCTGGTTCGGAGATCAGGAGCTCGCCGTGCTCACCTGGGGATCCTCGACGTGCATGCCCGGGTCCGGTGAGGTGGAGGCGGTGAGTGAGACCGAGGCCGTCGTCAGACTGCACTCGCATACGGACACGATCTGCACGAGGGACCTGGTGCCGCAGATCACGTTCGTGCCGGCGAAGGGGATCGCGGCGGACGCTGTGCTGACCCTCGCTGACCACGTGGATGCAGAAGGTGAGCCTGTGGTGTTGAGAGTCGTCAGCTAGTCGGAGACGGTATGTCTCAGCAGCCGGGGCCTGTCGGCTTCTGCGCGCAGGTGAAGGCCACGAGGGCGGTGTGGGCTTCGAAGATGCGGATCTCCTGATCAGGACCGTCGCTCGTCAGCTCGCCGGATACAGGGAACCAACCGATGCCGAGATCGACCTCGGCGGTGTAGCGCACGTCCACGTCGGCCAGGTAGGTGCCGCGCTCCTGATAGACGTGGCTCGTGGAGGTGGGGGTGAACTGCGCCTGCCCGAGGCTGCTCCACGTCTCACCGCCGGTGGCCGTCGTCGCACGATAGTCGTCGCCGTAGTCGAAGTCGTACCCGACGGGAGTGAAGCGTACGGAGATCGGGAAGCCGAAGAGCGTCCCGGTGCGGGTGTGCGCGGACGCGGCCGCGACGAAGTTCGTCGGCATGCCCGCGATGCCGACATTGCCCGGTTCACCGACGGCGGTCGTCGGATCGGGGGCGAAGGCGGCGAGGTCGGTCATCGTGATGGCCGGTAGGGCCGGTTCCTCGGGATCCGCGGGGTCCGCCTCTTCAGGCTCCTCGGTGGCTCGGAAGCAGCGGAGGTAGCTGTTCCAGTTCGCGAGGCAGTCATCGAAGCTGAACTCCTTCGGTGGAGTCCAGGTGCCGGTGTTGGTGTCGGGGATGTTGCCGGGAGCGGACGGCCCAGGCGAGCCAGGGGAGTTGCGATCGCCGGTGACCGTGAGAGTGGTGCCTGTGTTTGTGGTGCACAAGCCGGCCAAGTGAGCGTCAAACGAACATGTGCTCCCGCTCGCTGGCACGACAAGTGCCATCAACAGTGACGAGGCTGCTGTCGCGATAGCGCCCGGTGCGAGGTGCCTCAACAATCCGCGCCGTCCAGAACAGTGGAATCTGAGATCAGCAACATGTCATCGACGTGGACAAAAGTCACCTCGAGTGAGGAGGCATCCGGCCGATCTGCGGGGGTGACGTCATTCCCCTCGACATCGACCAAACGTGTGTTTGCGGCGATTATGCACACCGTTGCACTGACAACCTCTGGTGAAGAGCTGAGCAGCGTCGAAGTGCCTGTGAACGATGCGAGCGATGCCTCGCCTTCGAGGTGAAGGTCTTTCTCCGACAGCAGATTGGCGGTGTCGATGTCGGCTTCGAGTGCGCTTCCGGTAAGAAGCAACCGCGGATCGGGTGTGCTGCTACCGGATATTCGTGCGTTGCCGGCATCTATGTACGCCCGATACGTCTCCTCCGCAGCGGCGAAGGCTTCTTCCTCCGAGGCGAACGCGGGCGTCGGCGACGGTTCAGGCTCCGGGATGGGGGAGCATCCGAGGATGCCGACGGCGGACAGCGCGATGAAGCAGACGGCGAGCGGAGGGCGATGAGCGGAGTGGAGGCGAGGCACCCGGACAAGCTAATGGAATGCCGCCGCTGCCGCCGGAGTTATCCACAGCGATGTCGATGATGACACCGGCCCCATCAGCATCCGAACTTCTGATAATCTGAAGTGTCACTCGTGGCGTGCACTTGCATGCGCTCGTGACGTGCAATCCCAATCCATCCGCTGTGAAGCATGATGTCGGCCGTGCGCGGCCGTTGCCTCGCAGCCCTGAGTTCCCATTCAACAAGGACAACCCACTACATGACTACCGCAACGACCGCCCCGGCCACCAAGCAGGTCGCCATCAACGACATCGGATCTGCTGAGGACTTCCTGGCCGCGGTCGAGAAGACCCTGAAGTTCTTCAACGACGGCGACATCATCGAAGGCACGATCGTCAAGATCGACCGCGATGAGGTCCTCCTCGATGTCGGATACAAGACCGAGGGTGTCATCCCCTCGCGCGAGCTTTCGATCAAGCACGACGTCGACCCCAACGAGGTCGTCGCTGTCGGCGACCTGGTCGAGGCCCTCGTTCTCCAGAAGGAGGACAAGGAAGGCCGTCTGATCCTCTCCAAGAAGCGCGCACAGTACGAGCGTGCCTGGGGAGACGTCGAGAAGATCAAGGAGAACGACGGCGTCGTCACCGGTACCGTCATCGAGGTCGTCAAGGGTGGCCTCATCGTCGACATCGGACTCCGTGGCTTCCTTCCGGCTTCGCTCATCGAGCTGCGTCGCGTCCGCGACCTCACGCCGTACCTGGGCCAGGAGATCGAGGCGAAGATCCTCGAGCTCGACAAGAACCGCAACAACGTCGTCCTCAGCCGCCGTGCGCTGCTCGAGCAGACGCAGTCGGAGTCGCGCACCACGTTCCTGAACAACCTGCACAAGGGTCAGGTCCGCAAGGGTGTCGTGTCGTCGATCGTCAACTTCGGTGCGTTCGTCGACCTGGGTGGCGTTGACGGCCTCGTGCACGTCTCCGAGCTGTCCTGGAAGCACATCGAGCACGCCTCCGAGGTCGTCGAGGTCGGCCAGGAGGTCACCGTCGAGATCCTCGAGGTCGACCTGGACCGCGAGCGCGTCTCCCTGTCGCTGAAGGCGACGCAGGAGGACCCGTGGCAGGTCTTCGCCCGCACCCACGCGATCGGACAGGTCACGCCGGGTAAGGTCACGAAGCTCGTTCCGTTCGGTGCGTTCGTTCGCGTCGCAGACGGCATCGAGGGCCTCGTCCACATCTCCGAGCTCTCCAGCAAGCACGTCGAGCTGGCCGAGCAGGTCGTCTCCGTCGGCGAAGAGGTCTTCGTCAAGGTCATCGACATCGACCTGGAGCGTCGCCGCATCTCGCTGTCGCTCAAGCAGGCCAACGAGTCGGTCGACCCCAACGGCACCGAGTTCGACCCGGCCCTCTACGGCATGGTCGCGGAGTACGACGAGAACGGCGAGTACAAGTACCCGGAGGGCTTCGACGCCGAGACCGGTGCGTGGAAGGAAGGCTTCGACGCCCAGCGCGAGGCATGGGAGCAGGAGTACGCTGCAGCCCAGGCTCGCTGGGAGGCGCACAAGGCTCAGGTCACCAAGGCGGCCGAGGCCGAGGCAGCAGCCGGCGAGGACTTCGGCGGCGGCCAGACCTTCTCCAGCGAGACCGCTGGTGCGGGCACGCTGGCGGACGACGAGGCACTCGCGGCTCTCCGCGAGAAGCTCTCGGGCGGCAACGCTTAAGCATCACGCTCTGGAACGGGCCGTCACCTTCGGGTGGCGGCCCGTTTCGCGTCTCCCGCGCTGACGCACGACGCGGCACGGAACCGACGCGTGCCAGGATGGACACCATGCCTCTCATCGCACTCACCGGCGGCATCGCATCCGGGAAGTCGACCATCGCCCGCCGGCTCGCGGAGAACGGCGCCGTCATCGTCGACGCAGACCAGATCGTCCGAGACGTGCAGGCTCCGGGGACACCTGTGCTGCAACAGATCTCCGAGACGTTCGGGGCCGACGTGATCAGCCCGGATGGTGCGCTCGATCGTGCGGCCCTCGGCGCCAAGGTGTTCGGGGCGCCGGCTCTGCTGCAGCAGCTGAACGCGATCGTGCACCCCGCCGTGCGTGCAGAGTCGCAGCATCGGTTCGAGTCGGCACTCGCGGCAGACCCTTCTGCGGTCATCGTCTACGACGTGCCTCTGCTGGTCGAGGCCCGGGTCGACGATCCTTGGGACACCATCGTGGTGGCACATGCACCGGCCGACGAGCGCCGACGCAGGCTCGTGGAGTTGCGCGGCATGGACGAGTCCGCAGCGCAGGCGCGCATCGAGGCTCAGGTCTCCGACGAGAAGCGCCTGGCGATCGCCGACGTCGTGATCGACACCGCAGGCACACTCGCCGACACTCTCGCGCAGACGGACGCACTCTGGGAGCGGATCCGCCCGCAGTGAACCGGGAACCTTTCACAGGACACGCACCGGGGTCACCTCTCTACCGCCGTCTGATCGCCGGTCTCTTCTTCGCCGGCATCGCGACGTTCGCGCAGCTCTACTCGACGCAGGCGGTGCTGCCGCAGATCGCTGCCGATCTCACCGTGTCGCCCGCCACCGCTGCTCTCACCGTCTCCGCGACCACGCTCGGACTCGCCGCAGCAGTGATCCCGTGGTCGATCGTGGCGGACCGCATCGGCCGGATCCCCGCCATGGCGATCGGGGTCCTCGCGGCGACGGTCCTCGGTCTCTGCGCCCCGTTGAGCGGGGAGATCGGCCTGTTCCTCGTCGTGCGCGTGGCCGAGGGCGTCGCGCTGGGGGCGGTTCCCGCCGTGGCTCTCGCCTACCTCAGCGAGGAGGTCCGTCCCCGTCACGCCGCCGCCGCGGCCGGCAGCTACATCGCCGGCACGACCGTCGGGGGTCTGCTGGGTCGAATCGTCTCGGGCGTGGTGGGGGAACTCGCCGGGTGGCGGATCGGGATCTGGACGGTCGCGATCGTCTGCGCGTTCGCCGCCGTGCTGTTCCTCCTGCTCACTCCGAAGGCGCAGGGGTTCGTGCCGCGACGTTTCGACGAGCAGGGCCCCGGGATCCTCGCTCGGCTGGCCGTGTCCCTGCGCTCTCCGCAGCTGCTCGCGCTCTATGCCCAGGGATTCCTGCTCATGGGCGCCTTCGTCGCCGTCTACAACTATCTGGGGTTCCATCTCTCCGAAGCGCCCTTCCTCCTGCCCGCGTGGGTGGTCACACTGCTGTTCCTCGCCTACCTCGCCGGAACCCTCTCGTCTCCATGGGCAGGGTCGCTCGCCTCGCGCTTCGGACGTTTTCCCGTGCTGCTCGTGTCGATCCTCGTGACCGCGTGTGGTGCGCTGCTGATGTTGATCCCGAGCACGCCACTCGTGATGGGTGGGCTGCTCCTTTTCACGGCCGGATTCTTCGGCGCCCATGCAGTGGCATCGGGGTGGACACCCGTGGCGGCCACGCCGCACACGCGCGCGCAGGCGTCGTCGCTGTACTACTTCGGCTACTACGCGGGGTCGAGCCTGTTCGGGTGGGCGCTCGGGCTGGTCTTCGGAGGGGCGAGCTGGACCTGGTTCGTCTTGTTGATCGTCGCGATGTGCGCGATGTCGGCAGGGATCGCGACGCTCGGGCTCCGCGCAGCACGGACCGGTCGGCCCTGACGGCGGCTGCACCGTGAGGGAGGTCTGTCAGAGTGGCAGGTATGAGTGAAGACCTTCTCGCGGCCTACGACGCCCAGCTCCGTACGAGCGCCGAGACCGCCCACGCACTGACGGTCCACGCCCACGGGCCGCTGCGTCTCGCTGTCTTCCCCGGCGGACGGGGCTTCGTCAGCTATTCGGATCTCGGCGGCGCGGATGCCGCGCAGATCGAACTGCTCATCGATGCGGCGCTCCGCCACTTCCGCGACCAGGACGGCATCACGTCCGTCGAGTGGAAGACGCGGGGACACGACCGGGCGCCCGGTCTGCAGGAGGCGCTCGAGACGCGAGGATTCGTCGCAGAGGAGACGGAATCCATCATGATCGGTGAGGCGGCGCTGCTCGCCCACGACGTCGCGATTCCCGACGGCGTCCGCATTCGGCGCGCACGCACCGAAGCAGACGTCTGGGCGATGGAGGAGATGCAGGGTCTCGTGTTCGATGACCCGAACTGGCGTGTGCGTGCGGAGACGACCGTCCGTCGCATCCAGGAAGGTGATGAGGTCGAGCTCTGGATCGCGGAGGCCGCTGGCCGCGTCGTCAGCGCCGGCAGGTTGGAGCCGGTCGCCGGGACGCTCTTCGCGGGCCTGTGGGGCGGCGCGACGGTGGAGCCGTGGCGCGGCCGGGGGATCTATCGTGCGCTGACGGCCCAGCGCGCGCGAGCGGCATTGGCGCGAGGGAAGCGATACCTGAACTCGGATTCGACGGAGTTCTCACGGCCGATCCTGGAGCGCGCGGGTCTCGTCAAGGTGTCGACCACGACCCCCTACGTGTGGACTCCGCCATCTGGATGACCGCCCACTCGGCGCTTTCGCGCTCGACGCCTCAGCACCACCACTGCGGCGACGATGAGGCCGATGAGGAGGATCGCGGCCACGAGGGGGACGATGATCGCTGCGGCGGCCAGAATGAACGACGCGCCGTCTTCTGCGGTGCTCAGCACCGGGGCAGCGAGGCCACCGGTCGTGGCGTTGGCGGCCACGCGGGCGGTGGCCTTCACCACGTGGACCACCAGGGCGATCGCGATTCCGGAGGCGATCGGAATCCACGAGCCGGTCGAGAAGAAGGACGCGGGGTCGTCGACGGCGACCGTCTGCGCGCTGGCTCCCGCACCGAACGCGACGCCGCCGGCGGCGGGCCGGATGATGCTCTGGACGAGGTCGTTCACAGAATCGAGGGCGGGGATCTTGTCGGCCACGATCTCGAGCACGAGCAGAGCGCCGACGATCCAGAGCGCGAGGTCGCTGGAGAGCCAGGACCATCCGGTGGGCAGTTCCACGGCCGGAAGGAATCGATCGGCGAGCCCGAGCAGGAAGAGCGGCATCCAGGCATTGAGACCGGCGGCTGCGGCGAGGCTGGAGCCGACGATGAACTCGATCACGCTCCCACCTTAGGCGGAGGTGGCATCGCCGGCCCGAATGTCGGAGGGGCGGCTTACGCTGGAAGGTATGCAACCCACTCGTAGCGTCCGTCCTTTCGAGGTCATCAGCGAGTACGCCCCCGCAGGCGATCAGCCGCAGGCGATCGCCGAGCTCGCCTCGCGCATCAACGCGGGCGAGACCGACGTGGTGCTCCTCGGAGCCACCGGTACGGGCAAGTCGGCGACCACCGCATGGCTGATCGAGCAGGTGCAGCGACCGACCCTCGTGCTCGCGCACAACAAGACGCTCGCGGCGCAGCTCGCCAACGAGTTCCGCGAGCTGATGCCCAACAACGCCGTCGAGTATTTCGTCTCGTACTACGACTACTACCAGCCCGAGGCCTACGTTCCCCAGACGGACACCTTCATCGAGAAGGACTCGTCGATCAACGCCGAGGTCGAGCGTCTGCGCCATTCCACGACGAACTCGCTGCTCAGCCGGCGTGACGTCATCGTGGTGTCGACCGTCTCGTGCATCTACGGCCTCGGCGCTCCCGAAGAGTACCTGCGCGCGATGGTGGCGCTGCAGGTGGGGGAGCGGTACGACCGTGATGCGCTGATCCGTCAGTTCATCGCGATGCAGTACAACCGCAACGACGTCGATTTCTCCCGAGGGAACTTCCGTGTGCGCGGAGACACGATCGAGATCATCCCGGTGTACGAGGAGCACGCGATCAGGATCGAGCTGTTCGGCGACGAGATCGAGGCCCTCTACTCGCTGCACCCCCTCACCGGGGAGGTCATCGAGAAGCTCGCCTCCGTGCCGATCTTCCCTGCGTCGCACTACGTCGCCGGCACCGATGTGATCCAGCGCTCGATCGGCACGATCGAGAAGGAGCTCGAAGACCGACTCGCGGAGTTCGAGCGTCAGGGCAAGCTCCTCGAAGCGCAGCGTCTCCGCATGCGTACGAGCTTCGACCTCGAGATGCTCCAGCAGCTCGGGTTCTGCTCGGGTATCGAGAACTACTCGCGTCACATGGACGGGCGAGAGCCCGGCGAGCCGCCGCATACGCTGCTCGACTTCTTCCCCGATGACTTCCTGCTCGTGATCGACGAGTCCCACGTGGCCGTGCCTCAGATCGGCGCGATGTACGAGGGCGACGCCTCTCGCAAGCGCACTCTGGTCGACCACGGATTCCGCCTTCCGAGCGCGATGGACAACCGTCCGCTGCGATGGGACGAGTTCAAGAACCGCATCGGGCAGACCGTGTATCTCTCCGCCACGCCGGGCAAGTACGAGATGGGTATCGCCGACGGTGTGGTGGAGCAGATCATCCGCCCGACAGGTCTGGTCGACCCGCACATCATCGTGAAGCCGTCCAAGGGGCAGATCGACGATCTGCTCGAAGAGATCCGACTGCGCGTGGAGCGCAACGAGCGAGTGCTCGTCACGACTCTCACGAAGAAGATGTCGGAGGAGCTCACCGACTTCCTCGGAGAGCATGGAGTGCGCGTGCGGTATCTGCACTCGGATGTCGACACACTTCGCCGCGTCGAGTTGCTGAGCGAACTTCGTGCGGGCGTGTATGACGTGCTCGTCGGCATCAACCTGCTCCGCGAAGGACTGGATCTCCCCGAGGTATCGCTGGTGGCGATCCTCGACGCCGACAAGGAGGGCTTCCTGCGATCGGGGACCTCACTCATCCAGACGATCGGTCGCGCGGCACGAAACGTGTCGGGCGAGGTGCACATGTACGCCGACAAGATCACCGACTCGATGGCGAAGGCCATCGAAGAGACCGATCGTCGGCGTGAGAAGCAGGTCGCCTACAACACGGAGCACGGCATCGACCCGCAGCCGCTGCGCAAGCGGATCGCCGACATCACCGAAGTGCTGGCGCGCGAAGGCGCGGACACCGCGGAGCTGATGTCGGGGCGCGGTCGAGCCAGCGGCAAGGGCAAGTCCCCGACGCCGAACCTGCGCCGCACCGGTATCGCCGCCGAGGGTGCCCAACAGCTCGAGGCGACGATCCAGGATCTCTCGGATCAGATGCTCGCTGCAGCGGCGGAACTCAAGTTCGAGCTGGCCGGTCGTCTCCGCGATGAGGTCCAGGACCTCAAGAAGGAGTTGCGGGCGATGGAGCGTGCCGGACACGCCTGAGCGTGCGGAAGGAGCGGGCGATGGATGCGGCGGGTGAGGAACTGGCTGACCGCGTCCGCGCGCTGCTGGGCGGGTCGGCCGATGTCGAGGAGCGACGTATGTTCGGCACGCGGGCGTTTCTCGTCGACGGCCACATCCTCGTCGGCGCCCGACCAGGGGGGACGCTCCTGGTGCGCGTGGACGGACAGAGCGGTGCCGCGCTGTCCACCCGTGCCGGAGTCGCTCGCGCAGTGATGGGCGCGAGGACCATGGGGACCGGGTGGCTCGATGTGTCGAGCGGTGCCCTGGCCGACGACGGCGAGCTCATGTTCTGGCTGGACGTCGCGCGTGAGAACAGGGAGGAATCAGGCTGAGCGGCCGCATCCTCCGAGTCGCCGCGGAGGATGCGCGATGTCAGGGGCAGTGCACGAGCGTCTTGACGCCGGAGCGGTCGATCTCGTGTTCGGTCATCGGCGCGCCGCACAACGGGCAGGCGCGCTCAGCGCGCTCGGAGGCGCTGGGGGGAGGCGTCTTCTCGTAGGGGCCCACCGACGCCGGTCCCGCGAACCGGATGAGGTTGGTGTTGACCCAGGCGTAGAGCCCTCCCGCCTCGCGGATGCGCGTGCGGAGTGGTGGGCGGTCCTGGTCATGTGCCATGTTGCTTAGTGTACTAATGATTAGTGCAGATGTATAGTTGCCCTCGTGACGGCATCCGATGATCTGCTCCGGCTGGAGAACCAGCTCTGCTTCGCCTTGGTGACGGCCGCGCGCAACGTTGTGGCGATCTATCGCCCGATCCTCGAGCCACTGGGGCTCACGCACCCGCAGTACCTCGTGATGCTGGCTCTGTGGGAGCGCGACCCCCGCCCGTTGAACGATCTCGCCGCGGAGCTCGCCATGGAGCCGGCCACCGCGTCTCCGTTGGTCAAACGGTTGGAAGCCGAAGGCCTCATCGCTCGCCAACGCAGCAGCGAGGACGAGCGCCGGCTCGACATCACCCTGACCGCCACGGGGCGAGCGTTGCGCGAGCGCGCGGTGAACGTTCCGCAGCAGGTGATGGAAGCCGTCGGGATGAACGTGGGGGAGATCTCCGCCCTGCGCGACGGCCTGGGACCTTTCGTCGGGCGGCGCGCCGAATCCGACTGACGCTCGCAGCGTACGCGGAGCCAATGTCCGTGGCCCCTCGTAGACTTGTCCGGTGCCTATCGTCCCTGTAGTTTCGCCAGGAAAACTGAGTGTCCGCGGTGCCCGCGTACACAATCTCAAGAACGTCGACATCGACATTCCCCGCGACTCTCTCGTCGTGTTCACCGGCCTGTCCGGTTCGGGAAAGTCCAGCCTCGCGTTCGACACGATCTTCGCGGAAGGCCAGCGCCGGTACGTCGAATCGCTGAGCGCGTACGCGCGTCAGTTCCTCGGTCAGGTCGACCGTCCTGATGTGGACTTCATCGAAGGACTGAGCCCGGCCGTCTCGATCGACCAGAAGTCGACGAACCGCAACCCGCGCTCGACCGTGGGAACGATCACCGAGATCTACGACTACATGCGTCTGCTCTGGGCACGCATCGGCATTCCGCACTGCCCCGAGTGCGGTGAACGCATCCAGCGTCAGACCGTGCAGCAGATCGCGGATCAGCTCATGGAGCTGCCCGAGCGTACGCGCTATCAGATCGTCGCGCCCATCGTCTCGCAGAAGAAGGGCGAATTCGTCGACCTGTTCCGCGAGCTCGGCGCGAAGGGATACTCGCGCGCGATCGTCGATGGAGACCTCGTGCAGCTCGCGGAGCCCCCGACGCTCAAGAAGAGCTACAAGCACGACATCGCCGTCGTCGTAGACCGTCTCGTGGCGGCGGACGACATCCTCGGACGCGTGACGGATTCGGTCGAGACCGCGATCGGCCTCGCCGGCGGCGTCGTGCAGGTCAACTTCGTCGACGAGGAGGGCGACGCCGCCTGGCAGTCGTTCTCGGAGAAGCTCGCCTGCCCGAACGGACACGCGCTGACTCTCACGGAGATCGAGCCGCGCACGTTCTCGTTCAACGCGCCGTTCGGAGCCTGCCCGGCATGCTCCGGTCTCGGAACCCGCATGTCGGTCGACGTCGACCTCATGCTCGGCGATGAAGACCTCTCCATTCGCGAGGGCGTCATCATCCCGTGGACGACACAGGGGAAGGGCCTGTTCCAGTACTACGATCGACTGCTCGAAGGTCTGTCGCGGGACCTTGACTTCTCCCTCGACACTCCCTGGCGAGAGCTGCACTCGGACGTGCAGGACGCCGTGCTCCGTGGCGAGAACTACAAGGTCACCGTCAAGTGGAAGAACCGCTACGGACGGGAGATGCGCTACGCCTCCGGATTCGAGGGAGTGGTGCCTTACATCGAGCGGCAGTACCTGCAGGCGGAGTCGGACAACCAGCGCAACCGCTGGGGCGAGTACCTCCGAGAGGTCCCGTGCCCGGTGTGCGATGGCAATCGTCTGAAGCCCGAGGTGCTGGCAGTGCAGGTGCACGGGCACTCGATCGCCGAGGTGTCGCACCTCAGCCTCGCCGATGCGCGAGCCTTCATGGAGACCCTGGTCCTCACGGACCGCGAGTCCCAGATCGCCGCCCAGGTGCTGCGCGAGATCCGCCTCCGCCTCGACTTCCTCCTGCAGGTCGGCCTGTCCTATCTCAACCTGAGTCGTTCCGCGGGTTCGCTGTCCGGTGGCGAGGCTCAGCGCATCCGTCTGGCGACCCAGATCGGTTCGGGTCTCACGGGAGTGCTGTACGTGTTGGACGAGCCGTCGATCGGACTCCACCAGCGTGACAACCGTCGACTGATCGAGACCCTGCTGGCGTTGCGCGATCTCGGCAACACGCTCATCGTCGTGGAGCACGATGAAGAGACGATCGAGGCCGCAGACTGGGTCGTCGACATCGGCCCCGGCGCAGGTGTGAACGGTGGAGAAGTGGTCCACTCGGGTCCCTACGCCGCGTTGTTGGATGACAGCGCGTCGATGACGGGGGAGTACCTCTCCGGTCGTCGCGAGATCCCGATGCCCGAGAAGCGACGCAAGATCGACAAGAAGCGACTGCTCAGCGTGGTCGGAGCCCGTGCCAACAACCTGCAGAACGTCACGGCGGACTTCCCGCTGGGCGTGCTGACGGCGGTCACCGGGGTCAGCGGTTCGGGCAAGTCGTCCCTCGTGAACGACATCCTCTATCAGGTGCTCGCGTCGCGCCTCAACGGTGCGCGCACGGTTCCCGGCAAGCACACCCGGGTGACCGGACTCGACAACCTCGACAAGGTCGTGCACGTCGACCAGGCTCCGATCGGCCGCACTCCGCGCTCGAACCCGGCGACCTACACCGGTGTGTTCGACCGCATCCGCTCGCTGTTCAGCGAGACGCCCGAGGCGAAGGTGCGCGGCTACCAGCCGGGTCGATTCAGCTTCAACGTCAAGGGTGGCCGGTGTGAGGCGTGCTCGGGTGACGGCACGATCAAGATCGAGATGAACTTCCTCCCCGACGTGTACGTCGACTGCGAGGTCTGCCACGGCAAGCGCTACAACCGCGACACGCTCGCCGTGCACTACAAGGGCAAGAACATCGCCGAGGTGCTCGAGATGCCGATCGAGGAAGCAGCAGACTTCTTCGAGCCGATCCAGGCGATCCACCGCTACATGAAGACGCTCGTCGACGTCGGCCTCGGCTACGTCCGCCTCGGGCAGTCCGCGACCACGCTCTCCGGTGGAGAGGCGCAGCGCGTCAAGCTCGCCACCGAGCTCCAGCGCCGCAGCAACGGACGCAGCATCTACGTTCTCGACGAGCCCACCACGGGTCTCCACTTCGAAGATGTGCGCAAGCTCCTTGAGGTGCTCAACGGCCTGGTCGACAAGGGAAACACGGTCATCGTCATCGAGCACAACCTCGACGTGATCAAGTCCGCGGACTGGGTCATCGACCTCGGTCCTGAGGGCGGATCCGGCGGCGGCCAGATCATCGCGACCGGAACCCCCGAGCAGATCGCTCGTGCCGAGGGCAGCCACACCGGGCAGTTCCTCGCAGAGATCCTCGGGGAAGGGCGCTCCGCGCGGAAGGCCAGCTGATGGCCGACGTTCTGCCTTACAAGCCGAGGGCGGGGGAGATCCCGACGGATCCGGGGGTCTATCGCTTCCGCGACGCCGACGGGCGTGTGCTCTACGTGGGTAAGGCCAAGAACCTCCGTCAGCGGCTGTCGAACTACTTCGCGCCTCTGCGTACCCTCCACGAGCGCACGCGGAGGATGGTCACGACGGCGTCGTCGGTCGAGTGGACCGTCGTGCCGACCGACGTGGACTCCCTCCAGCTGGAGTACATGTGGATCAAGGAGTTCGATCCACCGTTCAACGTGCGCTACAAAGACGACAAGTCGTACCCGTTCATGGCGGTCACTCTTGCCGATGAAGCACCACGCGTGATCGTCACGAGGAACCGCAAGATCCCGGGCGCGCGTTACTTCGGGCCGTACCCGAAGGTCTGGGCCGTGCACGAGACGATCGATCTGATGATCAAGGCGTTCCCCATCCGCACCTGCAGTGATGCGAGCTATAAGCGGGCGATGCAGACCGGCCGTCCCTGCTTCCCCGGACAGATCGGCAAGTGCGGCGGCCCGTGCTCGATGACGGTGACGATCGAAGAGCACCGGGCAATGGTCGACGACTTCGTCGCGTTCATGGCCGGCGGCGACGAACGCTTCACCCGCGAACTGACCAAGCGGATGCTGTCCGCCTCCGCGGGCATGGACTACGAGGCCGCGGCGAAGTACCGTGACAAGCTCTCGGCCATCGAGGCGGTACTCGGAAAGAGCGCACTGGTACTGCCCTCCGACGAGGATGCAGACCTGTTCGGCATCGCAGAGGACGAGCTCTCCGCGGCCGTGCAGCACTTCGTGATCCGCAAGGGGCGCGTGCGCGGCGTGCGGGCGATGACCATCGAGAAGGAGATCGACATCTCGCGGGGCGAGCTCGTCGATCAGGTACTGCAGCGCGCATACGGGGAGGCGCAGGACGTCCCGCGTCGTATCCTCGTGCCCACGCTTCCCGACGACGCCCTCGAACTCGAGGAATGGCTCCGCACCAGACGCGGCCGCAAGGTCGAGCTCGCCGTCGCACAACGAGGTCAGCGCGCCGATCTGATGCGCACCGCCACACTCAATGCGCAACAGGCGCTGATCCGGCACAAGACTCGTCGCACCAGCGACTACATCGCCCGCACGCAGGCGCTCACCGATCTGCAGGACGCTCTGGGGATGACCGAGGCCCCGCTGCGCATCGAGTGCTTCGACATCTCGCACCTCAGCGGCACGAACGTCGTGGCCTCGATGGTGGTCTTCGAAGATGGGCTGCCCCGCAAGGACCAGTACCGCTCGTTCGGGATCGCCGAAACGACCGATGATACGGACTCGATGTACCAGGTGCTGCGGCGTCGGCTCGCGTACCTGGACAGACCGGAGCCCGTGGTCACGATCGACCCGACCACCGACGAGGTCGTCGGCGAGGACGGCGAGGTCGTCGGAAAGCGGAAGCCGCGGTTCGCGTACCCGCCACAGCTTCTGCTGGTCGACGGTGGCAAGCCGCAGGTCGAGGCGGCCGCGCGGGCGCTGCGCGACGCCAACCACACCGAGATCGCCGTGTGCGGCATCGCCAAGCGACTGGAGGAGGTGTGGTTGCCGGGTGAGGACTTCCCGGTGATCCTGCCGCGCACCAGCGAGGCGCTCTATCTGCTGCAACGGCTGCGCGATGAGGCGCATCGATTCGCGATCATCCACCAGCGCAAGAAGCGGAAGAACGACATCACGTCCGTGCTCGCGGAGGTACCGGGACTGGGAGCGTCACGCATCAAAGTGCTGCTCAAGCACTTCGGTTCCGTCACCGCCCTGCGTGCCGCGCCGCCGGGAGCGATCGAAGAGGTTCAGGGCATCGGGCCGGTGCTCGCGCAGAATATCCACACCCATCTCTCCACTCGCTAGTCTGGGAAGCGAGGGGGAGAAGGAGTAGTGAACCATGGCTGACGGGGACAAGGGCGAGTTCCTCATTGTCACAGGTATGTCCGGCGCCGGCCGGACGACCGTGGCCAACGCGCTGGAAGACCTCGGATGGTACGTGGTCGACAACCTCCCTCCGCAGATCCTCCGCCCGTTGCTCGACCTCACGGACATGGGCGGCAAGGCATTGCCCAAGGTCGCCGCAGTGGTCGATGTGCGTGGAGGCAACCTCTTCGACGACTTCCCCGGAGTGGCCAGGGCTCTGCGCTCGCGCGGTTCTGTGCGGGTGCTGTTCCTCGACGCCGCAGACGACGTGCTCGTTCGCCGCTTCGAAGCGGTGCGCCGACCCCAACCCCTGCAGGGCGACGGGACGCTGCTCGACGGCATCCGGATCGAGCGCAACCGCCTCGCGCCGATCCGCGAGGCCGCTGATCTCGTGATCGACACCTCCTCGCTGAACATCCACCAGCTGGCCACCCAGGTCTCCGACCTCTTCTCGGAGGAGGGCGAGGCCAGGCACCGGGTGACGCTGCTCAGTTTCGGGTTCAAGTACGGACTGCCCACCGACGTCGACCTCGTCGCCGACATGCGCTTCCTGCCCAACCCGTTCTGGAACGAGGAACTGCGCGGACTCACCGGTCAGGACGAACCCGTGCGCGACTATGTCCTCACCCGTGAGGGGGCGAAGGAGTTCCTGGACGCCTACGCCGCCGCACTCGTGCCGGTGCTGGAGGGCTATCAGCGCGAGAACAAGAGCCACTCGACGGTCGCCATCGGCTGCACGGGTGGGAAACATCGCTCCGTGGCGATGTCTGAAGAGCTCGCTCGGAGGATCGCCGCGATCCCCGGTGTCGCCGTCAATGTGCGTCACAGGGACCTCGGCCGGGAGTGAGAAGCGCGCCCAGCCGGGTAAGCTGGACGTTTGCGTCGCGATCCGGCGCGTGAACGTAGAGGAGCCTCGTGGCACTAACCACCGACGTCAAGGCCGAGCTGGTCAGCATCCGTAACGCACCCCCGACGGTGCGCGTCGCGGAGGTGACCGCCATCCTCCGGTTCGCCGGTGGATTGCACTCCATCGCCGGCCGTGTCGCCGTGGAGGCCGAGGTGGACGCGGAGACGCTCGCACGTCGCGTCGCCCGCGATCTCGCCGAGATCTACGGTGTCCGGCCCGAGATCGCGCAGGTGCAGTCGAGCACCGCGAACGAGGGTGCGCGCTGGGCCGTCCGCGTGATCGGCGCAGGAGAGACCCTCGCACGTCAGACCGGTCTGCTCGACCAGCGCCGTCGCCCGGTCCGGGGGCTGCCGAACCGCCTGACCACGGGATCGCGCGCCGAGATCGCCGGACTCTGGCGCGGTGCCTTCCTCGCCGCCGGAACCCTCAGCGAGCCGGGTCGCTCCGCGATGCTCGAGGTCGCCTGCCCGTCGTCCGAGGCGGCGATGGCCCTGGTCGGTGCCGCGCATCGTCTGGGCGTCGCCGCGAAGGCGCGCGAAGTACGCGGGATGCCGCGCGTCGTCGTCCGAGAAGGCGAGGCCATCCGCACCGTGCTCAGCGAGATGGGTGCGCAGAAGACCGCGATCGCGTGGGAAGAGCTGCGCCAGCGCCGCGAGGTGCGTGCGGGCGTCAACCGCCTCGTGAACTTCGATGACGCGAACCTGCGACGCTCGGCGCAGGCCGCCGTCGCCGCCTGCGCCCGTGTGGAGCGCGCGCTCGAGATCCTCGCCGACGAAGTTCCCGACCACCTCAAGGTGGCGGGGGAGCTGCGTCTGGCGCACCGCGATGCCAGCCTCGACGAACTCGGACACCATGCCGATCCGCCTCTGACGAAGGATGCCGTCGCCGGCCGCATCCGTCGCCTGCTCGCCATGGCCGACAAGCGGGCGCAGCAGGAGGGCATCCCCGGGACCGAAGCCGCGGTGCCGGCAGGCCTCGACGTCTGACAAGCTCGTCGTATGAGCCACATCGACTGGAGCAGTGCTGGTCTCGGATCGACGACGGTGCAGAAGCCGTTCGCCGACCTCCTCCGGGAGGCGACGGGTGTTCTGGGAGACGTTCCGACGATCACGGAAGGCCCCGTCGTCCGCTGGTACGACCGCGAGCGGCAGATCACGCTCACTCCGCTGGGTGCGGATGCCGCTCACGTCATCGTCGAAAGGGCCGATGCCGCGGCCGACGAGGAGTATCGCAGCTTCGAGTCGCTGCCGGATTCGGCCCTCCCTTACCGGTGGCGGGCGGACGATCTGGCTCTGCTCCCGAACGGGACATCGCTGCCGGGAGAGCGCGCCGTCGAGGATCTCGAGGCGCTCGCTCCCGTGCTGACACACACACTCGTCTCGCTGTGCACCGCGACGGTGACCGTCGCCGCGGCGACGGGCAGGAGCGAGATCCAGTTGCACCTGTGGCACGCCGACCCCGCACATGCCGACCTCGCCAAGGCCGACCGCTGGGCGGCGCGGAGGATGACATCGCTGACGCTCCTGCGCAAGGCGGGCGCCGGAGACATCCGTGTGATGCCGGTGGGGGAGAAGGCACTCGCGAATCGGCTCTCCTTCGCACCGACGGCGGAGGGTGCGACGGAGGCGGCCGCGTATCTCCTGACGCAGATCTCCGCGACGGGCGTGCGCATACCCGCTGACCTCCGGCTGGCGTCGACACTCACCCTCGAGCGCCGCACGCTCACGCTCAGTCCGTTCGCCCTCGGCATCATCGAGACGGGTCTCTGGGCCTGAGCGGTCGACCCGATGTGTCGGAGCAAAGCGTCATACGGCGGAAGGTTCCAGGACACGCGCGCGTTGTCGTCAGTAGGATGAGTTACGTCCGCTCTACGCCGCACATCGGTGGCGCGGAGGATCGGCAAGCGCCGCGGCGCGGCGCGGATTGGATGAAAGCGACATGGCGACCTACACGCTCCCTGACCTTCCCTACGACTTCGCAGCTCTCGAGCCGCACATCAGCGGCAAGATCATGGAACTCCACCATGACAAGCATCACGCGGCGTACGTCGCCGGTGCCAACACGGCACTCGACCAGCTCGCCGAGGCCCGTGACAGCGGCAATCTCGCCAACGTGAACAAGCTCGAGAAGGACCTCGCGTTCAACCTCGGCGGACACGTCAACCACTCGATCTTCTGGACCAACCTTTCGCCGAACGGCGGCGGCCAGCCCGAGGGCGAGCTCCAGGCCGCCATCGACGAGTACTTCGGCTCCTTCGAGAAGTTCCAGGCGCACTTCACCGCTGCAGCGACGGGCATCCAGGGCTCCGGCTGGGCCGTGCTGAGCTGGGACTCCATCGGATCGCGCCTCATCATCCAGCAGCTGTTCGACCAGCAGTCGAACACCGCCCAGGGCACCATCCCGCTGTTCCAGCTGGACATGTGGGAGCACGCCTTCTACCTGGACTACCTGAATGTCAAGGCCGACTACGTCAAGGCGGCGTGGAACATCGCCAACTGGGAGAACGTCGCCCAGCGCTTCGAGGTCGCCCGCAAGCAGACGAACGGCCTGCTGGTACTGTCGTAATCGGGTCGCGTCCCGGCGGGTCTGGCTCGTCGGGACGCCATCTCAGCCAAAAACCCCCCGCGCTTCACGCACGCAGGAATGCTGCGTGAGCGCACGAGAAACAGGGAGACCTGAGTGTCTGTCAAGATCGGTATCAACGGCTTCGGCCGTATCGGACGCAACTACTTCCGCGCGGCTCTCGCGCAGGGAGCAGACCTTGAGATCGTCGCGGTCAACGACCTCACCGACAACAAGACCCTTGCCCACTTGCTGAAGTACGACTCGGTCGGTGGCGTCCTCGACGCTGAGATCAGCTTCGACGACGACAGCATCACGGTCAACGGCAAGCAGATCAAGGCGTTCGCCGAGCGCGACCCCGCCAACCTCCCGTGGGGCGAGCTGGGTGTCGACATCGTCATCGAGTCGACCGGCTTCTTCACCAAGGCCGAGCTCGCGCGCAAGCACATCGATGCCGGCGCGAAGAAGGTCCTCATCTCGGCGCCGGGAACCGGCGTCGACGGCACGTTCGTCATGGGCGTGAACGAGGACACGTACAACGCGGAGACGGACCACATCATCTCCAACGCGTCGTGCACCACCAACTGCCTCGCGCCGCTCGCGCAGGTCTTCAACGACGCGTTCGGCATCGACCGCGGTTTCATGATGACCGCGCACGCCTACACCGCCGACCAGAACCTGCAGGACGGCCCGCACAGCGACCTCCGTCGTGCCCGCGCTGCGGCGATCAACATCACCCCGGCCTCGACCGGTGCCGCCAAGGCCATCGGCGAGGTGCTCCCCGAGCTCCAGGGCAAGCTGAGCGGCTCGTCGTACCGCGTTCCGGTTCCCACCGGATCGATCGTCGACCTGACGCTGATCACCGACCGCGAGAACCTCACGGTCGAAGAGGTCAACGAGGCGTACAAGAAGGCTGCTGCCGAGGGTCGCCTCGCCGGCTTCCTCCAGTACAACGAGGACCAGATCGTCTCCAGCGACATCGTGCACAACCCGCACTCCTCGATCTTCGACGCGACGCTGACCAACGTCAGCGGCAACCTGGTCAAGGTCTCCAGCTGGTACGACAACGAGTGGGGCTACTCCAACCGTCTCGTCGACCTGACCGAGTACGTGGCCGAGCGCCTCTAAGCTCAGACACATGACTCTGCGCACCCTGGATACGCTGGGGTCGCTCGAGGGCAAGCGCGTCATCGTCCGTTGTGATCTCAACGTCCCCCTGCGGGATGGGATCATCACGGACGATGGCCGCGTCCGCGCCTCGCTGCCGACTCTCAATGCACTGATCAACGCGGGTGCCCGCGTCGTCGTGTGCTCCCACCTCGGACGCCCGGATGGCGCGCCCGATCCTCAGTACAGCCTCGAGCCCGTCGCCCAGCGGCTGTCGGAGCTGCTCGGCAAGCCGGTCGCGTTCGCTCGCGACACGGTCGGCGAGTCCGCACAGGAAGCGGTGGCATCGCTCGAAGACGGCGGAGTCGTCGTGATCGAGAACCTCCGCTTCAATGCCGGCGAGACCGCGAAGGATGACGCCACCCGTGCGGTTTTCGCCGCGGAACTGGCTGAACTCGGCGACGTGCTGGTGTCGGACGGCTTCGGTGTCGTCCACCGCAAGCAGGCGAGCGTCTACGAGCTCGCCGAGCTCCTGCCCTCCGCCGCCGGTCTGCTGATCGCTGCAGAGCTCGACGTGCTCGACCGCCTCACCGAGAACCCGGAGCGCCCGTACGCGGTCGTGCTGGGCGGATCGAAGGTCAGCGACAAGCTCGGCGTCATCTCGCATCTGCTTCCCCGGGTCGACAAGATCCTGGTCGGTGGAGGCATGCTCTTCACCTTCCTCAAGGCGCAGGGTCACGCTGTGGCCTCGAGCCTTCTGGAAGAGGATCAGCTCGAGACCGTTCGCGGGTACCTCGCGGAAGCGGCAGAGCGCGGCGTGGAGATCGTGCTCCCCACGGACGTCGTCGTTGCGGCATCCTTCGGTGCTGATGCCGCGCATGAGGTCGCGGCGGCCGATGCGATCGAGTCGACGCCGTTCGGCGCCTCGGGTATCGGCCTCGACATCGGACCGGAGACCGCGGCACGATTCGCCGAGGTCATCCGCGGATCCCAGACGGTGTTCTGGAACGGCCCCATGGGCGTGTTCGAGTTCCCGGCCTTCGCGGCCGGCACCAAGACCGTCGCGCAGGCGCTCACCGAGGTCGACGGCCTCAGTGTGGTCGGCGGCGGCGATTCCGCTGCTGCCGTGCGTCAGCTCGGCTTCACCGACGACCAGTTCGGTCATATCTCGACCGGCGGCGGCGCAAGCCTCGAGTTCCTCGAGGGCAAGAAACTACCCGGCCTGGAGGTGCTCGGATGGGCATAACGACCCGTACCCCGCTGATCGCGGGCAACTGGAAGATGAACCTGGATCACCTGCAGGCGGTCGCGTTCGTGCAGAAGCTGCATTGGACGCTCAAGGACGCGAAGCACGAGGACGGCTCGGTCGAGGTGGCGGTCTTCCCGCCGTTCACCGACATCCGCAGCGTGCAGACGCTGATCGATGCCGACAAGATACCGTTCTCGCTCGGCGCCCAGGATGTCTCGGCGCACGACTCCGGCGCCTACACCGGCGAGGTCTCGGGCGCATTCCTTGCGAAGCTCGACGCGAAGTACGTCATCATCGGCCACTCGGAGCGACGTGAGTACCACGCCGAGGGTGACGACGTGGTGGCTGCCAAGGTGCAGGCATCGCTGAAGCACGGACTCGTGCCGGTGATCTGCGTCGGCGAGACGGCGGAGGACCTCGAGAAGTTCGGCGCCAGCGCCGTTCCCGTGGGCCAGCTCGAGGCTGCGCTGCAGGGTGTCGCCCCGACGGCGGACATCGTCGTCGCGTATGAGCCCGTCTGGGCCATCGGCTCGGGACAGGCGGCCACGCCGCAGCAGGCGCAGGACGTCTGTGCCACGCTCCGCGGCGTGATCGCGAAGGTCCTCGGCGAGGATGCAGCGGCTCGTACGCGTATCCTCTACGGCGGCTCGGTGAAGTCCGCCAACATCGCGAGCTACATGCGTGAGCCCGATGTGGACGGTGCCCTGGTCGGCGGAGCAAGCCTCGTCGTCGACGAGTTCGCCGCGATCATCCGCTTCGAGAAGCACGTCGGCGTGTGAGTGCGGCGGGGCTTCGGCCCCGCTGCACCGTATACTTGACCGTTACGGGGGCGCTCCTGCCCCAGCGAAAGGCTCTTTCTCGTGGCAATTCTCGAGTTCGTCCTGCAGGTCGTGCTGGGTATCACCAGTGTCCTGCTGACCCTCCTCATCCTTCTGCACAAGGGTCGCGGTGGTGGCCTCTCCGACATGTTCGGTGGCGGCATGACCTCTGCAGTGGGTTCCTCCGGTCTCGCGGAGCGGAACCTCAACCGCTTCACTGTCGTTCTGGCCCTGGCCTGGTTCGTGGCAATCGTCGCGCTCGGCCTCATCACGAAGTTCGAGGTGATCTGATGGCTACCGGTGGTAACGCCATTCGCGGTACACGTGTCGGTTCCGGCCCCATGGGGGAGCAGGACCACGGCTACCATGCCGACCGCATCGCGGTCTCCTACTGGGACGGACTCGGCAACGAGACGGTGCGCTACTTCGCCGCCGGTCTTCCCGAGGACGAGATCCCGGAGACGATCGATCACCCGCAGTCCGGACTCCCCGCCGGTCGCGACAAGGAGAACCCTCCTGCGCTCGCGAAGGCGGAGCCGTACAAGACGCACCTCGCCTACGTGAAGGAGCGTCGTACGGACGAAGAGGCTGTCCAGCTTCTCGACGACGCTCTGACCCAGCTGCGCGAGCGCCGGGGGCAGTGACCTCCCTCTGACGAACGACGAAGCCGCCGCGATCACTCGCGGCGGCTTTTTCGTTCCGTCTCAGCGGCAGCCCGCAGCCGCGTCGATGTAGTTCTGGGGCGGGTACCCGTATGCCCAGACGCCGTTCGCGTCATCCGTGTATCCCATGCTGATCGCCCAGGCGGTCGCCCACTTCTCGATGCTGTCCTGCGTGGAGGCGTCGTACATGTCCGCGCACTTCACGCTGATCGCATGACCGACCTCGTGCACGACCAGCGCCTTGCTCCGGTCCGCGGGCCACTGCTCGGCGACGGAGTTCGACAGTTCGATCGTCGCCCGACCGGGGTCGTCCCACCACCAGGTGGTGTAGCCGCCCATGCTGCCGTTGTATCCGACGCCGTTGACGATCGGCGCCCAATCGAAATCCAGCAGGACACCAGGGGCGAGGGAGCGGGCGAACTCCTCGATCTCCAGCCGCGCGCCCAGCAACGGACCGGACTTCTCAGCAAGCTCCGCGTCCTCCGAGGCGATGAGCTGCGCGGCCGTTGCTTGCAGGGCGCGGAATGCCGTGACCGCGTCGTCGTCGATCGTCGCGATCGCCGACGCCGTTGCGGCGGCCTCCCGCAGAGCGATGATGTCGTCGTTGCGTGCCGAGACGTGGGCGGATTCGTGCGCCCCCGCGGCCGAAGCCGTCGTCGTGAGCAACGCGACGCCGGATTCCGTCAGGGTGTTGCCGGCCGTGCCGATGGTCTCGACTTCGTCCTGCAACTGCCGGTCGAGGCGCTCCACGCGTTGCCGGTCCTCGTCGAGCGAACCGGCTCCGGTGTACAGCTCCCAGAACCACGTCGGCTTCTCGCCGATGACGGGAACAGGTTCAGCGAGAAGGGCATCGGCGGAAGACGTGGCGTCGCCGGCAGTGGCGACGGCGGCTGTCAGACTCTCCTTCGCGGCAGGGTCGACCAGGATGCCCGTGTCGCTCTCCAGGAGGAGCACTGCCGAGCCCTCGGTGTCACGGAGCTCCGTGTTCGCCTCGTCGAGTGTCAGCCGCGTGGCGGAGGTGGTGTGCGCGACCTCGCGGAACTGCTCCTCGGCCGCGTCATAGCTCCCATTCGCCGTCAGCTGCAACGTGGTGATCGTCACGATGACGGCGATCGCGCCCACGACTCCCCACACGAGGCCCGGTCGTCTCTTCCGGACGGAGGGCGCGGATGCGGATGCCGACGCGAAACGCAGGGGTAGGGCGTGCCCGCCGGGCAGTGCGCCCGACTGCCCCTCGTGCGAGCTCGCGTCGTCCACGGATTCCCTTCCCGGCCCACGCGACGGCGTGGACATTGCGATGAGTTTAGTCAGCGATTCTCGGCCCGAGCCCGACGCTAGGGTGAACTCATGCCCGCACCCGACGTCGCTGCGACAGCGATCGCCAGCGCACTGTTCGACCTGACATCCGGCCTCGCTGCCGGCACGAGCCAGACGGAAGCCGACGACGCGGTCGCGCCGGAGAGCCTGCAGCGCCGGCTCAACGGAGGCACCGAGGCCCACATCGGAGCGCACTACGCGGACGTCGTCATGAAGGACCGTTCACTCCCGGCCGATGCGCGCATCCTCGACCTCGGCTGCGGTTACGGGCGTGTGGCGTTGGACCTCGCGGAGAGACTCTCCGACGACCAGCGGTACGTCGGGCTCGACCCGCACGCCGAGGCCATCGAGTGGGCGCAGGAGAACATCGGCAGGGAGCGACCGAACTTCCGGTTCGAGCTCATCGATGTGGTGAGCAAGCCCTACAACCCCGATGGCGAACTGGACGGTGCCCGCTTCCGCTTCCCGTTCGAGGACGACAGCCTCGATCGTGTCTTCATGATCTCGGTGCTGACGCATGTCGACCTCGCCACCGTGCGCAACTACCTCGAGGAGGCGGCGCGCGTCCTCAAACCCGACACGGGGCGCCTCGTCGCCACGATCTTCCTCCTCGACAGGGAGGTCGACCGGCTGATCGCCGCTGGTCGCTCCGAGTACCGGCTCGCGTGGCAGATCGGGGAGAGCCGTGTCGAGAACCGCGAAAACCCCGAACTCGTGATCGCGCATCCCCTGGATCGTGTGCTCGACATCCTCCACGACGCAGGGTTCCCCGATTTCCGGGTGCGTCAGGGGCACTGGAGCGGCCGTCCGGCGTCCAACGTCGTCGACTTCCAGGACATGCTCGTCGCGGACTTCGGCACCGTCACCGCTGCGGCGCTGAGCGCAGAGGAGCAGGCGGAAGCGTCCGAACATGCCGCTCTGGCCGCGCGACTCGTCGAGCACGGGCTGCCCGCCGAACACCTCGCGCCCTACCTGGTGTGGTCTTTCAGCGCCATGATCAACCTGCTCAGGTGGGAGAAGCAGGGCATACAGCTCCTGCTGCGGGGAGCGGACGCGGGGGAGAGGCGCCCACTCGCTCTGGCGAGAGTCCGTGACATCGACTTCAGCGCGTGCATACCCGCGACGGCGCCCGCAGACGCATTCGTGCCGGTCGATGAGGCCGCCATCCTGGCTGCGGTCCGTGAGGCGGACCCGCGACTCGCCCGGCCCGCCCTGGTCGCGCTGCTCGGCGACGTCGTCCAGAACGGCATCGCCCTGGAGACCTCGGTTCGTGAGGGCAATGCGATCCAACGGCTCGCCGACAGCTCAGAGCGCCCGGCGCCTATCCCGCTCCCGCCCGCGGCGGAGAGCCCGGTGCGGGGGTGGCTCGCCGGCATCCTGGCCCGGTTCGGCAGGCACTGACGCAGAAATCCCGGCCGGACCATCTCTGGTCTGACCGGGATTTCAGGTGGAGGGGCTGACGAGAATCGAACTCGCATCATCTGTTTGGAAGACAGAGGCTTTACCACTAAGCTACAGCCCCGATGTCGGGCGATCTCGAGGATCAAGAACCGACATGTCGATCATAGCGGACTGTCGAGGGTGCTCCTGTCCGTTAGACTCGGTGGGGCTGAATCTGCGTGCGGATTCCCCGGGGCGTAGCTCAGTTTGGTAGAGCGCCCGCTTTGGGAGCGGGAGGTCGCAGGTTCAACTCCTGTCGCCCCGACACGGCTCGACAAGCCTTCAAGCCGCGTGTCAGCGCGGAAACCACAAGGAGAACACACCAGCATGGCGAACAGCACCGTCGAGAAGCTGACCCCGACCCGGGTCAAGCTCAGCATCACGGTCACCCCGGACGACCTCAAGCCGAGCATCGCTCACGCGTATGAGCACATCGCTCAGGACGTCTCGATCCCCGGATTCCGCAAGGGCAAGGTCCCCGCTCCGATCATCGATCAGCGCATCGGTCGCGGCGCGGTCATCGAGCATGCCGTCAACGAGGGCCTCGACAAGTTCTTCCGGGAGGCCACGGTCGAGCACAAGCTGCGCGTCGTCGGACGCCCGGCTGCCGACATCACGCAGTGGCCGAACGAGAAGGACTTCTCCGGAGACCTGCTCGTCGACATCGAGGTGGACGTGCGCCCCGAGATCGAGCTTCCCTCGTACGACGGCATCACCGTGACCGTCGACGCCGTCGAGGCCGATGAGGCCGCACTCGACGCCGAGCTCGACAACATGCGCGCGCGCTTCGGCACGCTCATCCCGGTCGACCGTCCCGCCGCGAAGGGCGACTTCGTCGAGCTCGACCTCGTCGCCACGATCGACGGCGCCGAGATCGACCGCGCCGAGGGTGTCTCCTACGAGATCGGCTCCGGAGAGCTCCTCGAGGGCATCGACGACGCGATCGAGTCGCTCACCGCCGGTGAGGACACGACCTTCCGCTCCGCGCTCGTGGGCGGCGACCACGCCGGCTCCGAGGCCGAGGTGTCCGTGAGCGTCAAGGCCGTCAAGGAGCGCGAGCTTCCTGCCGCCGACGACGACTTCGCGCAGATCGCGAGCGAGTTCGACACGATCGCCGAACTGCGCGACAGCCTCGCCGAGCGCGTGGCGCAGCAGGGCGTCTTCACGCAGGGTTCTGCGGCCCGCGACAAGCTCGTCGAGGTGCTCCTCGAGCAGATCGAGATCCCCGTTCCGCCGAAGCTCATCGAGGACGAGGTGCACAACCACCTCGAGGGCGAAGGCCGTCTCGAGGACGACGTGCACCGTGCCGAGGTCACCGAGGCGAGCGAGAAGCAGTTCCGCACGCAGGTGCTGCTCGACACGATCGCCGAGCAGGCCGACGTGCAGGTCTCGCAGGAGGAGCTCAGCCAGTACCTCGTGCAGTCCGCTGCGCAGTACGGTATGGCTCCCCAGGAGTTCGTCGAGGCGCTCCAGTCCTCGAACCAGCTCCCCGCGCTCGTCGGAGAGGTCGCGCGCAACAAGGCGCTCGCGATCGCTCTCGGCAAGGTGAACGTCGTCGACAGCAACGGCAAGACCGTCGACCTGTCCGACTTCATCGTCGTCGACGACGAGACCGCTGAGGCCGAGGCTGAGGCTGAGGAGAAGCCGGCCAAGAAGGCTCCTGCCAAGAAGCCGGCTGCGAAGAAGGCTCCTGCCAAGAAGGCCGCCGAGGCGGAGGACTCCGAGAAGGAGCCTGCCGAGAAGAAGCCCGCGGCCAAGAAGCCGGCTGCGAAGAAGGCTCCCGCGAAGAAGGCCGCCGACAAGGCGGAGTGATCGCGGATCGAATCACAGGAAGGGGCGGATGCTGCGGCATCCGCCCCTTCTCTCGTCACACGGAGGATCACGATGGACACCTGGGATGCGCGCATCGACGCGGTGTGGGGCGACGACGCTCTGACGGACGCGGAACGCATCGAACGGATCGATGATCTGGCGCGCGAGCGCCCGGACAGCGACGGGCGGGCGCTGTTCGAGCGGGCGGGCGCACGTGACTCCGCGGGAATCGAAGCAGAGGCCGAGGTCCTGTATCGGGAGGCGCTGGCGGCCGGACTGGATGACGAGCACCGTCCTCAGGCGGTGATCCAACTCGCCAGCACGCTGCGCAATCTCGATCGCGTCGATGAGGCCGTCGAGATGCTGCGCGTCGAGCGCGAGCGCGGAGGGGCATTCGCCGACGCGGCGTCCGCCTTCTACGCGCTGGCGCTGGTCTCACAGGGTGACGCCCGCGCGGGCGCCGCCGTGGCACTCGAAGCCCTCGCGCCGCACCTGCCCCGGTACACGCGCTCGGTCTCCGCCTACGCCCGCGAGCTGACCGCTCCGCCACGCTGATATGCCGACGGCGAACACGGCCTGGGGGCTGCGTTGTCGCCGGTAGATTCGAATCACTGAAACACGGAATCAGGAGCTGACATGGCTGCAGAACCCCTCGTCGCAACGAGCGTCTTCGACAGACTGCTGAAAGATCGCATCATCTGGCTGGGCTCAGAGGTGCGAGACCAGAATGCCAACGAGATCTGCGCGAAGATCCTTCTTCTCGCCGCAGAGGACTCTGAGAAGGACATCTACCTCTACATCAACTCGCCCGGTGGATCGATCACCGCCGGCATGGCGATCTACGACACGATGCAGTTCGTGCCGAACGACATCGTCACGGTCGGAATCGGCATGGCCGCCTCCATGGGCCAGCTGCTGCTGACCAGCGGCACCAAGGGCAAGCGCTACATCACGCCGAACGCGCGCGTGCTGCTGCACCAGCCCCACGGTGGCTTCGGCGGCACGTCGAGCGACATCCAGACCCAGGCGCAGCTCATCCTCTCGATGAAGAAGCGTCTGGCGGAGATCACGGCTGGACAGACCGGAAAGTCTGTCGAGCAGATCAACGAAGACGGCGACCGCGACCGCTGGTTCACGGCGGAAGAGGCGCTCGCCTACGGCTTCGTGGACCACATCCGCGAGCACGCCAGCGACGTCGCCGGTGGCGGCGGCACTGCGGACGCCGCAGAGTAACCCGGATTCGAAAGGACATCATGTACACCCCCACTTTCCAATCCGCAGGGAATCTTCCTTCCAGCCGCTACGTGCTCCCGCAGTTCGAGGAGCGCACGGCCTACGGCTTCAAGCGCCAGGACCCGTACAACAAGCTGTTCGAAGACCGCGTCATCTTCCTGGGCGTCCAGGTCGACGATGCGTCGGCAGACGACGTGATGGCGCAGCTGCTCGTGCTGGAGAGCCAGGACGCCGAGCGTGACATCACGATGTACATCAACTCGCCCGGTGGCTCGTTCACCGCGATGACGGCGATCTACGACACGATGCAGTACGTCGCGCCGCAGATCCAGACCGTCGTGCTCGGTCAGGCGGCTTCCGCTGCGTCCGTGCTGCTCGCGGCCGGTGCGCCCGGGAAGCGTCTCGCGCTGCCGAACGCCCGTGTGCTGATCCACCAGCCCGCGATGGGCGAGGCAGGTCAGGGGCAGGCGTCCGACATCGAGATCCAGGCGGCGGAGATCCTCCGTATGCGCACCTGGCTCGAGGAGACCATGGCCAAGCACACCGGCAAGCCGGTCGAGCAGATCAACCGTGACATCGACCGCGACAACATCCTCTCGGCCGCGCAGGCGCTCGAGTACGGCATCGTCGACCAGGTGCTCACCTCGCGCAAGCGCGCGTAACGATCATCCAGAAGGGGCGGCAGTCATCGCGACTGCCGCCCCTTCTGCGCGTCCGTGCGGCAGATGCGCAGGCCTCTGCAGCCCACATGCTCATATGAGCAAAGACGTGCACCTCCGCGGGAACAGTCGTACGCTGTACACGGAAGGAGGTTGCCGTGGAAGACGAACTGCTCATGGTCCGCATCGCCGAGCTGTACTACGACGAGGACAAGACTCAGGACGAGATCGGCGCCCTCCTCAAGGTGTCGCGCTGGAAGGTCGGGCGTCTGCTCACCCAGGCGCGGGAACGTGGCATCGTCCGCATCGAGATCGTGCACCCGCGCGCACGGCGCCTGGGGCTGGAGAGGCTGCTCGTCGAGCGCCACGGCCTGGCCGAAGCCGTCGTGGTGCCTGCGCCGGACGGCGACGACGGCACGCTCGAGCGCGTGGCGCAGGCCGCGGCCGACTACCTGACGGCGCTGCGCCCCGTTCCCCGGACGCTCGGCGTGAGCTGGGGTCGCACCTTGCGCGCCGTCGCCGAAGCGCTGCCGGACGGCTGGGCCAGCGGAGTGACCGTCGTGCAGCTCAACGGTGGGGTCAGCCTCAACCGTCGGTCCGGGGGAGCAGCAGGCCTTGCGGTCACGATCGCCCAGCGCGCATCCGGACACGTGTCGCTGCTGCCGAGTCCCGCGATCCTCGAGCGCGTCGAGACCAAACAGGCGATCGAGTCGGACCGCACCGTGGCCGCGATCCTCGAGGAGGCGGCGGATGCGCAGGCCTTCCTGTTCACGGCCGGCCCCTGCGACGCGACATCCGCTCATGTCGAGAACGGCTACCTCACTGCGGAGGACGTCGAGGAGCTCGCGCGACGAGGAGCGGTGGGGGATGTCCTCGGGCGCTACGTCGACGCCGAGGGGAACATCGTCGACTCGCAGCTTGACGCCCGTACGGTGGGCGTCGCGCTGGACCGACTTCGCGGCGCGGAGCGGGCGATCTTCGTGACCGCCGGCCGTGCCAAGCACGACATCGCGCGCACCGTGGTCACCAGTGGCCTGTGCAGCGTTCTGGTGACCGATGAGACCACAGCACGAGCATTGTTGGAGGAACAGTGACGACCACAGAACTCAGCCGCAGGACGGCGGTGGATGTCCTCGGCGGTGAGCCGGATGACGCCACGCTCCGTCGCTTCCTGCACGGCCTTCCCGGCGTCGACGCCGTCGGCCTGGAGCAGCGCGCCGCCGGACTCGGCACGCGCTCGATCAAGACGACGTCGAAGGCCTGGGCCCTCGACAAGATCATCACGCTGATCGACCTCACCACGCTCGAGGGTTCAGACACCCCCGGCAAGGTGCGCTCGCTCGTCGCCAAGGCGAAGAATCCCGATGCCGCCGATCCATCGACACCCAAGGTCGCCGCCGTCTGCGTCTACGGCGACATGGTGCCGGATGCGGTCGCCGCCCTCGGTGCACTGCACGGCGACCCCGATGACGGCCTGATCTCGGTCGCCGCCGTCGCGACCGCCTTCCCCAGCGGTCGCTCCTCGCTCGCGATCAAGCTCGCCGACACCGCCGAGGCGGTCGCCGCCGGTGCGGACGAGATCGACATGGTGATCGATCGTGGGGCGTTCCTGTCCGGACGGTACGGGCTGGTGTTCGACCAGATCTCCCAGGTGAAGGAGGCCTGCCGCCGCGCGGACGGCTCCTACGCCTCGCTCAAGGTCATCCTCGAGACCGGTGAACTGAACACGTACGACAACATCAAGCGCGCTTCGTGGCTCGGCATCCTCGCGGGTGGCGACTTCATCAAGACGTCGACCGGGAAGGTACAGCCGGCCGCGACCCTTCCCACCACGCTGCTGATGCTCGAGACGGTGCGCGACTGGCACCAGGGCACGGGCGAGAAGATCGGCGTCAAGCCTGCCGGCGGCATCCGCACGTCCAAGGACGCGGTGAAGTACCTCGTCACCGTCGCCGAGACGGTCGGCGAGGAGTGGCTTCAGCCGCATCTGTTCCGCTTCGGCGCTTCGAGCCTTCTGAACGACGTGCTGCTGCAGCGCCAGAAGCTCACCACCGGCCACTACTCCGGCCCCGACTACGTCACGATCGACTAGGAGCCCTCATATGTCTTTCCTGGAATACGCTCCGGCCCCCGAGTCCACGGCGGTCCTGAACCTCAAGGACAGCTACGGGCTGTTCATCGACGGCGAGTTCGTCGACGGCACCGGCTCCAGCTTCACCACGATCTCTCCCTCGAGCGAGAAGCGCATCGCCGAGATCGCCTCGGCGAGCGATGAGGACGTAGACCGCGCTGTCGCCGCCGCCCGCCGTGCCTACGACAAGACGTGGTCGAAGATGAGCGGCCGCGACCGCGGCAAGTACCTGTTCCGCATCGCTCGTCTGGTGCAGGAGCGCGCCCGCGAGCTCGCCGTCGCCGAGAGCCTCGACAACGGCAAGCCCATCAAGGAGAGCCGTGACGTCGACGTGCCTCTCGTCGCCTCCTGGTTCTTCTACTACGCCGGCTGGGCAGACAAGCTGGATCACGCCGGACTCGGCGCGAACCCGCGAGCGCTCGGCGTCGCCGGGCAGATCATCCCGTGGAACTTCCCGCTGCTGATGCTCGCGTGGAAGGTCGCTCCGGCCCTTGCGGCCGGGAACACGGTCGTGCTCAAGCCCGCCGAGACCACGCCGTTGACGGCGCTGATCTTCGCCGAGATCCTGCAGCAGGCCGACCTCCCCGCCGGAGTCGTGAACATCGTCACCGGTGCCGGCGCGACGGGGGCGTCTCTCGTCCGCCACCCGGACGTCGACAAGGTGGCCTTCACCGGCTCCACCGGCGTCGGACGCGACATCGCCCGCGCGGTCGCCGGTACGCAGAAGAAGCTGACACTCGAGCTCGGCGGCAAAGCCGCGAACATCGTGTTCGACGACGCTCCGATCGACCAGGCCGTCGAGGGCATCGTCAACGGCATCTTCTTCAACCAGGGGCATGTGTGCTGCGCCGGTAGCCGCCTTCTCGTTCAGGAGTCGATCCACGACGAAGTCATCGATCGGCTGAAGAACCGTCTGTCGACGCTGCGTCTGGGCGACCCGCTCGACAAGAACACCGACATCGGCGCCATCAACTCGGCCGCCCAGCTGGCCCGCATCCGCGAGCTCAGCGACATCGGAGAGGCCGAAGGCGCGGAGCGCTGGACCGCCGACTGCGTGATCCCCGAGAAGGGCTTCTGGTTCGCTCCGACGATCTTCACGGGTGTCGAGGCCTCGCACCGCATCGCTCGCGACGAGGTGTTCGGCCCGGTGCTCTCGGTGCTCACGTTCCGCACGCCTGCCGAGGCGATCGCCAAGGCGAACAACACGCCCTACGGGCTCTCGGCCGGCATCTGGTCGGACAAAGGATCGCGGATCCTCGCGGTCGCCGACCGTCTGCGCGCCGGTGTCATCTGGGCGAACACGTTCAACCGTTTCGATCCGTCGAGCCCGTTCGGCGGTTACAAGGAGTCCGGATACGGCCGTGAAGGCGGCCGTCAGGGTCTCACCGCGTACCTGAAGGGAGCCGCCTCGTGAGCAAGCGACTGAGCGTGCCGAAGACGTACAAGCTGGCGATCGGCGGGGCCTTCCCGCGGAGCGAGTCCGGCCGCACCTACGAAGTGCTCTCGGCGAAGGGCGCGTTCCTCGCGAACGCCGCACAGGGATCGCGCAAGGATGCCCGTGACGCCGTGGTGGCCGCTCGGGCTGCGGTGAAGGGCTGGTCGGGCGCGACCGCGTACAACCGCGGGCAGGTGCTCTACCGCGTCGCGGAGGTGCTGGAAGGCCGCCGTGCGCAGTTCGTCGACGAGATCGTCGCCCAGGAGGGCGTGTCGGCCGCGGCCGCGGGCGCGCAGGTGGACGATGCGATCGACCTGTGGGTCTGGTACGCCGGATGGTGCGACAAGTACGCGCAGGTCGCCGGCAACGCGAACCCGGTCTCCGGTCCGTACTTCAACATCTCCGTGCCCGAACCGACCGGAGTCGTGGCGATCGTCGCGCCGCAGGACTCCGCGCTGCTGGGCTTCGTCTCGGTGGTCGCCCCGGCACTCGTCGCTGGCAACACGGTCGTCGTGATCGCCAGCGAGCGGCACCCGCTCTCGGCGATCAGCCTCGCCGAGGTGCTCGCGACGAGTGACGTGCCGGGGGGAGTCGTCAACGTGCTCACCGGGTCGCCGGCCGAGATCGCGCCGTGGCTCGCTTCGCATCAGGACGTGAACGCCCTCGATCTCGCCGGCGCCGGCGACATCGACTGGGTCGACCTGCAGATCGCCGCCGCCGAGACGCTCACCCGCGTGCTCGCGCCGGGGGAGGTCGTGGCATCGCCCGAGCGGATCGGTGCCTTCACCGAGATCAAGACGGTATGGCACACGAAGAGCATGGTCTGATCTGACACGGACCTCGCGGGGCCCGCATCACGCATGTCGTGGTGCGGGCCCCCTTCTGTATCGTCTCGGACTCGGCCCCGCGGGAATCCGCGCCAATGCGTCCCGGTGTCGGATGCAGAGGTTAGGCTCGGAGGACGATCTCTGGATCCCCTAGGAGGACGCGCATGGCCCGTATCGGTGAAAGCGCTGACCTGTTCAAGTGCTCATTCTGTGGAAAGAGCCAGAAGCAGGTGCAGCAGCTCATCGCTGGCCCCGGTGTGTACATCTGCGACGAATGCGTCGAGCTGTGCAACGAGATCATCGAGGAGCGCATGGCGGAGTCTTCCGCCGACGGCGTCGCCGAGTTCGATCTGCCCAAGCCGCGAGAGATCTTCTCGTTCCTCGAGGAGTACGTCGTCGGTCAGGAGCCCGCGAAGCGCGCACTCGCCGTGGCCGTCTACAACCATTACAAGCGGATCCGTGCACGCGGAACACTGCAGACGGCCGAGCAGAAGGCCGACGAGGTCGAGATCGCCAAGAGCAACATCCTGCTCATCGGTCCGACCGGGTGCGGCAAGACCTACCTCGCGCAGACGCTCGCGAAGCAGCTCAACGTCCCGTTCGCCGTCGCCGACGCGACGGCGCTGACCGAGGCCGGCTACGTCGGTGAAGACGTCGAGAACATCCTCCTCAAGCTCATCCAGGCCGCCGACTACGACGTCAAGCGCGCCGAGCAGGGCATCATCTACATCGACGAGGTCGACAAGATCGCCCGCAAGGCCGAGAACCCGTCGATCACGCGCGACGTCTCCGGCGAGGGCGTGCAGCAGGCACTGCTGAAGATCATCGAGGGCACGGTCGCCTCGGTGCCGCCGCAGGGCGGACGTAAGCACCCGCATCAGGAGTTCCTGCAGATCGACACCTCGAACGTGCTGTTCATCGTGGCCGGTGCGTTCGCCGGGCTCGAGGACATCGTCTCGGCACGCGTCGGCAAGCACGGCATCGGCTTCGGCGCCCCGCTGCACGACAAGGGCAAGGACCTCGATCTGTTCAGCGAGGTGCTGCCCGAGGACCTGCACAAGTTCGGTCTGATCCCCGAGTTCATCGGGCGTCTGCCCGTGGTGACCTCGGTGTCGCCGCTGGATCAGGCTGCGCTCATCGACATCCTCACCGGTCCGCGCAATGCGCTGGTGAAGCAGTACCAGCGCATGTTCGAGATCGACGGTGTGCAGCTCGAGTTCGACGAGGACGCACTGCGCTCGATCGCCGACCTCGCCGTGGAGCGCAAGACCGGGGCGCGCGGACTCCGCGCGATCCTGGAAGACGTCCTCGGTCCGATCATGTTCGAGATCCCCTCGGCAGACGACGTCGCGAAGGTCATCATCACGCGCGCTGCGGTCGACGAAGGGGCACCTCCCACGATCGTCCTCGAGCGCAAGCGCAAGAGCGCCTGACCGTCGCCCGACCGTGGTTCCGGAAGCCTGGCGGACCACCGCGCGATCGATGGTCGTGGAAGACCGTTGGATCCGCCTGCGGGCCGACGACTGCGTCGATGCCGACGGACGGACGATCGCACCGTACTACGTCCTGGAACAGGCCGAATGGGTCTCGATCGTGGCGCTCACCGACGAGGGATACGCCGTGGCGATCGAGGAGTACCACCACGGCGCCGGCGTGGTCGGTGCGGGGTTGCCCGGTGGCGCGGTAGACGCGACCGAGTCCCCTTCAGCTGCGGCGTCGAGGGAGCTGGCGGAGGAGACCGGATACGTCGCCGACGAGATCGTCGACCTCGGGTGGAGCTGGGCGAACTGGGGCAACCAGGACAACCGGGTCCATCACTTCCTCGCCCGCGGATGCCGGCACGACCGCCCGCAGGAGCTCGACGCGGGTGAGACGATCGACGTGCGCGTCGTGCCGTTCGCCGAGCTCGGCGAGCAGCTCGCGCAGAGCTATCACCAGCTCACCTGGTTCAAGGCCGACGCGAGGCTCTCCGGCTGACGGCGCCTCTCAGGCCTCCAGGCCGCGGCGCTTGAGCAGCGGCGCGATGTCGGCGACGCGCCCGCGGAAGTCGTGGTACGCCTCGAGAGGGTCCTTGGATCCGCCGACGCCGAGCAGTCGCTGCCGGAACCGATCGCCGTTCTCGCGCGTGAGCCCGCCGTTCTCGCGGAACCAGTCGACGGTGTCGGCGTCGAGCACCTCGCTCCAGATGTACGAGTAGTAGCCGGCGCTGTACCCACCGGAGAAGACGTGTGCGAAGTAGGTCGAGGAGTACCGCGTCGGCACGACGGGGTCGTTCAGGCCGATGTCGGCGAGGGCCGCTGCCTCGAACGCCGCGACATCCTCGATGTCGGCATCCGTGCCCACGCGATGCCACGCCTGGTCGAGCCACGCCGCTGCCAGGTACTCGCTCGTCGCGTGTCCCTGGTCGAAGGTCTCGGTGGCGCGGAGGCGCTCCACGATCGCGGGGTCCAGAGCCTCGCCCGTCTCGTGATGCCGTGCGTAGTTGTCGAGGACCTCGGGCCAGAGGATCCACATCTCGTTGACCTGGCTCGGGAACTCGACGAAGTCGCGGAACACGTTCGTCCCGGCGAAGTGCGGGTAGGTGACCGTCGCGAAGAGGCCGTGGAGCGCGTGGCCGAACTCATGGAACAGGGTCGTGACCTCATCGAGCGTCAGCAGAGTGGGCTCGCCGTCGCCGGGCAACGGCACGTTGAGATTGTTCACCACGACGGGGGAGGTGCCACGCAGCCGTGACTGGCTCACGATCGGGTTCATCCACGCTCCGCCGCGCTTGGAGTCGCGGGTGTAGAGATCGAGGATGTAGAGCCCCAGAGGCGAGCCGTCGGCGTTGCTGACCTCGAACACCCGGGCACCGGGGTGGTAGGAGACCAGATCAGAACGCTCGGTGAAGGTCACGCCGTACAGGCGCGTCGCCGCGAAGAAGACGCCGTCCTGCAGCACCCGCTCCGCCTCGAACCAGGGGCGCAGTGCGCTCGTGTCGATGTCGTACAGCGCCTCGCGGACCTTCTCCGTGTAGAACGCCCAGTCGTGGGCCTCGACGGGGAACGGCTCCGGCTCGGTACGGTCGACGAGCAGTTGCAGCGCCTCCCGCTCCGCGCGCGCGTTCACGGCGGACGGAGCGGCCAGGGCGCGCAGCATGTCCTCGACCGCGCCGGGGTTGCCGGCGGTCTCGTCGGCGGTGATGTAGGCCGCGTGCGACTCGTACCCGAGAAGGGCGGCACGCTCGGCGCGCAGGCGGACGATCTCGCGCAGCACCGGGCGGTTGTCGTTCGCGTTGTCGCGAGACCCGCGCGCCTGCGAGGCGGCCATGATGTCCCGTCGCGAGTTCCGATTGCGCAGCTGCGCCAGGTACGGGTGGCCGGTGAAGAGCGTGAGCGAGACGAGATAGTGCCCGTCGAGCCCGCGCTCCGCGGCAGAGCGCGCGGCCGCCGAGAGCTCACCGGCACTGAGGCCGTCGAGCTGCTCTGCGGCGTCGAACACGACGGCCAGATCATTCGTATCGTTCAGGAGGTTGCGCTCGAACGTGTTGCTCAGCGTGGAGAGCTGCTGGTTGAGCAGGGTCAGGTGGGCCTTCGCCTCGTCGTCGAGGGCTGCTCCTGCGTGCGTCATCTCGCGGTGGTGACGCTCGACGAGGTAGCGCTGCTCCGGATCGAGATCGAGGGAGTCGAGCTGATCGAACACCTGCTGCACGCGCCAGTAGAGCGGGCCGTTCAGCGACACGGCATCGTTGTGGGCCGCCATCAGTGGGGCGAGCTGCTCGTCCACGGCCTGGATCTCGGGCGTCGCATCGGCGGAGCTGACCGTATAGAACGCGTGGGCCACGCGATCGAGCGTCTCACCTGCGCGTTCCAGTGCCTCGATCGTGTTCTCGAACGTCGGCATCGAGCGCACCATCGTGATCCGGGAGATCTCGTGGAGGTGCTCATCGAACGCGGCGCGGAACGCGGGAATGTAGTGCTCGGGACGGATCGCACGATAGTCGGGGATGCCGTAGGGCAAGGTCGACGGCTGGAGCAGCGGGTTCGCGGTATCGGTCATCCTCCGAGCCTAACCATCACCGGCCGCACGGGCACGAGACCCACTCGCTCAGGCGCGTCATCACCCGCTGCAGCGCGTCCACCACGACGCGCACTGATCGGCGGCGGAGGTTCTCAGGGCGCGCGAGGACATCGATCATGCGGTGCGTGCTGACGCCGTCCAGGGGCAGGCGCACGATGTCGCGATCCTGGATGCTGCGCGAGGTGAACCGCGGGAGCATGCCGATCACTCCGCCCGCGGCGACCACCGCCGAGACGGCTCCGTAGTCGTTGATGCGGTGGCGCACCTCCACGGGGCGATTCGCGACGGCGGTGATCGCACGGAGCACGTCGTCGGGGGAGTAGCCGATCCGGCTGGTCACCCACGGCTCGTCGGCGACGTCGTCGGGAGTCAATGAACGCCGTGATGCCAGCGGATGAGTGGAGGCGACGGCCACGTCGAGGGGCTCGCGCACCAGCGTGAGACTGCGCACGCCCTGCGTGGGCCAGCTCGGGGAGTGCTCCATGCGGTGGGCGAGCACGAGGTCGTAGCGCGCGGTGAGCGCGGGGAACTCGCTCTGGGCGACGTCCTCGTCCGTGAGCTGCACGGTCGGGGCGTGCTCGAGTGTCTGGAGTTCGCGCAGCAGCGCACCGAACAGCACCTGCCCCACGCTGTGGAAGCCGCTGATGCTGACGACTCCGGTCGCGGCACCTTCGAAGTCGTCCAGTGCGGTGCGCGCGGCGGCCATGGCGTCGATCGCCTCCGCCCCGGCTGCCGCGAGGACCTCTCCGGCCGGCGTGAGCACGAGCGTCCGCCCTGCACGACGGGTGAGCGGGGTCTCGATGCCGCGCTGCAATGCGGCGAGCTGCTGGGAGACGGCGGACGGCGTCACGCGCAGTGCCTCGGCGACCGCCGTCACACTGCCCAGTGCCCCGAGCTCGCGCAGGATCTGCAGCTGATGGAGTTCCACCGGTCGATTCTAGATGAAGAGGAACTTCATCGATCATGCAGGTGTTGGTGATTGTTCTACACCCGGATCTGCGGTCTGATCGAGACATGAAGGCTCTGTTCAAAGAAGCACCGGGCGCCGGATTGGCCCTCGGCGACCGCCCGGATCCCGTGGGTGGCGCGGACGATGTGATCATCCGTGTGCTGCGCACGGGGATCTGCGGCACCGATCTGCACATCCGACGATGGGACGACTGGGCGGCGTCCGCGATCTCCGCACCGCTCATCCCCGGCCACGAGTTCTACGGCGAGGTGGTCGAGGTCGGCTCTCTCGTGCACGACATCAGCGTGGGCGACCGGGTGTCCGGTGAGGGTCACATCGTGTGCGGGACATGCCGCAACTGCCGGGCGGGGAGACGCCAGATGTGCATCCGCACCATCGGCCTGGGGTTGCAGCGCGACGGCGCATTCGCGGAGTACCTCGCGCTGCCGGCCGCGAACGTCTGGGTGCACCACGCGCAGGTCTCACCGGAGCTCGGGGCGATCTTCGATCCGCTCGGCAACGCCGTGCACACCGCGCTGACCTATCCGCTGGTGGGAGAGGACGTGCTGGTCACCGGTTGCGGCCCGATCGGACTGATGGCGATCGCTGTGGCCCGTCACGCCGGTGCCCGATTCATCACCGCGACCGATGTGAGCGCACCCCGGTTGGCGATGGCACGGCAGATGGGCGCGAACGAGGTGGTCGACGTCTCGATCGGCGACATCCGCTCGGCGCAGCAGGCGCTCGGAATGCGCGAGGGCTTCGACATCGGGTTCGAGATGAGTGGCGCGCCCTCCGCGCTTCCCTCGATGATCGACAACATGAACCATGGTGGTCGCATCGCGATGCTGGGTCTGCCGAATGCGGACTTCAGCGTCGACTGGGGCAAGCTCGTCACGCACATGCTCACGATCAAGGGCATCTACGGCCGCGAGATGTTCGAGACCTGGAACGCGATGGGCGCGATGCTGCAGACGAGCGAGACGCTGCGGTCGGCGATCGGCCGAGTGATCGCCGAGGTCGTGCCGGCACGGGACTGGGAACGCGGATTCGCGGCGGCCGAGTCCGCCGGTACGGGCAAGATCATCCTCGATTGGACGGAGCTGTGATGTACGGGACTTTTCAGGCGCATCTGGAGGCGGAACTCGCCGGTATCGAGGAAGCAGGGCTCACGAAGCACGAGCGGGGCATCCGCGGTCCGCAGCGCACCGAGATCGTCGCCGACGGCTCCGAGGTGCTGAACTTCTGCGCCAACAACTACCTCGGGCTGGCCGATGATCCGCGGATCCTGGACGCGGCGACCACAGCCCTGCAGGAGTGGGGCTACGGCCTCGCCAGTGTGCGCTTCATCTGCGGCACGCAGGAGCAGCACCTGGAACTCGAGCGGCGGCTGGCCGGCTTCCTCGGTACCGACGACGCGATCCTCTACTCCTCGTGCTTCGACGCGAACGGGGGCGTGTTCGAGACGCTGTTCGGCGCGGACGACGCGATCATCTCCGACGAGCTCAACCACGCCTCGATCATCGACGGCATCCGCCTCTCCAAGGCACGGCGACTGCGGTACCGCAACCGTGACATGGCCGACCTCGAGGAGCAGCTGCGCGCGGCATCCGATGCACGGTTCCGCGTCGTGGTCACCGATGGCGTGTTCTCGATGGACGGCTACATCGCCCCGCTCGCCGAGATCTGCGACCTGGCCGAGCGGTACGACGCGCTGGTGTTCGTCGACGATTCCCACGCGGTCGGCTTCGTCGGCGAGAACGGACGGGGCACCCCGGAGTTCTGCGGAGTCGCTGACCGGGTGGACATCTACACGGGGACGTTCGGCAAGGCGCTGGGCGGTGCATCCGGCGGCTATGTGGCCGCGCACGCCGACATCGTCGCGCTGCTGCGGCAGCGGTCGCGCCCGTATCTCTTCTCGAACACCCTGGCTCCGGCGATCGTCGCCGGGACTCTGACGGCGCTGGATCTGGTCGAGGGGTCCGCCGAGCTGCGGGCGACTCTGCGCGAGAACGCCGCACTGTTCCGACGTCGGATGGCAGAGGAGGGGTTCGAGCTGCTTCCGGGCGAGCATCCGATCGTCCCGGTGATGTTCGGTGATGCCGCCCTCACAGCGCAGATCGCTCGGGAGATGCAGGCGCAGGGCATCTACGTCACCGCCTTCAGCTTCCCCGTCGTGCCGCGCGGCCTGGCGCGCATCCGCGTGCAGCTCTCGGCCGCGCACACCGCCGAGCAGGTGGAACGCTGTGTCGCGGCGTTCGTCTCGGCGCGTGCGTCGGTCGGCTGACGCCGGGACCCCCTCCTGACGTCGAGACCCCCTCCTGCGCAAAACGGCAGGAGGGGGTCTCGATGTCGCGAGAGCTGCGAGGGTCAGTCTTCGAACGGACGGGCGATGATCTCACCGGATGCCGACTGGAGGACTTCCCAGCCTGCGTCGAGCTCGGCGATCGCGCGACCCTCGAGCCACGTGAGCGTCCAGTGGCCGACGAGTCCGCGGCCCTCCACCTCGGCGATCGCCGGGCGCAGGGACGCGGGGACAGAGGCCGGTGCCGCGGTACCGGTCGCCCAACGTGTGCCCAGCTGCATCAGGAGGCCTCGACCGGGGCGAGCTCGATCGCCGTGACGGCGAACGCCTCTGCCTCGGTGAACTCGAGCTCCGCGATGCGACCGACGGCGCGCAGGTCGTCCGCGGCGGCACGCAGAGCGTCGAGCTTGCCGGCGGGTGCTGCGATGGCCGCGCGCGAGACCGGAGTCTTCTGCGATGCCTTGGCCTCGGTCTTGGCGCGGCGGATGCCGATCAGCGCCTCGCTGGCGGCGGCGAGGACGGCAGGGTCGCCGTCGATGCCGAGAGCCTCAGGCCAGGACGCGGTGTGGATCGAGCCTTCCTCGAACCACGACCACGCCTCCTCCGTCGCGAACGACAGCACCGGGGCGAGCAGCCGAAGGAGCGTGGACAGCGCCAGCCGCAGGGCGAGCGCAGCCGAGGCCTGACCCACGTCGTTCTGGTTGTATGCGCGTTCCTTCACGAGCTCCAGGTAGTCGTCGCAGAATGTCCAGAAGAACGCCTCCGTGATCTCGAGCGCGCGGGCCTGGTCGTACTTCTCGAACGCCGCGGTCGCGTCGGCGATCACGCCGTCGAGCGATGCGAGCATCGACGCGTCGAGCGCGTGCGTGACCTGTGCTCCTTCGGGAACCGGGAATGACAGCACGAACTTCGCCGCGTTCAGGACCTTGATCGCGAGGCGGCGTCCGATCTTCACCTGCGTCGGGTTCTGCGGGTCGAAGGCCGCGTCCGTGCCGAGCCTGCTCGATGCGGACCAGTAGCGGACGGCATCCGAACCGTGCGCGTCGAGGATGTCCGCCGGGGTGACGACGTTGCCCTTCGACTTCGACATCTTCTTGCGGTCCGGGTCGACGATGAAGCCCGAGATCGCGGCGCTGCGCCACGGGGCGCGGCTGTCCTCGAGCGTCGAGCGGAGCATCGTCGAGAACAGCCAGGTGCGGATGATGTCCTGACCCTGCGGCCGCAGGTCGAACGGCGCCGTGAGCTGCCACAGCTCCTCGTCGCGCTGCCATCCGCCGGCGAGCTGCGGAGTCAGCGACGACGTCGCCCAGGTGTCGAGGATGTCCGCCTCGGCGTCGAAGCCTCCGGCCGCGCCGCGCTGGTCTTCGGTGTATCCGGCCGGGACGTCGATCGTGGGGTCGATCGGCAGCGATGCGGTGTCGGGAGCCAGCACGCGGTCGTAGTCGCGCTCGCCGTTCTCGTCGAGGCCGTACCAGAGCGGGATCGGCACGCCGAAGAAGCGCTGGCGGGACACCAGCCAGTCGCCGGTGAGGCCGCCGACCCAGTTCTCGTAGCGCACGCGCATGAAGTCGGGGTGCCACGTGAGCTCCTGACCGCGCGCGACGAGCTCGTCGCGCAGTGCCACGTCACGGGCGCCGTTGCGGATGTACCACTGGCGCGTCGACACGATCTCGAGGGGGCGGTCGCCCTTCTCGAAGAACTTCACGGCGTGGTTGAAGGGCTTGCCGACCGCGGTGACGTCGCCGGTCTCCTGCAGCTTCTCCACCAGGGCCTTGCGCGCACTGAACACGGTCTTGCCCGCGAGGCTCTCGGCGTACCAGTCGATGGCCTCCGCGTTCGCGACCGACTCCGGCGCGGTCGGCAGGAAACGGCCGTCCAGGCCGATCGTGGTCATGTTCGGGAGGTGCTGGTCGGCCACCGTGTGCAGCTCACGCCACCAGACGATGTCGGTCACATCGCCGAACGTGCAGACCATCGCCGCGCCCGTGCCCTTGTCGGGCTGTGCGAGGTGGTGTCCGTGGATCTCGATCTCGGCGCCGAAGAAGGGCGTGCGCACCTTCGTGCCGATGAGGTGCTTGTGCGGACCTTCCGGGTGCGTCACGATCGCGATGCACGCGGGCAGCAGCTCGGGGCGCGTCGTGTCGATCGCGATGGAGCCGGTACCGTCCGCGAAGGGGAACTCGATGGTGTGGTACGCGGCCTGCTGGTCGCGGTCCTCGAGTTCGGCCTGGGCGATCGCAGAGCGGAAGTCGATGTCCCACAGAGTGGGGGCGAGGTCCTGGTACGCCTCGCCACGCTCGATGTTGCGCAGGAACGCGAGCTGGCTCTGGCGGATCGTCTCGTCGGAGATGGTCCGGTAGGTCTGCGTCCAGTCGACGCTCAGCCCGAGCTGGCGGAACAGCGCCTCGAACTGCTTCTCGTCCTCGATGGTCAGGCGCTCGCACAGCTCGATGAAGTTGCGGCGGCTGATCGGCACCTGGTCGGCGGCGCGGCTGGACTTGTTGTCGCCGCCCTCGAACGGAGGAGTGAAGTCATCCGTGTAGGGGAGGGTGGGGTCGCAGCGCACGCCGTAGTAGTTCTGCACGCGACGCTCGGTGGGCAGGCCGTTGTCGTCCCAGCCCATCGGGTAGAACACGGTCTTGCCGCGCATGCGCTCGAAGCGCGCCTTGACGTCGGTGTGGGTGTACGAGAACACGTGGCCGATGTGGAGGCTGCCCGATGCGGTCGGCGGCGGGGTGTCGATCGAGTAGACACCCTCGCGGCCGGACTGTGCGGCGCGGAGGCGGTCGAACAGGTACGTGCCCTGTTCTGCCCAGGTGCTGTCCCACTTCGCTTCGAGACCTTCGAGTGCGGGCTTGTCTGGAATCACGGACATGAGGGTCTCCTTGAGCGATGTATGCGGCACTGTGTGAGCGTGCCTGAGTGTGGGGTGTGCGCCTCATTCTATCGAGGGTCCGGCAGCGACGGATGCCGTCACTCTTCGACCCAGTCCAAGAATCCGCCCTAGACTGGGGACATCCCGATCCGTTCTTCCTGAGGAATCGCCATGCCCGCAAGACCCGTGCGCCGTCTCCTGCCCTTCGCCGCGCTCGCCGCGACCGCCGCGCTCGTGCTCAGCGCCTGCGCCACTCCCGCCGCGCAGAACGGCGGCGACGACGACGCCGAACTCGTCTGGTCGATCGAGGGGGCGAACCTGTCCGCAGGCCACATGGACCCGCAGGTCAGTCAGCTCGACGTGTCGGGCATGGTGCAGCGTGCGGTGCTGGACTCGCTCGTCTTCCAGGAGGACGACGGCACGTTCTCGCCGTGGCTCGCGACCGACTGGACGGTCTCGCCCGACAGCACCGAGTACACCTTCACGCTCCGCGACGACGTGACCTTCCACGACGGGGAGCCGTTCGACGCGGCGGCCGTCAAGGCGAACCTCGACCGCATCGTCGACCCCGAGACCGCATCGGCGCAGGCGGCCAGCATGCTCGGCGCCGACTTCTACGAGGGCACGGAGGTCGTCGACGATCACACCGTCACGGTGAGGTTCTCGCAGCCTTACGCCCCGTTCCTGCAGGCGGCGAGCACACCGCAGCTCGGCTTCTACTCGCCCGCCGTGTTGGCGGACTCGGCGGACAAGCTCAAGGCCGGAGGCCCCGGTATCACGGTCGGCACCGGGCCGTTCGAGCTGACCGAGTACACGCCCGATCAGGAGCTCGTGTACACCCGGAACGATGACTACGCCTGGGGTCCCCACGGCGAGAAGGCACCGGCCTTCGAGACGCTGCGGGTGGAGATCCAGCCCGAGGCGTCCGTGCGTGCCGGTGTGGTGGAGAGCGGAGAGTCGGACCTCGCGAGCAACATCCCGCCGAACCTCGCCAAGGACCTCGGCGCCGGAGTCACGGTCGACTCGATCGAGTACCCGGGCCTTCCGTACTCCCTGTACCTGAACGAGAAGTACGGCGTGTTCTCCGACGAGAAGGTGCGTCAGGCGTTCGCACGCGGCATCGACATCGATGCGGCCGTCGAGGAGATCTTCTTCGGACAGTTCCCGCGCGCGTGGAGCGTGCTCGGATCGACCACCCCCGGTTACGACGCGGCGTTGGAGGGCACCTGGGCGTTCGACCCGGATGCGGCGAACACGCTCCTCGACGAGGCGGGCTGGACGGAGCGCGACGACGAGGGGTACCGCACCAAAGACGGCAAGCGCCTCTCCGTGCGCTGGATCGCCTGGACTCCTGTACCTGACGACCGCGCGGCCCTGGCCAACGCCATCCAGTCCGATCTGAAGGACATCGGGTTCGAGGTCGTGCGCGAGGTGCTCGAGCCGGGCGCTTACAACGAGCAGTACGGTCCCAAGACCTTCGACCTGACGGACTGGGGCTTCTCCGGCGTCGACCCCGATCTGCTGCGCAGCCACCTGCACACCGACGGATTCCAGAACGCATCCCAGGTGTCGGATCCCGAGCTGGACACGCTGCTCGACACGGCCGTCGCGACGAGCGACCAGGACGAGCGCAACGCGCTCTACACGCAGCTGCAGGAGTGGAACGCCGAGTACACGGCGATCGTGCCCCTCTACAGCCCGTCCGCGATCACGGCGGTGGGCGAACGTCTGGACGGCCTCGACTACGACCTCTACGGTCGGCCCCTGTTCTACGATGTGACGGTCGGCTGAGCGCGGGGCGATTCCGCGGCGTGGAGGGGGAGCGGTGAAGGCTGTGCTCCTGCGGATCGCCGGGCTCGTCGCCTCCGTGGTCATCGTGCTGTGGGGTGCCGCCACGGTCGCGTTCCTCGCGTTCCGTGTGATCCCCGGCGACCCGGTGTCGGTCATGCTCGGCCCGCAGGCTCAGGTCAGCGAGGCCGTGAAGGACGGCATCCGCACCGAGCTCGGATTGGATCGCCCGCCGTTCGAGCAGTACCTGGCGTACCTCGGGCAGCTCGTGCGTGGAGACCTCGGTGAGTCCTACCAGCTACGGCTGCCGGTGACCGAGGTCATCGGTCGGCAGCTCGGCGCGACGTTGCAGCTGTCGGCTCTCGCGCTCGGGATCGCGGTGGTGGTCGCCCTCGTGGTCGCCCTGCTCGCGCGCGGCGAGGTGGCGCGCGCGGTGGCCACCGGGATCGAACTCATCGTGCTGTCATCGCCGGTGTTCTGGATCGGTCTGGTGCTCCTGAGTGTGTTCGCCTTCGGCCTCGGGTGGTTCCCGGTCTCCGGCAGTCGCAATCCGGCGACGATCGTCTTGCCGGCGGTTACTCTCGCCCTGCCGGTCGCTGCGCTGCTCGGACAGGTGCTGCGCGATGGACTCATTCAGGCGGAGCGGATGCCGTTCGCCGAGACCGTGCGCGCGCGGGGCGCCAGTCGTGGATGGTTCACGCTGCGGCATGGACTGCGACACGGTGCGTCCAGTGCGGTGACGCTCACCGCATATCTCACCGGGTCGGTGCTCGGTGGCGCGGTGCTGGTCGAGACGGTGTTCGCCCGCCCGGGACTCGGCCGCGTCACCCTCGCTGCGATCAGCGACCGGGATCTTCCCGTCATCTCCGGCATCATCCTGCTCAGCGCCCTCGTGTTCGTGATCGTGAACGTGATCGTCGAGCTGGTGCATCCGCTCATCGATCCCCGCCTGCACCGGGCCGCCCCCGTCTCAGGGGCGCGACGATGAGGCGGGCGCAGCGAGTGCTGCTGTGGTGCGCGGTCGCCGTCCTGCTCCTGATCGCGTTCGCAGCGGCCTTCCCCGGTGTGCTCGCGACGCACGATCCGCTGCAGACCGACGTGCGCGGGGCGCTGCTGCCCCCGGGGGACGGGCATCTGTTCGGCACCGATCAGAGCGGCCGTGACGTGTACTCCCGTGTGGTGTACGGCGCTGGACGCTCGGTGGGCGTCGGGCTGCTCGCGACCGCGATCGCCGTCGTCGTCGGGCTCGCGGTCGGAGCGCTCGCCGGTATCGCGCCTCGGGGCGTGGATGTCACCCTGATGCGCGTCAACGATGTGCTGATGGCTTTCCCCGAGTTCCTCGTCGCGCTCGTGGTGATCGCGATCCTCGGCCCCGGGCCGATCAACGTCGCTCTGGCCGTGACGTTGGCGGCCGTGCCCGTGTACATCCGCCTGGCACGGGTGCAGACCCGCACGCTGGGCGTCGCCGAACATGTGGAGGCCGCACGGATCCTCGGAGTGCCGGCCGTGCCGGCGTTCCTGCGCCACGTGCTGCCCGGTGTGCTCGGTTCGTTGAGTGTGCTCGCGACGATCGGTATCGGATCGGCCATCCTCGCGGCCTCGGGACTCAGCTTCCTCGGACTCGGTCCCGCAGAGCCGACTCCCGAGTGGGGGCTGATGCTCGCGGGAGGCCGCAACGTGCTGGGTCAGGCGTGGTGGATCTCGGTGTTCCCCGGCATCGCGATCACCCTCACGGTGGTCGCGGCGACGGTCGTCGGACGGATGCTGAGAGCCCGCTCCGAGGGGAGGACGCGATGACCGACATGTCACCGTCCGTGCTCGATGTGCAGAATCTGCGGATCGGCTTCGAGGGCGCACTCGTGGTGGACGGAGTCTCCTTCACGGTGTCCGCCGGGGAATGCGTCGCGATCGTCGGGGAGTCGGGCGCCGGGAAGTCGCTGACCGCGCGCGCCCTGCTCGGTCTCGCTCCGTCGACTGCGCGAGTGGATGCCGATCGTCTGCGTGTCGGGGGAGACGACGTGCGAGGGTGGAAGGAGTCCGCCTGGCGGCGCATCCGGGGCGCGGAGATCGCCCTGGTCTCGCAAGACGCGCTCGTCGCGCTCGACCCTCTGCAGCGGATCGGCTCGGAGATCGCGGAGCCGCTGCGGTTGCATCCCGCAGCACGGGGAGACGATGCCATCGGCGACCGGGTGCAGGCGCTGCTACGACGCGTGTGGATGCCGGAACCGGAACGCCGCGCCAGGCAGTACCCGCATGAGCTGTCCGGAGGTCTCCGCCAGCGCGCGCTGATCGCCTCGGCGATAGCGGCCGCGCCGGCCGTGCTCGTCGCGGATGAGCCCACGACCGCACTCGACGCGACCGTGCAGGCGCGCATCCTCGACCTGCTGCGAGCGATCGCGGATGCCGGGACCGCGGTCGTGTTCGTGAGTCATGACTTCGCTGCCGTGCGGCGCCTCGCGGATCGGGTGCTGGTGATGCGGCGGGGCGAGGTCGTGGAGTCCGGCACCGTGACGGAGGTGCTGGAGTCGCCGCAGCATCCGTACACGCGCCAGCTCATCGCGGCCACCATCCATGAGCCGCGGATCTCGGACCTCGGTGCCGCCGCACCCGTGCTGACAGCGACCGCGGTGTCGAAGGCGTTCGCGGGGCTGCCCGCCGTGATCGACGCCACCTTCGTCGTCTCGCAGGGACGCACGCTGGGGATCGTGGGAGAGTCCGGTTCCGGCAAGACGACGCTCGCGCGCATGATCATGGGAGTGGAGCAGCCCGACCAGGGGGAGCTGCACGAGGAGCCGGGGCACCGCGTCCAGCTCGTGCATCAGAATCCCCTCGGCGCCTTCGACCCGCGGTGGTCGATCGGCCGCTCCCTGCGCGAGGCGCTCGCTGCCGGTGGTGTGCCGCGGGCGCAGCGGCAGCGTCGGGTCGAGGAGCTTCTCGGCGAGGTCGACCTCGACCCAGGGCTCGCCGCGCGGCGTCCGGCAGAGTTGTCGGGCGGTCAGCGACAGCGTGCGGCGATCGCCCGGGCACTCGCCGCAGATCCGGACGTGCTGGTGTTGGATGAACCGGTGTCAGCGCTCGACCCGTCGGTGCGGGAGCGGGTGCTGCAGCTGCTGTTGCGCCTGCAGCGCGAACGCCGGCTCACGATGGTCTTCGTCTCGCACGACCTCGACGTGGTCCGGGCCGTGGCCGACGAGGTGCTCGTGATGCAGGACGGACGCATCGTCGAACAGGGCAGTATCGCCGAGGTGTTCGACACGCCCCGGCATCCGTTCACGCGGGAATTGCTCGCCGCGAACGGCGGTGGCGTTCCTCCCACGGAAGCGGAGCCGTCCGTCAGCCCTTGATCTGGATGCCGAGGCCGGCCGCGATGACCGGGGCCAGCTGCTGCACCTGGAATTCGGTGAGTGTGGTGCCGCGGAGACTGATCGCGTCGAGGAACGACAGAGCGTCGAGGCCGCGCAGGTCGACGTCGGTGGCACGCATGCCGCGCGGATCGACCTCATCGCACGTGGTGCGGGTGAACCGCACGCGGGTGAGCTCCGCCTGAGGGATGTCGAGCGTGCGGATGCGGCAGTCCGAGATCTCGACGTCGGCTGCGCGCGCTGCTCCGAGGTTGAGGTAGTCGATGCGCACCCCGGTCAGCTCGAGCTCCGAGATGCGCGCCGTGCTCAGATCGAGAGTGCCGATGCGTCCGCCCACGATGCGCAGTCGGCGCACACCGGCGCCACGCAGGCGGAGCGAGGCGATACGCGCGTCGGCGAGCTCGACATCGAGGATCGTGCCACCGGTCAGGTCGACGGCATCGGCATCCGCCGTCACCCGGCACTGCTCGAGCGAGGCATAGGCGAGGTCGACGGTGCCGCTGACGTCGAGCGTCGCCGCGATGAGGTCGGCATTCCGGGCCGGGAGAGCCGGGGTGAACTCGTCGGGAAGGTCGGGCGGTGAGACCCGCGGCGCAGCGGGGGATTCGGTCGAGCGGGCCATGCTCCGAGCGTACGGGGTGTTGCCGACACGGGGAGGGGCAGGTCGCGGTCCCGCAGCGCTTCCCTCGGCCATACGCGCTTCCCTCGGCCGAATCCGCGGAATCCGGCCGAGGGAACTGTCATTGGCCGAGCGAGGTGTCGGGGTGGGACGGCGAGAGCTCGCCTTCACAGCTGCGCGGCCTGGCGTGCTCTGCACAGATTGCGGTTTCAGCGCCTGACCTGACCACGGATGCTCGGATGCTGGAGGGATGTCCAGAAGCGTGGAGGCACTGTTGGCGCTGGTCGAGGCGCTCGGTGGGGTCGTGCGAACTGCTCGGCTGGTCGAGCACGGATTCAGGCGCACGACGTTGGATGCCGCCACAGCCAGCAACGCCCTCTCCCGGCCTCGTCGGGGATGGATCGCGTCGGAGAACGCGGACCCTCTCCTGGTGCAGGCTGCTCGCCATGGTGTCGTGGTGACATGCCGCACGCAAGCGGCCCGACTGGGGCTGTGGCTGCATGACGCAGGTGGACTGCCGCACGTGGCCGTCTCGCCGAACGCCGCGAGCGGCCGACCGATCGCCGTCAAGAAGCACTGGGGTGCGCCGCTCGTGCCGCGGCATCCCGATTCTCTGGTCGATGGAATCGAGAACGTGCTGGCCTCTCTCGCGGAGTGCGAGTCGTTCGAGCACGGACTGGCCACGTGGGAGTCCGCTTTGAGCAAGTCCCTCGTCACGATCGACGGACTGCGAGGGTACGCGTGGCGGCCGGCCGCTCGGCGAATCCTCGAGCGCGCCATGCCCTTCGCGGACGCCGGACTCGAGACCTACCTTCGCGAGCGTCTGCGCTGGCTGCGCCTGCCGATCCGGGTGCAGATCTGGATCGCGGGTCATCGGGTGGACACGTTGGTGGGCGACCGGCTGGTGCTTCAGATCGACGGCTCGCATCACGTGGGATCGCAGCGCACCGAGGACATCCGGCACGATGCTGATTTGATGCTGATGGGCTATCACGTCATTCGGATGTCGTACACGCAGGTCATGTTCGAGTGGCCGACCGTGCAGGAGACGGTCATGCGGGCGATCGCGCAAGGGCTGCACAGACCGCGGTAAGTGCGGCTCCTCCGCTCGGCCACGTACGCGTGCCTCGGCCGAATTCTCCGATTCTGGCCGAGGGAGCTGCACAAGGCCGAGTCAGGCGTCCGATGGGGGGCCGCGCGCCCGGAGCAGCGGCCGCGAAGCGCTCCTGAACACGACAGAACTCCGAAGCCCGACACACGCGTACACTGGAGGCACGAGCATCGATCCGGCATCACCGGGGAGCTCTCGGAAGAACAGTCCGGCAACGGACCCAGTAGAACCGAGCGGGGCAGGCCCGTCACAGCCGCAGTGAGAGTGGTGCGACCGAACCGCAGGGGGAGGGCGTGCACGTGAGGTGGTACCGCGGTCCGTGAGGATCGTCCTCGCAGGAGCATCCGCCACGACGACCACTGCGAGACACGATGACCTACCCCCGTTCCTCCTTCGGCCCCGCCGCCGACACTTCGAACAGCACCGTCGCGCCCAGCCCGCGCTTCCCGCAGATCGAGGAGGAGGTGCTCGCGTTCTGGGAAGCGGATGACACCTTCCGCGCCTCGATCGCGCAGCGTGAAGGCTCGCCCGAGTGGGTGTTCTACGACGGTCCCCCCTTCGCCAACGGCCTGCCCCACTACGGTCACCTGCTCACGGGGTATGCCAAGGACGTGTTCCCGCGTTTCCAGACCATGACCGGTCACAAGGTCGACCGGGTCTTCGGATGGGACACGCACGGTCTCCCCGCCGAGCTCGAGGCGATGAAGCAGCTCGGGATCACCGAGAAGAGCGAGATCGAGGCCATGGGCATCGACGTCTTCAACGCGAAGGCCAAGAGCTCCGTCCTCGCCTACACGCACGAGTGGCAGGACTACGTCACCCGCCAGGCGCGCTGGGTCGACTTCGAGCGCGGCTACAAGACGCTCGACCTCGGCTATATGGAGAGCGTGCTCTGGGCTTTCAAGACGCTCTACGACAAGGGGCTCGCGTACGAGGGCTACCGGGTGCTGCCGTACTGCTGGCGCGACGAGACTCCGCTGTCCGCGCACGAGCTGCGCATGGATGACGACGTCTACCAGATGCGCCAGGACCCGTCCGTCACGGTCACCTTCCCGCTCACCGGCGCCAAGGCCGAGGCTCTCGGTCTCACCGGCGTGCGCGCCCTCGCCTGGACGACCACGCCCTGGACCCTTCCGACCAACCTCGCGCTCGCCGTGGGGCCCGAGATCGAGTACGTGGTGCTTCCCGCCGGTCCGAACGGGGCGGCTGACGTGCACCAGGCCGCCGGCACGACGGATGCTGCGGTCGAAGCCTCCGCGCATCGCTACCTCCTCGCACGTGAACTCCTCGGCGGGTATGCCAAGGACCTCGGCTACGAGGGCATCGATGACGCGCTCGCCGCGGTCGATGCGACGGTTCGCGGCGCCGAGCTCGAGGATGTCACCTACGACCGCCTGTTCGACTACTACGCGGATGAGGAGACCTACGGTACGGAGAACGCCTGGCGCATCCTGGTCGACGACTACGTCACGGTCAGCGACGGCACCGGCATCGTGCACCAGGCCCCGGCCTACGGTGAGGACGACCAGCGCGTCGCCGGCGCCGCCGGCATCCCGACGATCCTCTCGCTCGACGACGGTGGACGCTTCCTCCCGAACGTCACCGACGTCGCCGGCGAGCTCTGGATGGACGCGAACACCCCGCTGGTGCGCCTCATCCGCGAGAACGGGCGCCTGATCCGCCTGCAGAGCTACGAGCACTCGTACCCGCACTGCTGGCGCTGCCGGAACCCCCTGATCTACAAGGCCGTGTCGAGCTGGTTCATCCGTGTGACGGACATCAAGGACGACATGCTCGCCAACAACGAGCAGATCACCTGGGTGCCGGAGAACGTCAAGCACGGACAGTTCGGCAAGTGGCTCGAGGGTGCGCGCGACTGGTCGATCAGCCGCAACCGTTACTGGGGCTCACCGATCCCGATCTGGAAGAGCGACGACCCGGAGTACCCGCGCGTCGACGCATACGGCTCGCTGGAGGATCTGGAGCGCGACTTCGGCACGCTGCCGCGCAACCCCGAGGGCGAGATCGATCTGCACCGTCCGTACATCGACGACCTCACCCGTCCGAACCCGGACGACCCCACCGGCAAGAGCACGATGCGCCGCATCGAAGACGTCTTCGACGTGTGGTTCGACTCGGGGTCGATGCCCTATGCCCAGGTGCACTACCCGTTCGAGAACCAGGAGTGGTTCGACTCGCACGCCCCTGCCGACTTCATCGTCGAGTACATCGGGCAGACACGTGGCTGGTTCTACGTCATGCACGTGCTGTCGACCGCGCTGTTCGACCGTCCCGCCTTCACCGGTGTGAGCTGCCACGGCATCGTGCTGGGCAGCGACGGCTACAAGATGTCGAAGTCGCTGCGCAACTATCCGGACGTCTCGGAGGTGCTCGATCGCGACGGTTCCGACGCGATGCGCTGGTTCCTGATGTCGAGCTCGGTGCTGCGCGGTGGCAACCTCGCGGTGACGGAGGAGGGCATCCGCTCCGGCGTGCGTGAGTTCCTGCTGCCGCTGTGGAACTCGTGGTACTTCTTCGCGACCTACGCCAACGCCTCCGGTTCGGACGGCTACGAGGCGATGTGGCGCACGGACTCGACCGACGTGCTCGACCGCTACATCCTGGCCCGACTCGGAGATCTGGTGCGCGAGGTGCGCGTCGACCTCGAAGGTCTCGACTCGACGACCGCGGCCGCGCGTCTGCGCGACTTCGCCGAGGTGCTCACGAACTGGTACATCCGCCGCTCGCGCGATCGGTTCTGGGTCGGAGTCACCGAGGACCCGAAGAGCCGCGAGGCGTTCGACACGCTGTACACGGTGCTGGAGACGCTGACCCGCGTGGCCGCGCCGCTCGTGCCGCTGATCAGCGAGCGCGTCTGGCAGGGCCTCACCGGCGGGCGCAGCGTGCACCTGACGGACTGGCCGGATGACGCGCAGTTCCCCGCGGCGGACGAGATCCGCGACGCGATGGATGCGGTGCGCGAGCTGTCCAGCGTCGGCAACGCGTTGCGCAAGAAGGAGAAGCTGCGCGTGCGGCTTCCCCTCGCCCGGCTCACGGTGGTCTCGCCGCTCGCGGTGACCCTCGGCCAGTTCGAGGACATCCTGCGCGAGGAGCTCAACGTGAAGTCCGTCGAGCTCGTGCCGCTCGCCGAGGACACCGCGGTGTCGTACGGCATCGACCACCGTCTGAGCGTCAACGCCCGCGCGGCCGGACCGCGTCTGGGCAAGAACGTGCAGACCGTGATCAAGGCCGCCAAGGCGGGCGACTGGTCCGAGACCGACGGCGTGGTCACGGCCGGAGGCATCCCGTTGGAGCCGTCGGAGTACGAGCTCGTGCTGGAGACCACCGGACGGCCCGAAGGGGAGGCGCTCGCGATCGTCCCGACCGGCGGTTTCGTGCTGCTCGACACGCAGACGACACCGGAGCTGGAGGCCGAGGGCCTCGCGCGCGACGTCATCCGTGCTGTGCAGGAGACGCGCAAGAACGCGGACTTCGACGTGAGCGACCGCATCCGTCTGGACCTGCGTTTCGCGAGCGATGAGGATGCGGATGCCGTCTCGGCCGCCTTCGAGATCGCCGAGGTCGCGGGGGAGACGCTCGCCCTGGAGCACTCGTTGTCGCGCGGCGATGCGGAGCTGCCGTTCGCCGAGTTCACTGCCGTGATCCCGAAGGGGACGTACGCCAACCGCGAGGACTTCACGATCGCCGTCAGCCGGATCGGAGCAGGAGCATGAGCGACAAGGACAGGGCGGATGCCGTCTACGAGACTCTCCTGAGTCGCGCGGGGGAGCGCTGGGTGCAGCCGCGCAAGGAGCGCACTGCGCGGATCCTGGCGTATCTGGATGACCCGCAGCGCACCTACCGCGTCGTGCACATCACCGGCACGAACGGCAAGACCTCCACCGCGCGCATGATCGAGAGCCTGCTGCGGGCGCACGAGCTGCGTACCGGACTGTTCACGAGCCCGCACCTGGAGCGCTTCACCGAGCGGATCATGATCGACGGCGAACCGATCGCGGATGCGGCGTTCGCCGACGCCTGGGACGAGATCGAGCCATTCGTCGGGATCGTCGACGCCGAGCTGGAGGCCGACGGCGAGGAACCGCTGACGTTCTTCGAGCTGTTGACCGTGCTCGCCTTCGTGGCGGTCGCGGATGCGCCCGTGGATGTGCTGGTGCTCGAGGTCGGCATGGGCGGGGAGTGGGACTCCACGAACACGGCGGATGGAGACGTCGCGGTGTTCGCGCCGATCGACATCGACCACGCGGACCGCCTGGGCCGCACGATCGCCGAGATCGCGCAGGTCAAGGCCGGGATCATCAAGGAGGGCGCGGCGGTCGTGTCCGCTCAGCAGCCGGCCGAGGCCGCAGAGGTCCTGCGCCGGGTCGCCGCCGAACGCAACGCGACCATCGCCTTCGAGGGCGACGAGTTCGGCCTCACAGACCAGAAGCTCGCCGTCGGCGGCCAGCTCCTCTCGATCCGCGGGCTCGCGGGGGAGTACTCCGAGGAGTACCTGCCGCTGTACGGCGCGCACCAGGGGCACAACGCCGCCCTCGCCGTGGCCGCGGTCGAGTCCCTCATCGGCGGTGCCTCCCAGCGGATCGCGGGCGACATCATCTCCGACGGACTGCAGGGCACCACCTCACCGGGACGTCTGCAGCTTCTGGGCATCGCCCCCACGGTGGTCGTGGATGCTGCGCACAATCCGCACGGCGCGCAGGCGCTCGCGCAGGCGCTGGACGACAGCTTCGACTTCGACGAGTGGGGTCTGGTGCTGGGCGTCCTGGGAGACAAGGACGCGGCGGGAATCGTCGCGCAGCTCGCCCCCGGAGTCGCGCACGTGTTCGCCACGGCCCCCGACTCCGACCGGGCGAGTGATGCGGATGCCATCGCCGACCTCGTCGAGCAGACCGGTCACCGCGCCACCGTGCACCACACCTTGGCCGAGGCCGCGGATGCCGCCCGCGAATGGGCCGCATCGTCCGACCGTCGTGCCGTCGTCATCGCCGGATCCGTCGTGCTCGCCGGTGAGGCCATCGCGCTGTCGGAGGAAGAGGACTGGAAGTCGGGGTGGCGCGCATGAGCGCGGACGCGACGCCGGCCCGTGCTCCTCGGCCCCCGCGCACGCTGGTGCAGAAGCTGGCGCCGATCGTCCTCGGCTTCGAGGCGATCGTCGTCTTCCTCGCCGGGCTCACGGTGTTCGGGCTGAAGGCGCTGCCCGCCGGCATCGAGCAGTGGTGGGCGATCGTGGGCGGTGCCGTCCTGGCACTCGCCTGCATCGCGATCGCGGGTATGGCGGCGAAGCCCTGGGCGATCACGGCGGGATGGGTCATCCAGGTGATCGTCGCCCTCTCCGCCATCCTCGTTCCCGCGATCCTGCTCGTCGTCGTGATTTTCGGCGGCATGTGGGCGTATGCGACCATCGGAGGGGCCCGATTGGACGCACGACGTCCCGCCGAGCCCTCGACAGAGACTCAGACAGAGAGTGAATGACATGGCCACCGAAGAAACCCTCGTCCTCGTCAAGCCCGACGGCGTCGCGCGCGGCCTGACCGGCGCGATCCTCGCCCGCATCGAAGCGAAGGGCTACGCGCTCGTCGACATCCGTCTCGTGGAGCCGGATCGCGACCTGCTCGCCGAGCACTACGCAGAGCATGAGGGAAAGCCGTTCTACGAGCCGCTCCTCGAGTTCATGCTCTCCGGCCCCTCGGTCGCCATCCGTCTCGCGGGCAACCGCGTGATCGAGGGCTTCCGTTCCCTCGCCGGCACGACCGACCCGACCACCGCCGCACCTGGCACGATCCGTGGCGACTTCGGTCGCGACTGGGGGCTCAAGGTGCAGCAGAACCTGGTGCACGGCTCCGACAGCCCCGAGTCCGCGGCGCGCGAGCTCGGCATCTGGTTCGACTGAGCCCGTTCATACGAAGGCCCGCCCACTGCAAAGTGGGCGGGCCTTCGTATGCCGCGCCCACGGTGCGCTAGCGGTTGGCCTTTTCTAAAAGTTGCGCTCGGGGTCCTGCACGCGTGGCGTGTGGAGCCCCGACCCTGTGTGGAGCGTCAACTAAAGCGCGAGCTTGGGGCGCAGATCAGAAGATCATGCCGATGACCTCGCCGAGAAGGTCGAGGCCGCGCAGCTGTACCAGGAGGATGATGAACGCATAGGCGAGCACAGTCGCCAGGGGAACCCAGGCCATCAGGCTGTTCGCCCGTGCCTGAACCTTCTCATTGCGAGTGAAGGTGCCGTTCCTGGTGAGATGCAGCATGGTGGCGAAGAACGTCGGGATGGTCACCGACCAGGTGAGCATGCACCAGGGGCACAGCACGCCGAGGTTCGAGGCGTAGAGGCTCTGTCCGATCAGCCAGCACACGAAGACGAAGGCGAGGGTGACGCCAGCGCCGAAGGTCGCCCAGAACCAGCGCGGGAAACGTGCTCCGGCGAGCAAGGCGACGCCGACGAAGAGCGGAGCCATCCAGCCGGCGATTCCGAGGATCGGGTTCGGGAAGCCGAACACCTCGCCCTGCCAGGATCCGAGGTTCTTGCCGCACTGGATCATCACGCTGACGTTGCAGCTCAGATCTGCCTCGGGGTTCGCGAGCTGGATGAACTTGTCCATCGTGAGCTGGAAGGCGGCGAACCACCCGATCACACTCGCGATGATCAGCCAGACGGCGTAGATGACGGGGCGGGTGCGCTGCTCGCTCATATGTGGATTATCTCAGCGACGGCTATGGATGTGGCGTGAACGCACCGGAGAAAACACCGCGTCGGAGCCGAGATGCCACGATCGGGCTCACATGATGCGATAATGGCCTGTGATGCGATGAGCGGCGCCGCCGTCACACGTATTGACGCAGACTTCGGGGCCCCATGCCCCAGCGATCAGAGCCATGAGCCGGTCGCAGACGGAATGAGTTCGCGACACCTGCGGGTGCCGCATGAGATTTCGCGGAGCACCTAGTGCCCGCGCAGGGAGCAAGCCAGAGATGGCCGACGAGAACAATGACAACAACACCCCTACCCTCGACTTCCCGGCTGACGCCGCGGAGCAGCTGACGGAGCCCACGGCTCCCGACGCAGAGGTCGCGCCCCAGGAAGCGGCCGAGGTCCCGACGGATCTCGCCACGACGGACGGCGACTCGACCGTGCCCGCTGAGGAGAATGCTGCAGAGGATGCTCCGGTCGAGGAGGACGCCCCGGTAGCGGATGCCGTGGCTGATGAGACTCCCTCCGAGGATGGTTCTGCTGCGGTGGATGCTCCTGCTGACGAGGCTCCCGCTGAGGAAGCTCCCGCCGAGGAGGCTCCGGCTGAGGAGGCTCCCGCCGAGGACGCTCCCACCGAGGAGGCGCCGTCCGACGACGCTTCCGCAGCGGAGGCCCCCGCCGCAGAGATTCCTGCTGCACCCGAGGAGCCTGCCGCTCCGGCCCCGGTCACCGCGGTCTCGCTGGGACTGCTGCCCGAGGTCTTCGTCTCGCAGGTCTCCACGCAGCTCCACTTCTACGCACCGGCGATCGTCCCGCTGCCCGCACGCCCCGAGCGTGAGCGGATCTTCGACCGCATCGCCGAGCGCGAGCAGCCGCAGGAGGAGTCGACATCGGCCCGCCGCGGTCGCCGCCGCCGCGGAGGCTCCGACGGAGACGACCAGCGCGAAGAGCCGCGCCAGCGTCAGCGCGTCGTCGAGTACATCACCGAGCCCAAGGCCATCAAGGGTTCCACCCGCCTGGAGGCGAAGAAGCAGCGCCGCCGTGACGGTCGCGATGCCGGCCGTCGCCGCCCTGTGGTGACCGAGGCCGAGTTCCTCGCCCGCCGCGAGTCCGTCGACCGCATGATGGTGGTCCGCTCGAAGAACGGCCGCACCCAGATCGGCGTCCTCGAAGACGGCGTCCTCGTCGAGCACTACGTGGCCCGCAACCAGGATGCGTCGCTGATCGGGAACGTCTACCTCGGTCGCGTGCAGAACGTGCTCCCGAGCATGGAGGCCGCGTTCGTCGACATCGGCCGCGGCCGCAACGCGGTGCTGTACTCCGGCGAGGTCGACTGGGACGGCGTCGAGACCGGCAACCAGCCCCGCCGCATCGAGCTCGCTCTGAAGCCGGGCGACCGTGTGCTGGTGCAGGTCACGAAGGACCCGGTCGGGCACAAGGGCGCACGGCTGACGAGTCAGATCTCCCTGCCCGGCCGCTACCTCGTGTACGTGCCCGGTGGATCGATGAACGGCATCAGCCGCAAGCTCCCCGACAACGAGCGCGCGCGCCTCAAGCGCATCCTGAAGGAGGTCCTGCCGGAATCCTCCGGCGTGATCGTCCGCACGGCCGCCGAGGGCGCGACGGAAGACCAGCTCACCCGCGACGTGCAGCGCCTCACCAGCCAGTGGGAGCACATCCAGAAGCAGGTCGAGAACCAGCAGGCTCCCGCGCTCCTGCACGCTGAGCCTGACCTGCTCGTCAAGATCGTCCGTGACGTCTTCAACGAGGACTTCACGAAGATGCTGATCCAGGGCGAAGAGGCGCAGCGCACCATCCGCGCCTACCTCGAGAGCGTCGCCCCCGATCTGCTCGAGCGTGTCGACTCCTACGAGGACGAGACCGATCCCTTCGACGCGTTCCGGATCACCGAGCAGATCGAGAAGGCCCTCGACCGCAAGGTCTGGCTGCCCTCCGGCGGTTCGCTCGTGATCGACCGCACCGAGGCCATGACCGTGGTCGACGTCAACACCGGGAAGTTCGTCGGTTCCGGCGGCAACCTGGAGGAGACGGTCACCAAGAACAACCTCGAGGCCGCGGAGGAGATCGTCCGGCAGCTGCGCCTGCGCGACATCGGCGGCATCATCGTCGTCGACTTCATCGACATGGTGCTCGAGTCGAACCGCGACCTCGTGCTGCGGCGTCTGATCGAATGCCTGAGCCGCGACCGCACGAAGCACCAGGTCGCCGAGGTCACCTCGCTCGGACTCGTGCAGATGACCCGTAAGAAGCTCGGGCTCGGCCTGCTGGAGACCTTCAGCGAGGCGTGCGAGGTCTGCGCCGGTCGCGGCGTGATCGTGCACCACGACCCGGTCGTGAAGCACCGCTCCAACGGCAACGGGAACAGCAACGGCAACAGCCAGAGCAACGGCAACGGCAACCAGAGCGGCCGTCGTCAGCGCGGCGGCAACGGCAACGGCAACGGCGGCGGTCAGAACCAGAGCGCCCCGCCCGCGGCGACGGTGACGCACAGCATCCCCGAGGGCGCGAAGTCCGCACTCGCGCAGATCGCCGCCTCGACGCTCGCGCCGAACGCCGAGGTCGCCGAGGTCGCCGTCGAGCTCCCCGAAGCGACGACCGAGGCTCCTGCCAAGGCCGAGCGCCCCAAGAAGGCTCGCAAGAAGCGGGGGGCTGACCGCAACGGTCCGAAGTCGCCTGCCGAGCAGCTGCTCGACTCGGTGCTGGACGCTCTTCCCGAGCCCAAGGCGCCCGGTCAGGGCCGTGGGCGGCGTCGGGTCAGCACTGCTGCCCTGACCGGCACCCCGGTGTCGGTGAACGGCGAGAGCTCAGCGCCGGTCGCGAGCGGGGATCCTGAGGCCTGAGGCGATCAGTCGTCTCACCAGTTCCTTGCCGCCGACGTGCTGAGCGCCGGCTGTGAGGAGACGGGGGATGATCTCCTCCGGAACGTCGTAGTGGTCGAGGTCGAACGCGCGCGCGGGCACATCGTGCGCCCGTGCGAACGCGTGCAGTTCATCCAGGTTGTCGTCGCTGACCAGGTGCGCCCAGAGTCGACCGTGGGCGGGCCAGAGCGGGTCGTCGACGAGTATGGTCATTTTGTCAGCCTATGGCCGGACACACCCCGTGGCTCACTTTGCGACAGGGTCCGGCATCCGGTAAAGTAGTCCCTTGGTGCGTATGCCGCCCCGTCCTCGTCGGTCGGAGTGGAGAGCCTTGCGTTCGCACCCGCCGCCCGCGGTGCATGCAAGCAACAGTCTTCCCGTGAGATTCTCGGAGCGCTTTGCTCCCCAACGAAACAGGTATGAAGTGGTTTACGCAGTAGTGCGCGCCGGTGGGCGGCAGGAGAAGGTCGAGGTCGGCACGATCGTTCAGCTCGATCGTGTGAAGGCTGCCCAGGGCGAGAACATCGAGCTCGCGGCCGTGCTGCTCGTCGATGGCACCTCTGTGACCACCGACGCTGACAAGCTCGCGAAGGTCAAGGTCACGGCTGAGGTCATCGGCAACCTGCGCGGACCGAAGATCATCATCCAGAAGTACAAGAACAAGACCGGCTACAAGAAGCGTCAGGGCCACCGCCAGGAGCTCACGCGCGTCAAGATCACCGGCATCAAGTAAAGACCGAGGAGACCAGGACATGGCACATAAAAAGGGCGCAAGCTCCACCCGTAACGGTCGTGACTCCAACGCACAGCGCCTCGGCGTGAAGCGCTTCGGCGGTCAGCAGGTCAACGCCGGCGAGATCATCGTCCGCCAGCGCGGCACGCACTTCCACCCCGGCGTGAACGTCGGCCGTGGCGGAGACGACACGCTGTTCGCTCTGGCCGCAGGCGCGGTCCAGTTCGGCGCCAAGGGTGGCCGCAAGGTCATCAACATCGTCGTCGCCGGCGAGTAATCGCAGCACGACACACACAATCATCCGGTTCGGGGCGGGCTTCGGCTCGCCCCGTCCGTGTATCTGAGGGGAACTCGACATGGTCAGCTTCGTCGACACCGTGACGCTGCATCTGCGCGCCGGCAAGGGCGGGAACGGCTGTGTCTCGGTCCACCGCGAGAAGTTCAAGCCGCTGGGCGGCCCTGATGGCGGAAACGGCGGAGACGGCGGAGACGTCGTGCTCGTCGCCGACACCCAGACGGGCACCCTGCTGTCCTACCACCACTCGCCGCACCGCTCCGGCGGGAACGGCGGACCCGGCATGGGCGACCACCGTGCCGGATTCATGGGCGAGACCCTCGAGCTCCCGGTCCCGGTCGGCACTGTCGTGAAGTCTCCCGACGGTCAGGTGCTGATCGACATGATCGTGCCGGGGGAGCGCTTCGTCGTCGCCGCCGGTGGGCAGGGCGGCCTGGGCAACGCCGCGCTCTCATCGCCGAAGCGCAAGGCTCCCGGTTTCGCACTGCTCGGCACGCCCGGATACGAGGGCGATGTCGTCCTCGAGCTCAAGACCGTGGCCGACGTCGCGCTGGTCGGCTACCCGTCCGCCGGCAAGTCGAGCCTGATCGGTGCCATCTCGGCCGCGCGGCCGAAGATCGCCGACTACCCGTTCACCACGCTGCACCCGAACCTCGGTGTCGTCCAGGCCGGCGAGTCCCGCTACACGGTCGCCGACGTGCCCGGTCTCGTCGAGGGAGCCAGCGAGGGCCGCGGTCTGGGACTCGAGTTCCTGCGCCACGTCGAGCGGTGCTCCGCGCTGCTGCACGTGCTGGACTGCGCGACGCTCGAGCCGGGTCGCGACCCGATCTCCGACCTCGACGTGATCCTCGGTGAGCTCGCCGCGTACGAGGTGCCGGAGGGCCAGACGCCGCTTCTGGAGCGTCCGCAGCTCATCGCCCTCAACAAGGTCGATGTGCCTGAGGCGCGCGACCTCGCCGAGCTCGTCCGCCCCGACCTCGAGGCCCGCGGGTTCCGCGTCTTCGAGATCTCGACCATCTCCCACGAGGGGCTGCGTCCGCTGACCTTCGCGCTGGGCGAGATCGTCGAGAAGCACCGCGCCGAGACCGTCGTCGAGGTGCCCGAGCGCATCGTCATCCGTCCGCGCCGCTCCAAGAAGGAGTTCAGCATCCGCGTGGAGGGTGGGACGTACGGCAACGTGTACCGCATCCTCGGCGAGAAGCCGGTGCGCTGGGTGCAGCAGACCGACTTCCAGAACGAAGAGGCCGTGGGCTACCTGGCCGATCGCCTGGAGCGTCTCGGCGTCGAGGACGAGCTGTTCCGCGTCGGAGCCGTTCAGGGCTCCACCGTCGTGATCGGCGAGGCCGACAGCATCGTGTTCGACTGGGAGCCGACCATGACCTCGGCCGCCGAGCTCATGACGGCCCCGCGAGGCACCGACCCGCGACTCGCGCCCAACGCGCGCCGCACCACGTCCGAGCGCCGTGAGACCTACTACGAGCGCATGGATGCCAAGGCCGAAGCCCGAGCAGAGGTGGAAGCTCAGCGTCTCGCCGCCTACCGGGGAGACGAGGAGTGACCGCACGGTCGCGGGCTGATCTCGCCACCGCGTCACGCATCGTCGTGAAGGTGGGGTCGTCCTCGATCAGTGGAGAGTCGTCCTGGCGCATCCCCGTGCTCGTCGAGGCCCTGGCTGCCGCGCACGCACGCGGCGCCGAGGTCGTGCTGGTCTCGTCCGGAGCGATCGCGACCGGCATCCCCTTCCTGCAGCTCGATGCCCGGCCCACGGACCTCGCCACGCAGCAGGCGGCCGCGGCCGTCGGGCAGACGATGCTCGTGTACCGCTACCAGGAGTCGCTGCGCCCCTTCGAGATCGTCGCGGGGCAGGTGCTCCTGACGACGGGTGACCTCGAGAACCCGACCTCGCGCAGCAACGCGCGGCGTGCGATGGAGCGGTTGATGAGCCTGCGCGTCCTGCCCATCGTGAACGAGAACGACACGGTCGCCACGCAGGAGATCCGCTTCGGCGACAACGACCGCCTCGGTGCGCTCGTCGCGCAGCTGATCGGCGCGGACGCGCTCATCCTGCTCAGCGACATCGAGTCGCTGTACACCAAGCCGCCGTCCGACCCGGGGGCGGAGCCGATCGACGTCATCGCCGCGGATGCGGACCTGAGCGGACTCGAGTTCGGCGCGACCGTCGTCAACAGCGTCGGCACCGGGGGAGCGGCGACCAAGGTCTCGGCTGCCCGACTCGCAGCCGCATCAGGGATCGGTGTGCTCGTCACCAGTGCGGACCTCGTAGACAAAGCCCTCGCCGGGGCCGAGATCGGCACCTGGTTCGAGCCCGCCGTCTGACCGTCTCCCAGGGACGTCACGCACCGATCCGGGTGATCCGGCACGCTCTAGACTGGGCGGATGACCGACCAGACCCCTCAGGTGCGTCTCGAGCGCGCAAAGGACGCCTCTCGCTCGATCGCCGCCCTCACGAGTGACGACAAGGCGCGTGCGCTCGAAGCCATCGCCGTCGCGCTGGAGTCGAACGCGGCTCCGATCATCGAAGCGAATGCGCTCGACATCGCCCGGGGGCGGGCCGATGGCATCGGCGAGTCGCTGATCGACCGTCTGCGTCTGGATGACAAGCGCGTCGCGGCGTTGGCGTCCGCCGTGCGTCAGGTAGCGGCTCTCCCCGACCCGGTCGGCCGGGTGGTCGGCGGGCACCGGATGCCGAACGGCGTGGCTCTCGAACAGGTGCGCGTGCCGTTCGGGGTGGTCGGAGCGATCTACGAGGCGCGTCCCAATGTCACGGTCGACATCGCCGCCCTCGCACTGCGTTCGGGCAACGCCGTCGTGCTGCGCGGAGGAAGCGCAGCACTCGAGTCGAACACAGTCCTCGTGCGCGTCATGCGCGAGGCGCTGGAGACGGCGGGCATCACCGCCGAAGCGATCCAGACGGTGGATGACTTCGGTCGAGACGGGGCGAAGGCCCTCATGCACGGCCGCGGCTTCATCGACGTGCTCGTGCCGCGCGGCAGCGCAGGTCTGATCGAGACCGTCGTGACCGAGTCGACGGTCCCGGTGATCGAGACAGGAGCAGGCAACGTGCACATCCTGCTCGACGAGAGCGCACCCGACGACTGGGCGCGTGACATCGTCGTGAACGCCAAGGCGCAGCGCCCGAGCGTCTGCAACGCGGTCGAGACGGTCCTCGTGCACCGCCAGGCGGCGCCGCGACTGATCCCTCTCGTCGCGAGCGCCCTGCAGAGCGAAGGCGTGAGCGTCCACGGAGACGACATCGTCGCCGGACTCGTCTCGAACGTCATCCCCGCGACCGAGGAGGACTGGGAGACGGAGTACCTCAGCCTGGACATCGCGATCAAGGTCGTCGACTCCCTCGATGACGCGCTCGATCACATCCGCCGCTACAGCACCGGGCACACGGAGTCGATCATCTCCACGGACTCCCGCAACATCGAGCGCTTCCTCGCCGAGGTCGATTCGGCCGTCGTGATGGCGAACGCCTCGACGCGCTTCACGGACGGTGCGGAGTTCGGGTTCGGCGCCGAAGTCGGCATCTCGACGCAGAAGCTGCACGCGCGAGGTCCGATGGGGTTGGCGGAACTGACCAGCACCAAGTGGCTGGCGCGTGGATCAGGGCAGACGCGCGGCTGAGGACTAGACTGGGGGACGCTGTACCGTACCCGGTCATGAAACGGAGCCCCGATGAACCTCGTCGCACAGATCGCGATGGCCGCTGCCGAAACCGAGCACCATGGCAACGTCGCCCTCGAGACCCTCATCTTCGGGGTCATCGCGGCGATCGTGTTCGCGTTCCTCGGACTGGTGACGCTGTCCTACAAGAACGTCGCCAACCGTCACTCCGCGAAGGCCGAGGCCTGGGCTGCGAAGCACGGCAAAGACAGCCACGGGGCGGGACACGGCCACTAGGCCCCCATGAATGCAGCGACCTCGCGTGCTCCGCGCATCGGCGTGATGGGCGGTACGTTCGACCCCATCCACCACGGGCACCTGGTCGCCGCCAGCGAGGTGGCGCATTCGTTCGACCTCGATGAGGTCGTGTTCGTGCCCACGGGCCATCCCTGGCAGAAGTCGGGGGTCACCCCCAGCGAGCACCGCTATCTGATGACGGTGATCGCGACGGCATCCAATCCGCAGTTCACGGTCAGTCGCGTGGACATCGACCGTGAGGGTCCGACCTACACGATCGACACGTTGAAGGATCTGAAGCGCGATCGCGGAGACGCAGATCTCTTCTTCATCACCGGCGCCGACGCCGTAGCGCAAATTCTCAGTTGGAGGGACCATGATGAGTTGTGGGAGTTGGCCCACTTCGTCGCGGTCTCTCGCCCAGGACATGTCCTGAGTACTGACGGCCTCCCGAGCGACAACGTCAGCCAACTGGAAGTGCCGGCCCTGTCGATCTCCTCGACGGCCTGCCGTGAACGCGTTCGCGACGATCAGCCGGTCTGGTATCTCGTCCCCGACGGTGTCGTCCAGTACATCGCGAAGCATCATCTGTATCGGAGCAAGGCATGAGTACATCGGATCAGCAGGAGCAGGGTCCGCTGACGCGTAAGCAGCTGCGGGAGATCCGGCTGACGGGTTCGACGCCGGTCATCACCCCAGAGGATGCCGCTGCGGCGGCCACCGCCGATATGGTCGTGCCCCCGGCGCCTCCGCTGCCGCAGCAGGCAGAGTCCTTGGAGGTCACGCCCGCCCCCGCCGTGGCGAACGACGCGGACGCCGATGTCGATCACGCTCCGCTCACCCGCCGTCAGGCGCGCGCCCAGGAGCGCGTGCGTACCGCTTCTGTTCCCGTGGTCGGTGCCGAGACGGAGTCCGGGTCGGACGAGGTCGCTCACGAGGCCTCTCCGGCCGAAGAGGCTCCGGTCGCGGAGGAGGCGGCTGTCGCCGATTCTCCGGCCATCGTGTCGGCCGTCCCCGATTTCGCCCGCCCGGTGCCCTCCGACGTCGACGACGACGATGAAGGCGTCGACGACATCGCCACAGTCGAGCCGGTGAGCGCCGTGAGCGCTGCGGACTCGGTCGGCGAGGTGCCGCTCGAGGTCGTCGACGAGCCCGCTGACGACGTCGCCGCTCTCGGACTCGACAGCGACGAGGGCGCGGATGACGTGCTCGCCGATGTCGCCGACACGGACGACGACGTGCGGCAGGGCGAGCGCCCCACCGTGAATCCCGCGTTCGGAGAAGAACTCCTCGGCGACACGGCGGATGCCCCCGCCCCATTCACCCCTTCGTTCGACGAGCTTCTCTCGGTCAGCGATTCCACCGGCTCTCAGCACATCGCGCCGAGCGCCCTCATCTTCACGCCGTCGCCCGGTGAAGGTTCCCTCTCCGGACCGGTCGCGTCCACGGGTGAGATCCTGGTCACGGGTTCCTACGAGCTGCCTCAGGGCATCGGCTCGCAGGGGCATGCGCACGGCACGACAGACGGCAAGGAGGTGGACGCCGTACTCATCGACGGCGAGCTGCCTCCCGCGTCCTCACCCACGCCGATCGCGGCGAGCTCCGCGGTCAGTACCATCAAGCCCGCCGGCGAGGTGATTCGTCCCCCCGCGCCAGAAAAGGGCAACAAGCTCATGCTCATCCTGGCGATCACGGCCGGCGGCCTCGCGCTCGCCCTGGGCGTCGTCCTCATTTTCGCCTTCACTACGAATGTGTTCTGATGCAATCACCTGAAACTGCCGAAGAAATGCTGCGTATCGCCGCAGACGCCGCCGCATCCAAGGGCGGCGAAGACCTCGTCGCCCTGAATGTGTCGGAACCGCTTCCGCTCGTCGACATCTTCCTTCTCGTCACCGGTAACAGCGAGCGCAACGTCGCCGCCATCGCCGACGAGGTCGAGGACAAACTCCTGGAATCCGGCCACAAGCGCGTGCGCCGCGAGGGACGAGCGGAATCCCGCTGGATCCTCCTGGACTTCGGCGACCTGATCGTCCACGTCTTCCACCAGGAGGAGCGGGTCTACTACGGCCTCGAGCGCCTCTGGAAGGACTGCCCGGTCGTCCCGATCGAGCTTGCGGAGCCTGTCGCGGGAGAGTGACTCCCACGGATCGCCGCCCCCGGACTGCGACAGCAGCTCCGGGGGCGGCGACTCATGTCAGGCCGACAATGCCGTGCGTCGCTGCAGCATGCCTCGTTCGGCGCGCGTCTGCGGGGGGATCGCCGACAGCAGCGACCGCGTGTAGGGGTGCGACGGGTGGCGATACACCTCTTCGGTGTCCCCGATCTCGACCATGTTGCCCAGATACATCACGGCGACGCGGTCGGCGATGTGGCGCACCAGCGAGAGGTCATGGGCGATGAAGACGATCGACATGCCCAGGCGTTCGCGCAGATCGCACAGCAGGTCGATGATCTGCGCGCGGATCGAGACGTCGAGCGCGGAGACGGGTTCGTCGCACACGAGCACGTCAGGGTGCAGTGCGAGGGCGCGGGCGATTCCGATGCGCTGGCGCTGTCCGCCGGAGAACTGATGCGGGAAACGCGAGCCCATCTCGGGTGTGAGTCCGACGAGCTCGAGCAGTTCCGCGACCCGTTCGCGACGGGTCGCGGGGGTTCCCGATCTGTTCGCCGCCAGAGGTTCGGCGATGATCTGCTGCACGGTCATGCGCGGATTCAGTGACATGTACGGGTCCTGGAAGACCATCTGCACGCCTCGGCGGAGGATCTTGCGATCCCGCAGGCGACCGCGGGTCACGTCCTGATCGCGGTAGCTCAGCGTGCCGGCATCCGGTGTGTCGAGGCCGACCAGCATCCGCGCCAGCGTGGACTTGCCGCTTCCGGACTCGCCGACGATCGCGAGGATCTCCCCGCTCCGCAGGTGCAGGTCGACTCCGGCGACGGCGGCGACGCGATGTGCACGGCGGCCGCTGCCCGAGCGGAACGTGCGCTCCAGGCCTCGGCCCTCGAGGATCGGCGGCGCGTCCACGTCTCCGTTCGCCGCGCTCACGTCGCGCGGCATGGAGTGCAGCAGCTGCTTCGTGTAGTCATGCTGCGGTGCGGTGAGCACGTTGTCGGCGCTACCGGCCTCGACGATGCGCCCTGAGCGCATCACGGCGACCTGGTCTGCCACCTCCATCACGACTCCGAGATCGTGGGTGATGAGCAGGATGCCCATGCCCAGGCGTTCGCGCAGCGAGAGCAGCAGATCGAGGATCTGGGCCTGCACCGTGACGTCGAGAGCGGTGGTCGGCTCGTCCGCGATGATGAGGTCGGGCTCCAGCGCGATGGCCATCGCGATGAGGATGCGTTGGCGCTGCCCGCCGGAGAACTGGTGGGGGAAGTCGCGCACCCGCTTGTCGGGCGTGGGGATGCCGACCAGACCGAGGAGCTCGACGGCGCGCTTCTCGGCTGCTCGTCGACTCACGGTGCGGTGCGCACGGATGAGGTCGATGATCTGGTCCCCGATGCTCAGCACGGGGTTCAGGGCGGAGAGGGCATCCTGCATCACCAGGCTCACCTGCACTCCGCGCAGGCGGCGATGCTGTTCGGCGCTCAGCGACAGGAGGTCCGTGCCGTTGAGACTCATGCTCTCGGCATCGACATCGCCCTTGTCGATCAGACCCATGATCGCTCGCGCCGTCATCGACTTCCCCGAGCCGGATTCCCCCAGCAGCGCGAAGACTTCGCCGCGGTGCACGGTCAAGTCGATGCCGTCGACGACGCGATTGCGGCGACCGTCGCTGGACAGCGTCACGGTGAGGCCGTGAACGTCGAGGACGATGCCATGCGCAGGTGCTGACGAGTTCTCCATGGATGTCATCATGCCAGTATTCTCCCTCAGAATTGTTTCGAACAGGAAACATCTCAGCCGAATTTCATCATCAAGGTTGACATCTGCGCCGAAATCATCGAGATTCGAGTGAAATCTCCCGAACATCGCTCGGGAGTCGCACCCGCATCATCGAACCGAAGGAGCGCATCCGTGCTCGAAAAAGCAGACCGCTACACCGGCTACACCGCCTATGAGTACCTCGAGGCGGGCAAGGACTATCGCGAGTTCCGTTACGCCAAGCAGATCGGCCGGGTTCCGGCCTATGAAGGGCTGGAACTCAGCGATGCGCAGAAGGAGCGCACCGAGCGCCTGCTGCGCGAGGAGACCGTGATCTCCCTGCACGAGCACGTCCAGGTCTTTCCCGAAGACATGGGGGAGCTGCGCGACCACATCCGCCAGGGCCGCGAACCCACCGGCTACCAGGGCCTCGCTCGCTCGGGTCTGACCGCTGTCTTCGACAACGGCATGGACGGCACCTGCTGCATCTCGAGCGACGCCGGGTGGAAGTACCAGGACGTCCTGTTCGACCTCGGCGTGCGCATGGCGGACCTCGCGCACCAGGACTTCGTGATCAAGGCCGAGTCGATCAAGGACATCCGTCACGCGGCGGAGACCGGACGCGTCGCGCACATCTTCGCGCTCGAGGCCTCCACCATGATCGAGAACGAGGTCGACCGTCTCGACGTGCTCTACGGCTTCGGCGTGCGTCAGATGGGCATCGCCTACTCGGAGGCGAACATGCTGGGCGGTGGGCTCAAGGAGCGCGGCGACGGCGGACTGACCTACTTCGGCGAGCGCGCCGTCGAACGCATGAACAAGTTGGGCATCGCGATCGACATCTCGCACTCGGGTGACCAGACCTGTCTCGATGTCATCGCGCACTCGAAGGTCCCGGTGTTCATCACGCACGCCGGCGCCCGCGGGTTGTGGCCGACCAACCGCATGAAGACGGATGAGACGATCATCGAGTGCGCCAAGCGCGGCGGTGTGATCGGCATCGAGGCGGCACCGCACACGACCATCTCGCCGCAGCACCCGAAGCACTCGCTGGAATCCGTCATGGACCACTTCCAGTACTGTGTCGACCTGGTGGGTCTGGAGCATGTGAGCTTCGGCCCCGACACCCTGTTCGGCGACCACGTCGGCCTGCACGATGCGTTCTCGTCGAACCTGTCGCTCGGCCAGGCGCACGCCAACGTCGAGTACGAGAAGCAGCCGTACGTCGACGGGATCGAGAACCCTGCCGAGGCGTTCTACAACATCATCGGCTGGCTTGTGAAGCACGACTACTCCGACGACGAGATTCGCGCCGTCGTCGGTGGCAACACCATGCGCGTACTCGAGGAGGTTTGGGTCTGATGAAACACAGCAAGTTCCTTGCCCTGAGCGCGGCCGCGGCTCTCGCCGTCGGTCTCGCCGGGTGCGCCCCGTCCGCGCCGGAGCCGGGGGAGTCCTCGGGCAGCACCGGCCCGAGCGACGAGACGATCAGCATCGGCACGACGACAGATGTGGTCAACTTCAACCCGGTTCTCGGCAACAGCCGGACCGACTCGTGGATCACGAACCTGATGTATCCGCACCTGCTGAGCATCAGCGAGGACGGCACCAAGGAGGCCCACGTGGCCACCGATTGGGGCTACGTGGACGACACCACCGGCTTCTACGAGATCCGCGACGATCTCACCTGGAGCGATGGTGAGCCGCTCACGGCCGAAGACGTGGCGTGGACCCTGAACGCGGTCAAGCGCGATCAGGCTCCCGGTACCTTCTACGGTCAGCTCGGCAACCTCGACACGGCGACGGCCGTGTCGGACACCCGCGTCGAGCTCACGCTCACGCAGCCCGACTCCTCGATCATCGAGGAGATCGGCTTCTGGGGCGTCGTGGTGCCGAAGCACGTCTTCGACCCCCAGGGGTCGATCGCCGAGTTCGCGAACGACGGCAGCGACGGCGGCTGGGTCGGCATGGGCCCGTTCATCATGAGCGACTTCCAGGTCGGCCAGCACTACACGCTCGAGCGCGTCGAGGACTACCCGCTGGTCGACGGCGGCGTCCCGGGACCTGCGGAAGTCGTCTACCGCGTGTATCCGGACGTGAACACCGAGATCCTCGCCCTGCAGAGCGGCGAGATCGACGTGATCGCGAACGCGCTCCCGCCGGCGCAGGTCGAACAGCTCAGCAATACCGACGGCCTGCAGGTCATCGAGGCACCGGGACTCGGCTACGCGCACCTGGTCTACAACATGGACAAGCCCGACCTCGCGAAGACCGAGGTGCGCCAGGCGCTCGCCCACGCGGTGGACTACGACGCGATCCGCACCGTGGTGCTGCAGGGCCAGGCCGTCTCGACGGGCTCCAGCGCGCTGATGCCGGTGCTCGCCAAGTACTACGACGACTCGGTGACCGAATACGAGTTCGATCCCGAGAAGTCGCGCGAGCTCATGGAGAAGGCCGGCTACACGGCAGACGCCAGCGGCGACTTCCCGGTCTCGTTCCGTCTGATCTACTCGCTGCAGGACAGCGTCACCAGCCAGTGGGCGCAGATGGTGAAGGACAGCGCGGCGGAGGCAGGCATCACGATCGAGCTGCAGGGGACGGAGCGCAACACGTACCTGGCGCAGACGAGTGAGGGTGACTACGACATCTATGCGGGCAACTTCGCGATCATGGACGACCCGGTCACGAACTTCGCACTGTCGTACCTTCCCGGGGGAGCGATCAACTACACCCACGTGGATGATTCCGACCTCAACGCCCTGATCGAAGAGGGCATGATGACGTTCGACGAGGACGACAAGATCTCGATCATGCGCGAGGCGAACAAGATCGTGCACGAGCAGGTCTACGACAACATCATGTACACGCAGAACCTGTTCTTCGCCGCCAGCGACGAGTGGGCCGGCTTCATCTCGAAGCCGAGTGAACTGCTCTCGATCGTGAACCCGCTCTCGCTCGCGAGCGCGCACCCGGTCGAGTAACAACCACCGAAATCTCGAGGAAGGTCGCCCGGGTGTCCCGAGCATCGTTCATTCTCCGTCGCGCAGGTCGAGGTCTGCTCACGATCTGGTTCGCCGTGACCGTGACGTTCCTGCTCCTGCGGCTGCTGCCCGGTGACCCTGCACTGGCGCTGGCGAGTCCGAACATGACGGATGCCATCCGGGCGACCATCCTCGAGCAGTACGGGCTGGATCAGCCCTTGATCGTGCAATACGGCCTGTACATGTGGCAGCTGCTGCAGGGGAACCTGGGTATCTCGTTCACCCAGTCGATTCCCGTTCTCGACGTTCTCCTGCAGCGTCTGCCCTGGACACTGCTGCTGACCATCACGGCACTCGTGCTGACGATCATCATCGGCATCCCGCTCGGTGTCGCGGCGGCATCCCACAAGGGGCGCTTCATCGACCGCGCCGTGCAGATCATCGGGGTGACGGGGCAGTCGCTGTTCGTCCCGAGCGTCGCGATCCTGCTGCTGTTCGTGTTCGGTCTGAACCTCGGATGGTTCCCGATCGGCGGCGCGTACACGAACAACACCTACGGACTCGAGTGGTATCTGAGTGTCGCGCAGCACCTGGTGCTGCCTGCGGTGTCGCTCATGCTCATCCAGGTCGGCTCCTACGTGCTCACGATGCGCTCGACGCTGATCGAGACGCTCGGCGAGGACTACATCCTCCTCGCGAAGGCGAACGGACTCCGCGGCCGGCGCATCCTCTGGAAGCACGCGTTGCGCAACGCGCTGCTGCCCACGACCACCCTGATCGGCCTGCAGCTCGGGTTCCTGGTCGGCGGCGCCGTGCTGACCGAGACCGTGTTCGCCTACCCGGGCATCGGACGCGGCATCTACGAAGCCGTCACCCAGCTCGACTTCCCGGTGCTGCAGGGCGCCTTCCTGATGCTCGCCGCCACCGTGGTGGTCGCGAACACGCTCACCGACATCGTCTACGGCTACTTGGACCCGAGAGTGAAGACCTCATGACCGCTCCGATTCCCTCCTCCGAGACCCTCGCTCCCAGCGAGCCGACCGCCGCAGGAAGCGAGCGCGCCAGCGCCCACACCTGGCGTGCGTTCCGACGCGACCCGCTCGGCATGATCTCCCTGGGACTGCTGATCCTGCTCGTGATCATCGCTCTCGCGGCACCCCTGATCGCCCCGTACCCCGCCAGCTACGGCCCTGACGTGCTGCGTCCCCCGAGCGGTGACCACTGGTTCGGCACCGACGCCCTCGGACGCGACGTGTTCTCCGAGGTCATCTGGGGTACGCAGCAGAGCGTGCTCGTCGCGGTCGCGGCATCCGTGATCGCCATCATCTTCGGCACGATCATCGCTGTGGTCGGTGCGTACTTCCGGCGCTTGGACAGCTTCATCAGCGTGATCGTCGACATGACGCTCTCGCTGCCCGTGCTCCCGTTGATGATCCTCATCGCCGCGCTGGTCGGTCCGAGCACCTCGACGATCATCTTCGTGGTCGCGGCGTTCTCGTGGCCCGAGGTGACCAGACTCGTCCGCTCGCAGGCGCTCACCGTCGTCGGGCTCCCGTACGTCGACGCGTCTCGGCTCATGACGACCTCGCCGCTGTGGATCATCACCCGCCACGTGCTGCCGGCTGTGACGCCGGTCGTGGTCGTCTCTGTCGTGGTGACCGCCTCGCGTGCCGTGCTGTCGGCGGCGGGGCTCGCGTTCCTCGGGCTCGGAGATCCGACCACCTGGTCGTGGGGACGGATCCTCTACGAGGCCCAGCAGGCCGGGGCCATGGTCAGCGCGTGGTGGCTGACGCTGTTCCCGTCGATCGCGATCCTGATCCTGGTGCTCTCGGCGACGCTGCTCTCCATCTCGTACAACGACGCGCGCAACCCGCGTCATCTCGCCCGCTAGGAGCCCGACATGACCGATTTCGATCAGCGTCTCACCCCCGCGTTCTTCGATCGCGTGCAGGCGCGCGTGCGGGAGCGGATGGCGGAGGAGGGCTTCGACGCCTTCCTGACCGATCACCCCGAGGACATCGCCTACCTCACCGGGTTCTTCCATCACCCGTCGGAGCGGCCCGTGGCGATCTGGTTGGACCTGACCGGACGCGTCGTCATGCTGCTGCCCGAGCTGGAACGGGAGTACGCCGAATCACAGTCGGCTCGCGCGGAGCTCGTCGCCTTCTTCGAGTATCCGGGCGTCGTGCCGCCCTTCGCGGTGCTCGCCGACGTCGTGGGGCGCCGCTGCAGGGTGGGCTTCGCGTCGACCATGTCGCACCAGCGACTCAGCGCCGTGCGAGCGGCCATGGCCGACACGGAGTTCATCGGTTCCGATCTCGTCACCCGTGCCCGCTACGTGAAGTTCCCGGAGGAGATCGTCCTGCACCGCGAGGCCGCGCGCATCACCGACCGGATGCTGGACGCCGGCGTGCAGCTGGTGACCGACGCCGTCGCCGCCGGGGGAGAGCTGCCCACCGAGGCGGAGCTCGAGCGCCACGTCACCTCCGCGGGGACGGGGCTCATGTATGCGGAGCATCGCAACGTCGTCGTCGCCTCACTCCTCGCGGGGGGACTGGTCTACTCCGGCGCGAACTCCGCATTCCCGCATGGGCTCCCTTCGGTCAACCGCCTCAAGGCCGGCGACACGTTCATGCTGTCGCTGGGATGCGCGGTGGGAGGCCGCTTCATCGAGGGCGAGCGCACCTTCGTGCTCGGCGAACCGACGCACGATCAGCGCCGCTATCACGACACGATCCGTGCCGCGCAGCAGGTGGGACGAGACACCATCCGCGCCGGGCTCGAGTGCCGCGAGGCGAACCGGCTGTGCCTCGACGTCATCCGCGACGCCGGCCTGGGCGCGTTCATCCGCCACCGCCAGGGCCACGGGATCGGACTGGGCATGCACGAGGCTCCGTGGCTGGAAGACGGCGATGCGACCCTGCTCGCAGCGGGAATGGTGGTCTCCAACGAGCCGGGCATCTACGTGCCGGGACATGCGGGCTACCGGATCAGCGACAGCATGCTCGTGACTGCGGACGGTGCCGAGGCGCTGACCACCTTCCCGCGCGCGCTCGACGACTGCACCATCGCGCTCTGAGCGCCACACCACCATCCGAGAAAGAGGAACACATGTCATCGACGCCCGAGGTGTCTCCCGAGTTCGCCGCCGCCACGACCGACCACCAGTGGGTCGAGATCAACGGCAACCACCTGGCCGTGGAGGTGCTCGGACCCGAAGGCGCGCCGGTCATCATCACCCATCACGGAGCCCCGGGGCTGGGGTCACGGGCCGAACCTCGTGCCAGTTTCGGCCGCCTCGCCGACGAGTACCGCGTGATCGTGTTCGATGCGCGCGGCAGCGGACAGAGCGAGGGGAAGGGCACCTACAGTCACGAGCAGTGGGCCGCCGACATCGACGGTCTGCGCGAGTGGATCGGCGCCGAGAAGATCGTGATGGCCGGCGGCTCCTACGGCGGATTCATGTCGATGGAATACGCGCTGCGGTACCCGGAGCGCGTGTCGGCCGTGGTGCTGCGCGACACCTCGCCCGACAACTCGAACGCGCATCTCGCGCGCGAGAACGCCCTCGCATCCGACCGTGTGACCATCGACATGGAGAAGTTCGATCGGATCGATGTGGGACAGGTGTACGACGACGAGGACCTCAAGGACTGCTGGCGCGAGATCCTGCCGCTGTACGACTTCACCTACGATCCTGAGGCGGTCGAGCGCAAGGTGCAGGCCACGCCGTACCGCTATCAGGCTCACAACTACGCGTTCTCGGTGAACCTGCCGAACTACGACCTCAAGCCCCGGCTGCAGGAGATCGGAGTGCCGACACTCATCACCGTGGGACGGACGGACTGGATCACGCCAGTATCGTGTAGCCAGGTGATCGCCGATCTCATTCCGGATTCTGAGATGGTGGTGTTCGAGAAGTCGGGACATTCGCCGCAGATCGAGGAGGCAGAGGCGTGGACCAGAACAGTGCGAGCGTTCCTGCACCGGGTGTGCCCGCCGACACGATGAGCGGAGTGCATATCTCTCGAGACGTGACCGACCTCGACCGACGCATCGTCGTCGCTCTCCAGCAGGACGGGCGGGCGAGTTGGACGTCGATCGCCGAGTTCGCCGGGGCATCCGTCTCCACCGTCACCCGCCGCGGGCAGCAACTGCTCGCCGAGGGCGTGGTGCGGGTCGGAATCGTGCCGACACTCGGCAGCGAGGGCCATGTCGAGACGTTCTTCGTACGGATCAACTGCACGCCGGGTGCGCAGCTCGCCGTGGCCCAGTCGCTGATCGGATCGCCCTACGTGCGCTTCGTCACCCTGGTGACGGGAAAGTTCGATGTCTTCGCCGAGGTCGTGATCCCCGGCGACTCCGCGAACTACGCGCATGTGCTCACCGATCTGCAGGGGATCCCGGGCGTCGAGCGGTGGCGCAGCGACCTCGTGGTGCACACGTACAAGGTGAGCTTCGACTGGGGGCGTCAACTGTACGACTCCCATGCCGAGCCCACGGCCGACCCGCAGTCCTACATGCCGGCGCCGAACACCTGTGATCCCACGCACTTCGATGACGCCGACCACGCGATCGTCGAGGAGCTCAGCATCAACGGGCGCGCATCGTTCCTGTCGATCGCCGCGAAGCTCGACATGAACGAGAGCAGCGTGCGTCGCCGGTATGAGCGCATGCGCAGTGCGGGCTGCCTCACGACCGTGACGATGGTGCCGGCGTCTGCGCTGGGCATGAGCGCCGAGACGCTGCTCATGCTCCGGGTCGAACCCTCGCACCTCGCTTCCGTCGCACAGACGCTCGCTCAGCACGTGTCGGTGCGCTTCCTCGCCACGGTGCTGGAGGAGAACTCGCTGTACTGCGAGATCATCCTGCCCTCGACCGAGACGCTGCACGACTTCCTCACCGGCACCATCGCCCACCTCAAGGGTGTGCGGGGATGGAACGCGGCGATGGAGCTGGTGTTCATGAAGCGCGGGTTCATCGAGACCCCGTGGTGGCGGGCCCAGGTGGCTTCCGCAGAGGCCGCGATCCACTGACCCTGGTCATTCGGGAGATCCTGTCAAGGGTCTATCCTGCCGTGGCCTCCTCGCGCACACTCGTATGCGGGGGACGAGGTCTGGGAGGGCTAAGGAATGTCTGATGTACCGGATCCGAGATGCGCGCTGCGCCGAGTCTCACGATCGGAGTGGGTGATCAGCGACCTGCGCTACCCACCCGATGACTCCCGGCATGCCGTCGCCCGGGTCTATGAGTTGGACGACACCGAGGTCGAAGTCGTCTGGTTGCGCGACCTGCCGCTCGCAACGCGCTACGGTTCTGCACTCGCGGTGCTCGACGATGTGCAGCGGATGCTGAGCGTCAGCAGGGCCACACGCCCGGTGACCATCCCGCATCTTCCCCCGCCGCCCGCGTAGGGCGACAGGGGAGGGTCGGATCACTCGTCGTCATCGTCGTACGGGTCGGCATCCGCGCTGCTCGCGATCCGATCGGCCTCGACGCTCGTGACCTGCGCGTCGTCCGCATCGGGATCGAGCACCGTCTCGCCGTCCACCTCGCGGGTGGGGACGCCGTCGGTCGCGTCGTCGTCGGGGATCGGCACGATCGGGGGGATGGGGTTCGACATGGTCGTGTCCTTTCGTCAGGTGCGTTCACGGTAGGACGACCAGGGGCGCGCAGGGGAGCGGGTTGACCCGCATCGGGGTTCGGAGTACAAGATCCGCCCCGCCTACGTTCGCGCGGCCTATCGCGACAGCGCCAGACGGTCGGCCCGCGACCGTTCCTCGGCGCTCGATGCGCGGTGGACCGCCGACAGGGGAGCGTCAGGCGAGTGATCCGCAGCGATCCTCGCCCCCGGCGAGATCAGGCCGTCCTCGACCGCTCGGAGGAAGAGATCGACCTTCGTGGGCGCCGCACGATCGACGATGACGTACTTCGCCCGGATGTTGCGGATGTGCTCGATTACTGTCGCCGGAGCGACATGCAGCCGTTGCGCCACCTGTGTGGCGGTTCGTCCGGACGCATACAGCGCGAGCACCTGGGATTCCCGTGCACTCAACGCGATCGGGTCGGACGAGGGGGCGCCGACGCGCGTCGTCGAGTGCGCCGCCCCCGGGATGGCGTGGCCGGCGGACGCTCGGCGGACGGCCGCGATGGTCTGTGAAGCGTCGGCGGTTCGGGGAAGAGCGCCGAGTGCGCCGGCCTGCATCGCTTCTCTGAGGAGATACGGCTGCGCGTCGGGCGCGTGCACGATGACGCGCGCGCCGAGCGGCTTCAGGCGACGCATGTTCTCAGCGGGGGTGGAGCCGTCGATGAGGTTCAGGGCGAGGATCACGACATCCAGTCCGGGGGATGCCGCCACCAGGGCGGACGCCGTCGGGGCGGCTGCCCTGACTCGGACGTCGTCACTGCTGTGGAGGATAGCGATCATCCCTCGAAGCATCACGGTGTGATCCTCGATGATTCCGACGTTGACAGACATAAGTGCCCCTTTTCGGGTCAGCGGCACTCTCCCTGACGCAGAGCATACCCATCGCCCATGCCGCTGTCCACGTGCCTGGGCGGCGGTCGGGGGAGACGTACGCGCTCCTGGTCGACTCAGGCAGGCGTCGTCGCAGCGCGCACACGAGGCGAGTCGCCGCTTTCTTCGGTCCCGTGAAACACAAAAAACCCCTGGATGACCAGGGGTTCATTGTGGACCTGGGGGGACTCGAACCCCCGACCCCCTGCATGCCATGCAGGTGCGCTACCAGCTGCGCCACAGGCCCTCATGCTGCCCTTTCGTACCGCGGGGCAACTCGAAAAGAGTACTACACGAATCAGCGCGAACACCAATCGGCGCCTCCCTCCCGGGCGCGCCGCGCCTAGGCTGACCGTATGACGAGCATCCTGCCCATCCGCCCGGAGGACTTCGACGCGTGGTCGGAGCTGTGGGACGGCTATCTGCGGTTCTACGAGTCCGAGCTTCCCGCCGAGGTCACCGCAGAGACCTTCCGACGTCTCACCGCCGATGCGGGGGTGCACGGAGCCATCGCCCGCGACGAGGACGGGACTGCGATCGGTCTGGTGCACTGGTTGACCCACCCTTCCACGTGGAGCATCTCCGGATACTGCTACCTGGAGGACCTGTTCGTCGGTCCCAGCACGCGCGGTGCGGGAACCGGGACCGCGTTGATCGCACACGTGCGCACCTGGGCGGAGCAGCAGGGGTGCGAGAAGGTGTACTGGTTGACGCAGGACGGCAATGCGACCGCACGTCGCGTGTACGACCGGGTGGCGTCGCACACCGGGTTCACTCACTACGAGATCGAGCTCTGATCACGGTTCCGTGTCTGGGGACGAGCGGAACAACGGCGCCGGCTCCGACGTTCACTCAGACGTGGACATCCTCGACAGCATCGTGATCGGTGCAGGGCAAGCGGGTCTCTCGTCGTCGTTCCATCTGGCGCGCCTCGGGATCTCGCACGTCGTGCTGGATGCGGATGCCGAGCCGGGGGGAGCGTGGAGACACCGGTGGGATGCTCTCACGATGCGCGATGTGCACGGCGTGGCCGAGCTACCGGGAGACACCCCGCCACCGCGCGACGGCGAGCGCGCGAACGTCGCCGTACCGGCGTACTTCGCCGCCTATGAACGCACCTATGACCTGCCGGTCATCCGGCCGGTGGCCGTGGAGCGCGTCGACGAGGAGGACGGGATGCTCGCGGTGCGGGCGGGGAACGACGAGTGGCGAGCGCGCACACTCGTGAACGCGACCGGCACCTGGACCCACCCTTTCCTGCCG